>CAZKQQ010000241.1:0-9829 GCA_964554945.1 uncultured Solibacteraceae bacterium | reverse complement strand
GCCGGGGCGTGGCAGGCGACCTTCGTCTCGGAATCCAAGAATGCGGCTCGTCTATACACCTATTCAGTAGTGGAAGCCGAGCCCAACCTGCATCAAGGCGTGTTCCCCAGCCAACCCGAAAGCTGGAGCGGTCCCGGTAGCGGCAATAAGCCCTTCATCATCGGCGCCGTAAAAGTCGACTCGGATGCCGCTTACAAGACTGCTGCCAAGAACGCTACCGATGCGGCCAAGCAGAATCCGAAGCAAACGATCTCTTTTTTGCTGGAAAGAGAGCAGAAATTCACCAATCCCACCTGGCGCGTGATCTGGGGCGAATCTACCGGCACATCGGGCCTCTCCGCGTTCGTCGATGCCAGTACCGGAGCCTACCTGGAAACGATGCACTAGGATCTGGCGTCCCAGTCAGGCTGGTACTTTTCGACCAAAACCTTGAGTCTCGACAGAGTTTACAAAAGGGGATATCCTTAATCTCATCCGACACTTGCCGGGTGGGTGAGGGCGGCCGCGAAGTTTGCGAAAGGCATCGCTCGGAAATCTGATTACGGGGATGGAGTGTGAGGTGTTAAGACCTCCTCCAATACAGTTGACTGGACTGCGGTTGATCCTGGTTGCCGTTGCAACCCTGACGGCCGCACCGATTATCCCCGCTCAAACTTGCACCGCCACGAAGCTCCAGGTTCGCGTGCAGGATCCTTCGGGCAATCCGGTTTCGGGTGCCATGGTTTCGGCCGGAACCGACCGCGCGCCGGGCATAGCGCGTGCTTCGAATGCGGCCGGAATGATCGAGTTCCAGAATCCCGCTTGCGGCATCAGGGTCTTACGCGCAGCCAAACCAGGATTTCACGATCTGACCAGCGGCGCATTTGAGTTAAAGGCTGGGGCCTCCGCAGAAGTCGATCTCACGTTGGAGCCGCTGGTGGTGCGGAACAGCGTGGAGGTGCACGATACGCTTTCGGCGGTCGAGCAGACTTCTTCTTCTGAAACGCAGCAGATCCATCCCGACGAGGTGAAGGACCTGCCGTATCGTCCGGTCACGGTGAGCGAGACGCTGCCCCTTGTTCCCGGCATCGTGCAAGCACCAGACGGAGAGATGAAGATTAACGGTTCGGGCGAGCATCGCAGCGCGATGGTCGTGAATTCGGCGGATGTGACGGATCCGGCGACCGGCCGCTTCGGGCCTACGGTGCCGATCGACAGCGTAGATACGCTTGAAGTTCTCAGCACTCCGTTCCTGGCGCAGTACGGACACTTCACGTCCGACGTGGTAGCGGTGGAAACGCGACGCGGCGGAGACAAGTGGCACGGCGAGATCAACGATCCTTTGCCCGGCTTCCGCTGGCGCAGTTGGCACATGCGCGGTATTCTCGACAGCACGCCGCGAGCCCTGCTGAGCGGTCCGGTGATCAAGGACCGGCTATATTTTCTGAACGCGACCCAATACGCGATGGTGAAGCGCCAGGAGCGGACGCTGGGGTTCCCCTTCAATACCTCCAAACAGGAGGCCGTCAACTCCCTGACTCAGTTCGACTACATCGTGTCGGCTAGCCAGATACTGAACGGTTCGTTCCACTTCAGTCCGCAACACACGAACTTTATCAACCCGGAGTATTTCAACCCGGAGGCGGTTACGCCAAATGACGCGCTACACCGCTACGTGGCGACGATCGGCGATCGACTGAGTGCGGGTCGTGGAACCTTGAGCAGTACCGTATCGATCCAGCGATATGACGCCGCAATTGGAGCGCAGGGCAGCGCGGAAATGGTGCTGACGCCCGTCGGAAACCGCGGCAACTACTTCAGCACACAAAACCGTGAGGCTGGCCGGAGCCAATGGGTCGAGATTTGGTCGCCGGGAATGCTCGCCGCGGCGGGCACACACGAAATCAAGATCGGCGGCTCCGCCACGTTCCTCAACGACAGCGGACAGGTGTTCGACCGGCCGATTAATATTCTGGACACCACCGGTTTGTTGCTTCGCCGGATCACATTCACCGAAGGCAGCCCGTATCGAGTCAAGGATTCCGAGGTGGCAGGCTTTGTGCAGGACCACTGGTCTGTGACGGCGCGGCTGATATTTGATATCGGCGGCCGGATCGAACGGCAGAACATCGCCGAAAGCATACGGGTTGCGCCGCGCGCCGGCATGTCCTGGGCGCCGTTCTCCAGCGGGGGCACGGTGATCCGCGGCGGATATGGAATTTTCTACGATCGCGTGCCTCTCAGCGTGTACACGTTCGGCCACATCCCGCAGCGGATCGTCACAGACTACGCGCTGGATGGCTCCATCATGGACGGTCCGAACAACAGCGTGAACGTGCTCACGGCGGCAGGCGCGCCGTCGGCTCTGATTTTCGGCAAGAAGGCGCCGGGAAACTTCGCGCCCCGCAGCGGCACCTGGAACTTCCAGATTGAGCAGCGCGTCACGCGCGTGTTCCGGATCAAGGCCGGCTACACACATAGCCGATCGGCGGGGCTGGTGGTGCTTGAACCCCAGGACGTGGAGACGGATCTGCTAATGATGCGGGGAACCGGCCGCTCGCTGTACCGGATGGCCCAGATCACCGGCCGCTTCGACTGGAAGCGCGGGCAGCAGCTCTTCGTCAACTACACGCATGGACGGGCACAAGGTACGTTGAACGACTTCAGCGGCTTTGTCGGCAATTTTCCGGCGCCGCTGGTCCGTCATAGCGTGTACTCGAATCTGCCGGGCGACGTGCCGAACCGGTTTCTAGCCTGGGGCCGCGTGAACCTCCCGGAAGGACTGCAATTCCTCCCCATGGTGGAATATCGCAGCGGGTTCCCGTACGCGCGATTGAACGCGCTGGGTGATTATGTGGGCATGCCGTTCGGCGACCGGTCGCGGTTTCCCAATTATTTTTCGGCGGACACGCGGATAGTCAAGGACGTGCCGGTCAAGAGCGGCAAATATACTCTGCGTTTTTCCTGGAGCGGTTTCAACCTCACGAATCACTTCAACGCGCTGGCGGTGCACTCCAACATCGCGGACCCGCAGTACGGCACCTTCTTTGGCAATTATCAATTGCGCCACCGAGCGGATTTCGATGTGTTGTTCTAGGAAGGGCTTCGCCGCGTCTCAGCCAGCCAGAGGCAGGTAATCAGTAATTCCCAGCCGCTTGAGCCGCATTCTTATTGATGGCAGGCCGCGAGCCGTTTCCAAGTCGGCTCGACGGACGGTGCCCGCAATCATGGGACTTTCCATTGCGCGCCCCAGTACGGTTATGCCGATGACATCGACCTGAGGCAACGCCGCGAACAACCGCAATATGGCGGCCTCCGTATCCGCCATGGATTGCGCCACAAAGATGGACGTTTTTTCGTCCTCGGGAACATCGCGGTCCCAAGGGTGAATATCCCGGGCCCGCCATTGAATGTCGAGGCGGTTACATAAAGAGATCAAATCCAATCCGTCGGTCCGGACTTCACCGCGAACATGCAAGGCTAAAGCGCGTTTGATCCGGCGGCGGTATCTTAAACGCTCCAGTTTTCCCAGACAAGTTCTGAACATGTGCAACACGATTGAGCGAGTTTTCGATCCTAGGCGAAATTGCCGAGCCGCTCCAGGTACTCGACCACCGCCTCGCGCAATAACGCCGATAATAATTGATTCGGCTCGGCGGCAATCTTACGGCGGGCAGACTCGTTGACGAGCCGCTCGTACAATTCCTGAGGCACCGTGATTGTAAGCTTACGAAACGCCCCTCTCTTGCCATACGGAGGGTTCGGGTCAACTGGTAATTCGTTCATCGCGCTCACTCCAGGCGGAAGACTTATTGATCAGCGGCAGAACCATTGCTCGCCGTCATTTCGCAAGTTTGTGAGGGCCGAGCTTCATCCTGAACTCACTGGAGCGCCATCTCTGTTTCAAAACGGCGGCATTAAAGTGCAGCTTCCCCACGGTCGTCATTCCGGATGCGCACAGCGTCCGCTACCTCGTAAACGAAGATCTTGCCATCGCCGATCTTACCGGTGCGGGCCGCAGCCGAGAGAGCGTTGATCACTTCCTCCGAGCGTCCCGCCGGGATGACCATTTCCATCTTCACCTTGGGCAGCAGGTCCACATCATACTCCTGGCCCCGGTATACCTCCTTGTGACCTTTTTGACGTCCGTGGCCTCGGACCTCGCTTATGGTCATGCCGTCGATACCAAGCCCTTGTAGCATCTTTTTGACCTCGTCCAACTTGAAAGGTTGAATGATGGCCTCGATCTTTTTCATAGAATCTCCAGTATTCATGCGATGGAAACATTGTCCAGCGCGCTCAGATAATGCATCAGCGCCTCGCGCAGCATGGCGGATAAGAGTTGATTTTGTTCACCGGCAATTTTCCGGCGAGCCGATTCATGGATGAGTTTTTCATACGCCTCGGGCGGCAACGTGATCGTAATTTTTCGAAAATCACCCCTCTCACCGCGCGGCGGGTTGGGATCTTCCGCTCTGCTAGCGTAATAAGCCTGCATCAGGCTGGCCTCCGATTCACTTTGTCAGTGGAAATCAGGTATAAAAAAGGCCGCACCACTGCGGCCTTTTTCAGGGATGGAGCGTTATAACGACCCACGCTCCGTGATCGCAGCATTCATGCCCACGGAGGCTGGGTGTGCTCCTTTGACTGAAGATTCCAGGACCACCGCGGCCGGTCTGCCCGCAGAGGAAATCACATACTCCGGGTACGCCGAGATGCCGTGCTCATGCAGGTCCAAGCCGAGTGTCTCGCCCTCGGCAGAGACACGGAGGAGGCCCGTCGCGTTCACGAGGTACATCAGCGCCAGCGCCACGGTGAAAGTGGATGCTGTGACGATCGCGCTGCCAATCGCCTGGGCGGTGAGCAAGGTCGTTCCCCCGCCGTAGAACAGCCCTTTGAGCGCCGAACTTGCGTCGGCGCCGAATGGCCCGGTTGCCCCGTACTGCCCGGTTGCGAACAGCCCGAGCGACAAGGTTCCCCAGATTCCACAGAATCCGTGCACCGGCACAGCGCCAATCGGATCGTCGATTCGCAGCCATTCGAGCACTTCAACGCCGTAAACTACCACCACGCCGGCAACGCCTCCGAGCAGAATGGCGCCCGTCGGGCTCACCCAGTAGCAGGGGCAGGTTATAGCAACCAGACCGGCCAGGAAGCCGTTCACGGTGAAACTGAGATCCCAAACCTTGCTCATCATATAGGCAACCAACATCGCGATCAGGCCGCCGGAGCACGCGGCCAGGGTGGTATTCGCAGCAACTCGTCCGATGCCTTCGAAGTCCATCGCAGAGAGCGTGCTGCCCGGATTGAAGCCATACCAACCGAACCACAGGATGAGACCGCCCGAGGCCGCGATGGTCAAATCGTGAGGCAGCATGGGCCCGCCGCCATCCCGCTTGAACCGGCGGCCCAGGCGCGGTCCGAGAACGATCGAGCCCGCCAGCGCGATGAAGCCGCCGATGGTGTGAACCACCGTGGATCCGGCGAAGTCATGAAAACTCTGTCCGAGAGACGGAAGGAAATTTCCCATGCTCCCCATGGTGGCCAAGAAACCGTCCGGACCCCATGCCCAATGGCCAATGATCGGGTAAATGAAACCGGACACGCCGACGCTGTAGATCAGATCGCCGACAAAGCCGGTACGTCCGATCATGGCGCCTGACGTGATGGTGGAGCAGGTATCCGCAAACGCGAACTGGAACAGCCAGAACGCGAGGAAAGCTACGCCCGTAGTCTCATATGTGGCGGGCGCGCCTTGCAGGAAAAACCAATGGTAGCCGATGAGGCCGTTGCCGTGGCTGAACATGAAGGAGAAGCCGAAGGCATAGAACAACAGTCCGCACAGGCAAGTGTCCACGATGCACTCCATGAGGACATTCACTGTCTCGCGCGAACGGCAGAACCCCGCCTCGAGCATGGTGAAACCTACCTGCATCCCAAACACCAGGAATGCTGCGATCAGAGTCCAGACTGTGTTGATGGGATTGACAATATCGTTGCCCTTTAGCGTAGGATCGGCAGCGAATACCCGAAACCCGATCATGTCGGGGTTCAGAAATATGGCCGCGAGCAGGAGCAGGCCGATCGCAATGAACTTTCCTGTGAGTAAGAGCGTTCCATAGCGGCGCCATTCCGGTTCGCGCAGCCGCGTTCGGAGACGTGACAACTTATCGGACAGAGTTAATTTCTTGTTCATAGATACCTCGTTCCTCCACAAATTTAAGGCGTAATGCCGTTTGATGCTTTCTGAGCGATTGGTCCGCGACATCCGCTAAAACGATAACGGATGAAGATGTAGCGTTCACCAACTGATAGGTTGAAGGTGATTGTTCGATCGCTCCCACATGGAGCACGAAACAATTGGTTCCGGTAGGGCTACCGACTTGGGTAGGAATTGCGGGTCCTGTCAATTCTTGACTACTGATCCGCCCTGATGAAGTTACAGTCTAGAGTGGCCGGGTCAGGCAAGTCCAATCAAAAAATTCAATTTCGGTTGAAAGTTTCTCCGATAATTCTGACCAAACGGACGTATGGGTGACCGAAAGAAAGGCGGCATTCCAACTGCAACTGCTTCAGATTCAAAGACGGCTGCTTGAGGGCGCCAGGTTCAGAGCAAAGAAGACGCAGGAACATCCGGCGTCACGGACCTAACTTTAGGCGCGAGATTTCTTGGGCACGACCCGCTCACAACTGATCGCGATATTGTTCCAGCGCCACTTTGACCAGTTGCGCGCGGGTGCGTACCTTGAGTTTGCCGAAGACCTGGCGCAGCGAGGCCTTCACCGCGCCCTCGGATATTTCCAGCCGCGCGCCGATCTCCCGGTTAGTCAGGCCTTGAAAGATCAAACGGAGGACGGTCTTGTCGCGTTCCGTAAGCTTCGGGCGGGTGGAAGTTCGCGTGCGGTCGACAGAGTGAAACAAGGGTCCAAGGTACGCGTTCTCCAGGCAAACCTGGCCGCTTGCCACCTTCCGGATGGTCTCGAACAGCACGGTGGTGGAATGGTGCTTGTGCAGGATTCCGGCGACGCCGGCCTGCACCAATTGGACAGCTTCCTGGTCGCTGATGCCGGCGGTCACGATCAGGACCTTGCCCTCGAAGCCGCGGCGGCGGGCGGTCGTAATGAAATCCATGGCGCGCTCCGGGCCGAGGTCGACGTCCAGCACGACCATGGTCGCGCCGCTCTTGCTCAACATAGCCAGCGCCTCAGTGGCCGAGGCGCACTGGCCCACGATTTTCAGATCGGGCTCTTTCTCGATCACGCGGGCCAGACCCTCGCGGAACATCTGATGGTCATCAACCAGCAGCAGCGGAATAGCTTGGAGTAAAGACTCGCTCAAACGGAATCCCTCAAGGCGGTCTGCACTTCTACTGTAAAACAGGAGCCGGCCGCTTGCGGCTCAAACCGCAACTCGCCTCCGTAGCTCCTCACGACGGCGCGCGATACGTACAGGCCCAGTCCGGTGCCATCCGAGCCCGGCTGAAACGGTTCAAACAGATGTTCGGGCGCGGCAATACCGGGACCGCTGTCGCGGAAACGCACGACAGCGGACTGTTCTTTCACGGAAACGGAAATCGACAACTCCCGCTCGGAGGAATCCTGCACGGCCCGGTGGCTGTTCTGCGCCAGGTTCAGAAAAGCCTGCAGCAGCCCATGACGCTCAGCCACGACAAGGGGTATCGGTTGGGGTAGGCTCCAGCGGACGGTGCCGTTGATTTCGCGCCAATCCGGTTCAATAACGATCCGCAGGTCGTCCAGAACCTCCTGGAGGTCGACATGCTCCAGCGTCTCCTGAGCGCGCCATTGCAGATCCATGGAAGCGATCCGCTCGAGGCCGCCGACCAGCTTGATTAATCCTTGAAAATCCTCGTCGAGCGTCAGAGAATGCTTGTCGGTGAGATTGGAGCAGACCAGCGAGATCGCGCTGCACAAATTTCGAACCTCATGAGAAACGGCGGCGGCGGCGATGCGGTTTCCCTTAATCAATTGCTGCAGGCCCTGCTCTTCGCGGTCGCGCATCTCTTCCGAGGAGTCGACCACAATCGCGGCCAGCCGCGGACTGTCGGCAGCCATATAGGAAGAGAACCAGGTGTGAGCCAGAAAAACTTCGCCGTTCTCGCGGCGGCCCTGGCATTGAGCCGCGGTGCGCAATGCCTCAGAGCCGCTCTGATACTGAAGCGCGTCCTCCAGCACGGGAAGGTAGGCCCCGATGCGCCGTCCGCGGAGTGTTTTCCCCTCCGCCATCGAGAACAGGCCGTCCGCGGCCTTATTCGCCGCCAGCACAATGCCGGACCCATCGATGGTCACGATAGCCGCAGGACTGCTTTCGGCCAACACCTTCAACTGTTCCTCGGCCTCGCGGCGCAATCCCTGTTCCCGGCGCACGTCGGCGAGGTGTCGCACGGCGAGTTCCCGGTTCCGGATCAAGGCGGTTACGAATAATCCCAAACCCGTATAGGCGACAAAAGCGAAGATGAAGCGCAGGAGAAGTTCCAGCGGCTGGGGCCGCGGAAGATCGAAAGTGGCGCGCAAGGCCGAGCAGACCAGCGCCAGAAACGCGGTTTGCCAAGGGGCGAGGACGGTGGCCCCCAGCATTATCGGAATGATGTAGAGCAAGCCCAGGGACGCGCGCGTCCCAATCGCCCAGTCGGCAAGCGCGATCAGCACAATGGCCACGCCGGCAACGGACAGTACCCGGGGCTTGTCGGCCTTTAGAAAAAACCCAATCACTCTCTTTCAAGATAGGGTCGAGGGACAACGCGTGGCAATGGGAGGGAGTTCAGCCGCGCCGCAATTCCCGGTCGATTTCGCCGATTACGTCCTGCCGGTGCTCGCTCTCCAGGTCTTTTGCCAACCGCCGAAGCGCAACGCCCACTACATCCCGGTGATGCAGTTTGCTGCCGAAATTCTTCTGGAGCTGCAGCCAGATGTCGTGAGTGCGGTCCAGGTCTTCGGGCCAAAGCCGGGGCGGATGCGGCCCGAGATTCACGTAGACGGACGGTCTGCCTTCGGCGATGATTTCGAGCGAAAACGGGTGGCGCGGTTCCGGTAGCTGCTCCCAGGCCAGCCCGATGCGGCGGGCCAGTTCCTCGGAATCCATTTTCGCGGAGACGCCTGTCACCAGGCGCGATGCCTGTAATTTCGAGGCAGTCTGCACCATGGCATCGAACGGGTCAACGCCGGGAACCACCACGAGATCGACAGTCTTGCCGGCTTTTTCCGCCATGCTGACGACACTGGTGAGCAGTTCGCGCTCATAATCGGAAAAGAGCTGCTGGTCGGACAGTTCGTATTCGCCGGCGCCGCTGGAGACCGGCCGCACGGTCATGACGACAATGTCGTGCCGCCGCAGGTTAGTCTTATCCAGGACGCTCCTCAGGTGCGACATCCGACCATAATCGCGCACCGCGACCAGCACGCAGCCGGGACGGGCATGGAGGCTGCCGGCGCTCACGTCGGGCCGCATGTCGAGGTTGAATTCCTCGAGGCCGGCGTGCTTGGCATCCACCTTCTTCTTATTGATGAACTGCGAGGCTGTAAAGATCACGAAGAGGCCGACGGTAAAACTCACGCCGTAAATGGTGGCGATCTGCTTGGTAAACAGGTTCGCAATCGCAACGAGGCCCAACACCATCGTGGTCGCGATCAATCCGGCCGGAATCTCGAGCTTGCCGATGTGGAAATTGCCCGGCGTCTTGTATTCCTGGTCATGCCTCTTGAAACGGAGCACCAGGACGCCCAGAGACTTGAGGAAGAAGCTCCAGACAACACCGAAGGCGTAGGCTTCGCCGAGCAGATTGACATCGCCGCCGCTCATCGCGATCGTGCCCAGTTGCAGGATGGTGATCAGA
>CAZKQQ010000240.1:0-9836 GCA_964554945.1 uncultured Solibacteraceae bacterium | reverse complement strand
ATCGGCTCTGGCAGTAGAAGATGCAGTTGCTCGCGGCGAGCGGCTGAAAAAGGAAGGCATCGTCATCCGTACGTACGATCTCTGGAAGACGTACGTGATGGGCGATCAGGAGATCAACGCGGTCTCGGGCGTGGACATTGAGATTAAGCGCGGCGAGTATGTCGCGATCATGGGGCCGTCGGGTTCCGGAAAATCCACGCTGATGAACCTGATCGGCTGCCTGGACACGCCGACGAGCGGCCAGTATTACATCAACGGCAACCTGGTGAGCGAGATGAGCGACGACGAGCTGGCGCGCATCCGCAACAAGGAAATCGGCTTCGTCTTCCAGACGTTCAACCTGCTACCGCGCGCCACGTCACTGCATAACGTGGAGCTGCCGCTCATCTATTCCGGCATGCCGGCCGATCAGCGGATCGAGCGGGCCAAGCTGGCCATGAAGCAGGTGGATCTCGAGAAGCGCATGCACCACAAGCCGAACGAGCTGTCGGGCGGCCAGCGCCAGCGCGTCGCCATCGCCCGCGCGCTGGTGAACAACCCGTCGATTTTGCTGGCGGACGAGCCCACCGGCAACCTCGACACAGCCACCGGCAACGAGATCATGGGTCTGTTCGAGCGGTTGTACCAGCAAGGCAACACGATCGTGCTGGTAACGCACGAGCACGATATCGCCATGCACGCCCACCGCATCATCCACGTCCGCGACGGCAAAGTGGAGAAGGACGAGAAGATCAAGTAGAAGTACTGCTTGTTCTCGTCGCGCGCACGGCGCTGGCGGCGCCCGGACAGTTCCAGGTGAATTTCACCGTGCCGCAGCTGGCCCCTGGCGAATACCCGATTGTGGTGACAATCAGCGGCATGAGTTCGCAACCCAACGTGCTGTTCGAGGTCGGCCCTTAGGGAACGGCGCTAATTCACGACCCGTGCCGTCAGCACCAGAAATAAGGCTTGGTCTTTGTTGACGCTTAAGCGGCCGACCACGACTTTCTGCCCTTCTTTGATATCGACATTGGCATTCAGGCCGAGATCGATATAGGTGAACTGAGCGGGGCCACCGCCCGTCGGGACGGGAAGACGCAGCCCGGCCTTCATACCTTCTACACTCACGGTTGTTCCGTCCGGACTCAGGGCCAGCGAGCCGGTATGGAGCTGAGTCACCGCGGACGGAGAGCCAGGAGATACCGGACCCGGATTGCTGGATGTATCGGCGCTCCGTCCCGTACGCGTGCGCAGCTCCAGAATATCCAGCAGGCGATAAGTTTTGAAGGCAAACGAATTCTTCAGTTGAGTGACGACGCTCTCCAGCTCTTTCGGGGGGGCGCTTCCAGGCGTGTTTTCCGCATCGCCTCCGATCAGGTAGTATGCCGTCAGCTCAATGTTCTGGACGCCGGCCGCCGGGATGTCCAGCCGCTTAATCGCATCTTCGATGGCGGGCAAGATCTCGGGGCTGCCGGCTATGGCCAGGGCGTGCAGGTCCGAATTCGGATATGTGCGTACTCCGAATACCCCAATAAGCCCCGCGACTTTGTTTGGATCTGCGTACTTCAAGATGAATACCTTCTGCACGTTGGGCTTGGCCTCGTCGGGCTTTTTCTGTTCCTGGGCGGCCAGGGACTGCGCCAGCAGCATGGATATGAGGAATAACTGCTTCATCTCGCTCTCCTTCTAATTCGCGATCCAATAGATGACCACGTCGGGGTCATCAGTAATCAGTTTGACCATCAGCGGCTCGGCGGGTGGGCGCGGCCTGGGTTGGCGGCGAACACGCGGCGGCCGCTTCGGTGCGATCGGTTCGGCCGCTGCGGGTGCGACCGGCTCAAGAAGCGGGGCCGGCGGAGGGGTCACCGCGATTCGCGGGAGTTCGACCTGCCGCGGCAAAGCTAGCAGAACCACCACGGCCGCGGCTGCAACCAGCGCGCCGATCCATGCCCAACGCCACGCGTGGCGGCGTTGACCGGGCAACTGCTCCAGCACCCGCGCCCGTAATGCGGCGAAGTGGGCTGGCGCGAGCGGTTCTTCATGCGCCGCCCGAATTACCGCGAGGCTATTCCTCACATCCTGGGCATACTTCCGGCATTCGCCGCATTCGGCCAAGTGCCTTTCGGTCTCCCGCACCTCCGCCTCCGGCAGGTCACCCTCAGCCTGCAGGGCGATTCGTTCATCCCAATCACGGCAATTCATGTACGTCTCCGAAAATACTCCTCGATAAAAGCCTTCACCTTCACGCGGGCCTTGCTGATCTGCGACCGGACCGTGGCTTCTGTGACGTTGAGCGCCGCGGCCACTTCGGCCGTCGACAATCCTTCGAGATCCCTGAGCACCAGCGCCTCGCGCTCCCTCGGAGAGAGCAGGCGGAGACTTAGGTCAAGGGCCCGGCGGCGCTCCGCCTCCGTCAGTTCCTGCTGCGGGTCGGAAACCCGCGCCACGACGTCGGTTACATCCCCCACCGACGTCGCTTCGGATTTCTTGCGGCGCTGGTCATGGCACACGTTCACGGTCACCCGGTATAACCAGCCTGCGAAATTGCCGGAGGATTGCACCTTGCCGAGATTCCGGTGCAGCTTGAGAAATACCTCCTGCGCGGCATCCTGCGCGTCCTCCAGGTTGCCCAATAAACGAAGGGCGGTGGCCAGCACCAGCCGCTCGTACTGCCGAAGCAGTTGTTCGAAAGCCTCCCGATCGCCGGCCTGGGCCGCGGCAACGGTCCGGGCCCGGTCATCGGGGCCCTCAATTGCAGCCGCGGTCAACAACAGCGCGAGCGGTTCCATCGTCGTTAGAGAATACGGGACCGGCTGCGAAACTGTGTACAGGATTTTGGCTATTTGGCGATACGTGCGGTCAGAACCACAAAAAGCGACTGATCTTTCGTCATCCCGACGCGGCCGGCAACCACGCGCTGCCCGGCTTTTATGTCCAGATCGGCATCAAAGTTCAGTTGGGAGGTTGTGTATTGCCCGCCACCTGCCGTCACCGGCAATTTCACGCCGGCATTGAGCCGGTCGATCCGAACCGAGGCGCCATCGGCGCTGACGGTCGCCGCCCGCACGCGCAGATCGGTCACGATCACGGGCGATCCGGTTGCTACCTGCCCGGCTGAACCAACTGTATCCGCGCCCTGGCCGGCGCGCATGCGAATTGTGAGAGCGTCAAGCAGCCGGTAATTTTTCAGCGCAGACGTGCCGGCGAGTTCGGTGGCCAGGCTTTCCAGATCTTTCGGAAGCGGACTGCCGAGCGGACTATTGGTATTGCCGCCGATCACGTAATACGCGGTCAACTCGATATTTTGCGGAGCCGACGTTGGCACGTCGAGGCGATTGACGGCGTCATCTACCGAAGTCAGGACGTCGGGAAACGTGGTGGCGACCGCGACCGCATGAGTTTCCGGATTGGCTACGACCATCACTCCGAACACGCGCAGCATATCGGCCATGGTCAACGGGTCGGCATACTTCAGAATGAATACCCGCTGCGCGCCAGGCCGGCCGGCAGGGGCAGGGGTCGGGTTGTCCGGGGGTTTCTGCGGTTGCGCCGCGAGCGGCAGAGCGAGGGCAGCCGCCAGTACAAAACTCCGTTTCATCTCTGTTCCATTCTCGGTCAGGAGCCGGGGCTTGAATCGGATTTTCATGCGTCTATGCGGAAAGGTAACGATTCTGTGTCCACTGAAGTAAACGAGGCCTCAGAGCCCTGCTTTATGCCATCCGGGCCGTCAGTACCAGCCCGCAGCACCCCGGGTACCTGGTCCCCTGCCTCTAACCGGATCGCGTACACTAAGAAGAAGGGTTCTGCTATGCCTCGGGTCGGGTCCACCGACGGCACTCTCTGGGGCGCGCCGGAGCAGATCCCTATCAGGATCACGGCAAGGTAACCTCGCATGGGCCAAACGTCAAATTGGGATACGGATCGTGCTCTCGCCCGAATCCGGGAACTGGAGCATCTGCCGGGAGCTCTGCTTCCCGTTTTGCATGCATTACAGGACGAGTTTGGCTATATCCATGAAGAGGCCATCCCCCTGGTGGCGGAGGCGCTCAATCTATCCAAGGCCGATGTGCATGGAGTAGTGAGTTTCTATCACGATTTCCGGCACAGCCCTCCCGGACGGCACGTGCTGCGCATCTGCCGCGCGGAAGCCTGCCAGTCGATGGGCTGTGAATCGTTGGTAGATCACGTGGAAAACCGCCTGGGCATCAAGATGGGTCAGACTACCAGCGACCAAAGCTTCACGGTAGAAGCGGTGTATTGCCTTGGCAATTGCGCCCTCTCGCCGTCAGCGATGCTCGACGGCCGGCCCTACGGACGGGTTTCCCCGCAGGTTGCCGATTTTCTGATCGATAGCGCGCGGAGGCACTCGTGAGCGTGAAGGTTTACGTTCCGTGCGATGCGGCGGCGCTCTCGGTGGGCGCGGACGCGGTGGCGCGCGCCATGACGGAGCAGATTAACTCTCGTCACCTGGACCTCACGGTCGTGCGCAATGGATCGCGCGGCCTGTTCTGGCTGGAGCCGCTGGTGGAGGTGGACACCCCGCGCGGCCGCGTCGCTTATGGGCCGGTCACCGCGGACGCCGTGGCAGGACTCTTCGATGCCGGCTTCTTCGATGGCAAGCCGCATCCGCTCTGCCTGGGCCCGACTGAGGAGATTCCGTACCTGAAAAACCAGGAGCGCCTGACCTTCGCGCGCTGCGGCATCATCGATCCGCTGTCGCTCTCCGATTATGTCAGCCATGGCGGCTACAAAGGCCTCGAGCGCGCGTTGAAGATGACACCCGAGGCGATCGTTGAAGAGGTGACGCAGTCCGGGTTGCGCGGGCGCGGTGGCGCGGGTTTCCCGACTGGAATCAAATGGCGCACCGTGCTCAACACGCCCGCCGACCGGAAATACATTGCATGCAATGCGGACGAGGGTGACAGCGGCACCTACGCGGACCGCATGATCATGGAAGGCGATCCGTTCGTGCTCATCGAGGGCATGACCATCGCGGCTTTCGCGGTGGGGGCCACCGGCGGCTACATTTATTTGCGCTCGGAATATCCGCATGCATTCCGCACCATGAAGCGCGCCATCGCTCTCGCTTACGAAAACGGCTACCTGGGATCGAACGTGGCTGGGAGCGGCAAGCGCTTCGACCTGGAGGTCCGGCTGGGCGCGGGCGCGTACATATGCGGCGAAGAGACGTCCATGCTCGAGAGCCTCGAGGGCAAGCGCGGCCAGATCCGGCCCAAGCCGCCCCTGCCCGCGATCGAAGGCCTGTTCGGCAAGCCGACCGTCATCAACAACGTGATCTCGCTTGCGACCGTACCCGTCATTTTGGATAAGGGCGGGGCATACTATCGCGATTTCGGCATGGGCCGTTCGCGCGGCACCCTCACCATCCAGCTTTCCGGCAATATCAAGCACGGGGGCCTCGTCGAAAAAGCCTTCGGGTTGACGCTGCGGCAGGCCATTTACGATTTTGGCGGCGGCACATTTTCCGGACGGCCGCTGCGCGCGGTACAGGTAGGCGGACCGCTCGGCGCTTACTTTCCGGAATCACTGCTCGATACACCGCTCGATTACGAAGTGTTCACTGCGAAGAAAGGCCTGCTGGGGCACGGCGGTATCGTGGTGTTCGACGACACGGTGGACCTGGCCAAGCAGGCGCGCTTCGCCATGGAATTCTGCGCGATCGAAAGCTGCGGCAAATGCACTCCCTGCCGCAACGGTTCGACGCGCGGCGTGGAAGTGATCGATAAGATCATCGGCGGGCAGGACCGGACCGCGAACCTGCAATTGCTCGACGAGCTGTGCGAGTTGTTGCTGGATGGTTCGCTCTGCGCGCTGGGCGGTCTGACGCCGTATCCCGTGCTGAGCGCAGTGCGTCATTTCCCCGAAGATTTTGACAAGCCGGCGGCCGTTCCGCCGGCCCCAGTGGGCGGTCGCGCCCAGGAGACACAGTCATGGCGTTAATCCAAGAGATCGATTACGGCACGCCCGCGAGTGCTGCGCAAACAATGATCACCCTGGAGGTCGACGGCAAGCCGGTGACGGTCCCGGCGGGCACGTCGGTGATGCGCGCGGCAATCGAAGCGGGTATTCCGGTTCCGAAGTTATGCGCGACCGACAGCGTCGATGCGTTCGGTTCCTGCCGCCTGTGCCTTGTGGAAGTGGAAGGACGGCGCGGCACGCCGGCCTCGTGCACCACGCCGGCCGAGCCCGGCATGAAAGTGCGGACGCAGTCTCCGAAGCTGGCGCGTATGCGGCGCGGCATGATGGAGCTCTACATTTCCGATCATCCTCTGGACTGCCTGACGTGCTCGGCCAACGGCAATTGCGAGTTGCAGGATATGGCCGGCGTAGTGGGATTGCGTGAGGTCCGCTACGGTTACGAAGGCGCCAACCACTTGCAGCCAGGCAAGGATGCATCGAATCCGTATTTCAGTTTCGAGCCTTCCAAGTGCATCGTATGCTCGCGGTGCGTCCGCGCTTGCGAGGAGGTGCAGGGGACATTTGCTCTGACCATCGAAGGCCGGGGCTTCGCGTCCAAAGTCTCCGCGGGCGGCACCGATTTTCTCAATTCCGAGTGCGTCTCGTGCGGCGCCTGCGTGCAAGCCTGCCCGACCGCCACCTTGATCGAAAAATCCGTCACCGAAAAAGGTCAGGGCGACCGCAGCGTCATCACTACGTGCGCCTATTGCGGCGTGGGCTGCTCGTTTAAAGCCGAGCTGCGTGGCAATGAAGTGGTTCGCATGGTGCCCTACAAAGACGGCAAGGCCAACCACGGGCATTCTTGCGTGAAAGGCCGGTTCTCCTGGGGTTACGCAACCCACAAGGACCGCATTCTCAAGCCGATGGTTCGTGCCAAGATCACCGATCCCTGGCGCGAGGTCACCTGGGCAGAGGCGATCAACCACGCGGCCAGCGAATTCAAGCGCATCCAGGCGAAGTACGGACGCGATTCGATCGGCGGTATCACCTCGTCGCGCTGCACCAACGAAGAGACCTATCTTGTGCAGAAGATGGTGCGGGCGGCATTTGGCAACAATAACGTGGATACCTGCGCGCGCGTCTGCCATTCACCAACGGGATACGGCCTGAAGAGCACATTCGGGACGTCGGCAGGCACCCAGGATTTCGATTCGGTGGAAGCGGCCGACGTCATCATGATCATCGGGGCCAATCCGACCGACGCTCATCCGGTATTTGCTTCCCATATGAAACGGCGGCTGCGCGAAGGCGCGCGCCTGATCATCGTGGATCCGCGCCGGATCGACCTGGTGAAGACGCCTCACGTAAAGGCCGACTACCACCTGCCGCTGAAGCCGGGAACCAACGTCGCGATCATCAACGCGCTGGCTCATGTCGTCGTCACCGAGGGTCTGGTGGACGAACCTTTCGTAAAAGAGCGCTGCGACACCAAGGCGTTCGAGCTGTGGCGCAAGTTCATTGCCGAAGAGCGCAATTCGCCCGAGGCGGTGGAAGCCGTCAGCGGCGTTCCGGCTTCGGATATTCGCGCGGCTGCCCGGCTCTACGCCACCGGCGGCAACGGCGCCATTTATTATGGCCTGGGCGTCACCGAGCACAGCCAGGGCTCCACCATGGTGATTGGCATGGCCAATCTCGCCATGGCGACCGGCAATCTCGGCAAGCCTGGCGTCGGCGTCAACCCGCTCCGCGGCCAGAACAACGTGCAAGGCTCCTGCGATATGGGGTCGTTCCCGCACGAGTTCTCCGGCTACCGGCACGTTTCTGAAGATGCCGTGCGCGAGATGTTCGAAGAGGCTTGGCACGTGACGCTGCAAGGCGAACCCGGCCTCCGCATCCCCAACATGCTGGACGCCGCCTGCGACGGCACTTTCAAGGGTTTGTACGTTCAGGGCGAAGACATCGTCCAATCCGATCCGAACACGAAACACGTATCGGCCGGCCTGGCCGCGATGGAGTGTGTCGTGATCCAGGACCTGTTCCTGAACGAAACCGCCAGCTACGCCCATGTGTTCCTGCCGGGATCCTCATTCCTTGAAAAAGACGGCACCTTCACCAACGCCGAGCGCCGCTTGGGCATGGTGCGCAAGGCCATTCCGCCGATGGCCGGCTACGAAGACTGGCAGATTACCCTGATGCTCTCGGAGGCCCTGGGGTACCCCATGCCTTATCAGCACCCGTCAGAGATCATGGATGAAATTGCGCGCCTCACCCCGACCTTCGCCGGCGTCAGCTTTGACAAACTCGACAAGCTGGGTAGCGTGCAGTGGCCGTGCAACGAGAAAGCGCCGGAAGGCACGCCGATCATGCACATCGGCGGCTTCGTCCGCGGCAAGGGCCGCTTCATGATCACCGAGTTCATCCCCACCGACGAGCGCACCACCGATCGCTTCCCGCTGATCCTCACTACCGGCCGCATCCTCTCGCAATACAACGTGGGCGCGCAGACCCGCCGCACCGAAAACAACGTCTGGCACCACGAAGATGTCCTGGAAATCCATCCGTGGGACGCCGAGAATCGCGGTATCCGGGACGGTGACCTGGTCTCGCTCACCAGCCGCGCCGGTGATATCGCGCTGCCTGCCCGCATCTCCGAGCGCATGCAGCCGGGCGTAGTTTATACGACATTCCATCACGCGATGACGGGCGCGAACGTGGTGACCACCGAGTTTTCCGATTGGGCCACCAGCTGCCCCGAGTACAAGGTGACCGCCGTGCAGGTGCAACTCGCCAGACGCCTCTCCGAATGGCAGGAGCAATATAAGGAGACCAAGCGTCTCACCACCCAGATCCTCAGCCAGACGGGCGCCGACTAAGCCGATGAACTCCGAGCACATGGTTCACAACGCGAACCAGATCGCGCTGTATTTCGCGAGCTATCCCAAAGAAGAAGCCGTGGCCGGCGTTGCCGATCACCTGAAGAAGTTCTGGGAACGCCGGATGCTTCAGGAACTCTTTGCCTACGTCGCCCAGGGCGGGGCCGGGCTGCACCAGCTGGTGCTGGAGGCGGTAAAGCGGCTGAACGCGCCGACCGGCCAGCCGGTCAAGAGTAACGCCGGTGATCTTGCCACCTGATCCCTACACGTCCAGGTTCTTGACGTCGAGCGCGTTCTCTTCGATGAACTTGCGGCGGCTTTCCACGTCTTCGCCCATGAGCGTCGAGAAAATTTCTTCGCTCTCGACGGCGTCTTCCAGACGCACCTGCAGCAGCGTGCGCTTTTCGGGGTTCATCGTGGTTTCGGCAAGCTGCTCGGCGTTCATTTCGCCCAGACCTTTGTAGCGCTGGACGGAAGCGTCGCGCTTGCCTTCGTTCTTGACGTAATTCAGCAGATCGATCCAGTTGGGCTGTTGCTCGCGCCGGTCGGCTTTCACCACCGCAAACGGCGGATCGTTGTGCCGCGCGATCGACCGCGAGAGAGCGCGATACCGGCGGTATTCCGGCTGCGCCGCCAATTGCAGGCTGATGCTGCGCTCGGCGTTGGTCGAATCATGGTACACCACGGCGTAGGACGAGTGCTCTTCGTCGCGCCGCATCTCGGGTTTGAGGCCCAGTTTGTCGAGAGCCGCAAAGACGGGCTTCAGATTGGCTTCTTCCTGAAACTCGGCTTTGTGATCCACCCGGAGCTCCACATTGGCCAGCACCTCCACCACCCGCGGATCGCGCAGGCGGCGCTCCACCTTATGGAACATCTGCTCGTACTCGTCCAGGTTCAGCAGGAAGGTCCGGAGTTCCTGGCCTTCCAGCGAAGCTTTCGCGCCTGTCCCGTTGCCGCTGGCGTGGAGCTCCAGCGTCAGGTTCTCCGTCGCCCGGCGCATGATCTCCTTGGTGAATTCCTTTTCGTCCTTGATGTACTTCTCGCTCTTGCCCTTCTTGATGCGAT
>CAZKQQ010000239.1:0-9946 GCA_964554945.1 uncultured Solibacteraceae bacterium | reverse complement strand
AAGGGAAGCAGCGCTTCCGGATCGTATGCCTGATACGTCTGAGTGCGCCAGGCGCCCCCCAGGATGAAGCGCCGGTCGCCGTCCACCGCGTTCAAGCACCACTCCCGGACGTTGCCGCTCATGTCATAGGTGCCATAAGGGCCCACACCGCGCGATGCACCCACGGCGCGCAGCCCCTTACCGCCGAAATTGCTTTGATTGATGCTGTAGGGCGACAGATCGGTCGGCGCGGCTTTGTACCACTGCGCCACAGCCGGCAGGCTCTTGCCGGCGAACGCCGCATACGCCGCGGCTTCGTACCAGCTCACTCCAGCAACCGGATAGTCTTCCTGGCCTGCTGGAAAATGACCGCCTTCCCACGTGGATGGTCCGGGCCGGCCGGTCGGATCGCGGAATAGATCCATGGCCTGTTCCCAGCTCAACTCCTTGCCGTCTCGTACGAACTTTTCTTTCCAGAACTCGCGCCGGTGGTAGCCGCCCTGATCGACAAATTCCTGGTATTGGCGATTGGTCACCTCAAACCGGTCGATGTCGAAGGCGGGGAGCGGATACACGAGCCAGCCGACGAAATCGATCATGTCACCGAACACCCCGGCGGGCACGCCCGCCATGCCTGCCGGAGAACCCGGAGATTCCAGTTGAAACTGCATCGTGCCTTGGAGCGACGGTGCGGCCACAAATTCCGGTTTGGCGGGGAGAGAAAGTTTCCAGCGGAAGTAACCTTGCGGGACCCGGACGTTGTGCAGCGGAGTGGCGCCGAGGGCGAGCCATTCGCCGTCCGGCGTCGAATAGTCCTGAATCGCCACGGCGGCGCCCGCGGGCGTGGATTCGACCGAAACCTGGCGCGTGGAGGATTGCGCCATGCGCACAAGTTCGGGATCACCCGGCAGATATTGCTCGGCCTTTTGCAAAACGACGAACGCCGCCAGCGGCTTGCCTTCCTTGGTAAGCCGGACGATTTGCGGCGCCGCTTCCTCGCGGACCCAGCGACGCTGCTCCGCCCGCCTGTAAAACCAGCCTCCTGCCGCGAGCAGAAGCAGCACGAGGGCCCCAGCCGGAACCGCGAAACGCACCGGAAGCCGCGACGAGGCGGCCGGCCCGCCGGCTCGCGGGGCCAGCACGGCCAACCGGCGTCCCACTTCGGCGGCCGACTGACAGCGGCGCTCCGGATCCTTCTCAAGCAGTTGAGCCACCAGTGTGTCCAGATCTGCGGGCATTCCGGCACGCTCCTGAGAGGGCAGCGGGATCGAAGCTTTCGAACCGCTCGTGAGCATGCGTCCCAGCGAAGCGCCGGGAAAGGGCAGCCGGCCTGCCGCCATTTCGTACAAGACCAGGCCCAACGCGAAAAGATCGGTGCGCGCGTCCGCTTCGCCGCCTTCCACCTGCTCCGGCGCCATGTAGGCCGGAGTGCCCATCACGGCTTGGGTTTCGGTCACGCCGGCTTCGCTGAACATTTTGGCGAGCCCGAAATCCAGCACCTTGACGCCGTGCCGGGTCACCATGATATTGCCCGGCTTCAAGTCCCGGTGGACAATGCCACGCGCGTGGGCCTCGGCTAGCGCGGCCGCGATCTCGGTTCCATACCGCGCTACCTCTTCGACAGACACTGGCCCGCGCTTGATCGTCTCCGCCAGCGTGGAGCCTTCTAGCAACTCCATCACGAGGTAGTTCGGACCAACGTCGTAGAGCGTGCAAATGTGGGGATGGTTCAGCGCGGAAATCGCGCGGGCCTCCCGTTCAAATCGCTCGCTGTGGCGCTCGGCCGTGACTTTGAGGGCGACTACGCGGCCCAGCCGCGTATCGATGGCGCGATAGACGGTGCCCATGCCGCCGGCGCCAATCCGAGCCTCGATCCGATAAGGACCGAGTTGCGATCCGGCGCCCGCGATCGTTTTCGTCGCGGCATCGAGCGCGTAAGCGTCGTCCTCTGCCAGCATCCGCTCGATCGCCGAGCGAACCTGGGGATCGAAGCTGTCGAGCAGAGCGGTCCGCTCCGCCGCCGCGCGCTCGCGGACGAGCTTGTAAAGATCCTTGATTTCGCGCGCGCGATCCGGAGTCATCCCTTCCATCCGATAGATCGATTTTGATCTATTATACGCGCTACCTTTCTTGATGCCCTTTACGCGGGCAAGATGGTGCAGGGGACAGGCGGCAAGGTCGTTCGGGATGGTAAAGTCACGATAATGAAAATCTAATCGACCTGCGCGGTCTCAACCAAATCGAAGGCAAGCTCGACGACATGGTCAAAAAATCTTTCGAGAAATATCCGCCCAAACCCAAATAGCAACCGCTCCCAAGCAACTTGCTCCCGTTTGTAGTGTTAACATCTCACATGCGCCTCGGCTTCTCCCCACTCCTTTGCGCCATCGCCCTGACTGCGCTCGCCCAGAATCCGGCGCCGCTCGCCATCACTTCGATCTCCGTTTGCAGCCCGACGGGCGCGGGCGGCCCAGGCAGTTGCCCGAGCGGAACGTTCGATACCCATCAACTCGTGCTCAACACCTCAGGGTCTTCCATCAACAGCAGCTCCTTCGGATTTGGCGCGACGCCGGATGAGCACTCGACCGTCTTCGCTCCCGGCACGCTCGGCGCCAACCAGGACTATCTGTTCTTCCTTGCCAGCGCGGAGACCGGCCACGCCAGCATCGGGGTGGGCGTGCTTTCCGGCGGCCCGGGACCGAATACCAACGGCCAGTGGACCCTCGATCTACCCAGAACCGATGCCTACGGTTCTTACTCCGGCGGTTTCGGCCAGGTGTTCAATCCCTCCACCAAGGGGGACGTCTGTCCGACCGTGGCCGATGGCAATCCCGCGCATCAGGATCAGACCTTCGACATGCACTACGCCGCGCCCGGCTCCGTCGTGAAGGACCCGACCGCCGCCCCAGGCGCTCTGTTGATGGTTTATGAAGGAACCAACGCCTGCATCGGCAATGCCGGCGGCCCCGTCGTGAGTAACACCGACGATTACATCTCGCTCGCCATCGCGACGTCGATTGACTACGGCAAAACGTGGCCGACCTACCGCGGCACTCCCACTTTCAATTTCACACCGATGCCCGGTGTCAATTCCACGCAGGGGCCCAATGCGCCGACGGGCGCGCTCGGCAAGAACGTTTGCATGGGGAACGACTGCACCACGACGCCGCCCTCCGCTTACGGCCGTTACCCGGTACTCACTCCGCCCATATCGCTCGCTACCCTGATGGCTGCCGGCCAGCCGCTCACCGCCAAGTATGGAGAGCAGGAGATCTCGGGTTTCGTCGACGATGTCGCCGGCGGCCCTACAACGTACCTCTACGCCAACTCCGGAAACGTGCGTGTGGCGCGCGCCCCGTTGAATGGCGGCACCGCGCCGCTCACGTTCCAGAAATGGAACGGCCAGGCCTTCGCCTCCCCCGGCCTCGGCGGAGCCGACAACAGCGTCTTGCCGGCCGGCGCGTTCCAAAACTGCGAAGCGCCCGCGCAGAACCAATACGGAAGCTCGATCAGCTACGTCGACGATACCCAGCAATATCTGCTCACGTTCCTGTGCGTGTCGCCCGGCGATCCGGCGCTCGGTCCCGGCAGCGGCACCGGCCAGGGCGCGGCGTGGTTCTACTCCACCAGCTCGAGCCTTTCCGACCAGACGCGATGGTCGGCGCCGGCGGAGATTGCGGGTTCCTGGAGCACGTTCAACAACTCCGGCGGCTGTCCCGATTACAAGGGCTACTACCCAACCTTCATGTCGCTCGCCAAGAACCCCGGCCACCTCTCACTCACCGGGTACGTCTTCTATTTGTGGGGCTGCCAGGGAGGCGGTACGTCGCCTCCAGCCCGGCAATTTTCCGCGCGCGCCTTCGCCATCACTACCGGCGCGCCCGCGCCGGCCATCACGCCGGGTTCGGTCGCCAACGGGGCGACATATCTTTCCGGCGGTCTGGTTCCGGGCTCGTGGGCCCAGGTGAAAGGCGCGGCACTCGCCAACGCGATCCACATCGGCTGGACAGATTCGGATCTCGCTGGTTTGGGCAACAGTCTGCCCACGGATCTCAACGGAACCGAAGTGAAAGTGAACGGAATCGCTGCTGCTGTTTACGCCATCGTTCCCACTCAGGTGGATTTCCAGGTGCCGGCCGGAATCGCCGGCAACGCCTCAGTGCAAGTCTTCAACAACGGCGTCGGCAGCAATGTGGTCACCGCTGCGGCCGCAAATAATTCGCCCGGCATTTTCCCATGCGTCGCTAACGGCACCAACTATCCGTGCGCCTATTTTCCCGATAACAAATTCGTCGGGGATCCCGCGGCGGGAGCAATCTACCGCAAGGCCAAAGCCGGCGACGTCGTTCAACTCTACGCCACCGGTCTCGTGCCCACTCCCGCCGGCGTCCGGATCAACGTCACCTCGGTGAACGGAGTGAACGTCACGCTCGGCAGCATTACGGTTCCCGCCGATGGAGCCGTCCTGCTCTATCCCGGCGAATTTCAGATCAATTTCACGGTCCCGGCGCAGTTCGCCAGCCTGCCCGAAGGCAATTATCCACTCGCGATCACGGTGAATGGCGTTTCGTCGCCGGCATCGATCGTCATTCCCACTCAACATTAACCTATGCCGGCCTTAACCACGATTTCCGCGCTCGCGCTCTCCGCTGCCGCTCTGCTCGCGCAGCCGGCGAACCACCTCCAAATCATCTCTTTCTCGGTGGGACCAGATCAGACCCTCATCTATCCCAACTCCCCGACCGACGCCAACCACCTGGTCGACTTGCCCGACGAGCACACCACGTTCATCCCCACCGGCTCCAACTCTTACCTGGTCTTTGCCGCGAGCAAGATCTCCGGCGGCACCGGCGGCGCCGTCGTGCTCGAGACCACCGACCTGAAAAATTTCTCGTTCGCCACAGCCTTGGGCTACAACCGCCAGGTCATGGCTCCGCCGACTGCTATCGATCAGTGCAATCCCACCTATCAGACCGAATTCGATGGTAACTACGCGGCGCCCGGCTCGGTGGTTCAGGACCCGACCCTTCCCCCCGGAAACCTGATGATGCTCTACGAAGCCGAAAACCATTGTCCGGGCGGCGTGAACCAGCAGCCCTTCTACGCCACTGTGGGCTTCGCCCGCTCGTCCGATAACGGCAAGACCTGGCCGGCGCCGATCAATGGCGTTCTCGGCGGTCCCGCCCGCCACCCCGTGCTGCAAAGCTCCGATCCGCAGCCAACCACCGCTCACTCGGCGATGGGCGACGCCATCCCCAGCGCGTTTGTCGACAAGAGCGCCGACGGCAATTACTATCTCTATGTCACATACCTGTACCGCCCCGGCCCTGCCGGAACCACCGATGGATTGATCCGCGTCGCGCGCGCCAAGCTCGGCTCCGACCCTCTCACTTTCCTGAAGTGGTACAACGGCTCGTTCAACCAGCCCGGCATCGGCGGCCTGGATGCCAGTCCTCTGCCCGGCGCCGGATGCGGCAACGGCGGCCAGGCGCATTCCGAAATCAGTTACAACGACGATCTCGGTCTGTACCTGATGATCTTCGTCTGCGTCAGCGGCCCTACCGGCAATCGCGTCGGCGCCTGGTATTACTCCGCCGCTACTAGCCTCGACTACCAGGATTGGACCGAACCCCAGATGATTCAGAATTCGCAGTTCCCTGCCGTTTCTCCGTGCCCGGGCCAAACCGCTGGCGGTCAATTTGACGGCTGGTATCCGTCTTCAGTCTCGCCGGGCGCCGCCGCGGGTCACACCAAACTGACCGGACAGATTTTCTTTCTGAATGGATGCGACACCGGCGCGCGCCAATTCATGTCCCGCGCCTTCACCATCACCGCTGCCCCCGCCGCGCCGCCCGTCTTGACCGCCGGCACCGTCGCCAATGGCGCGACCTATGCCCCTGGCGGCCTGGTGCCCGGCTCGTGGGCTCAGCTGAAAGGCGCCAATCTTGCTACCGTCTCCCGGCTTTGGACCAATTCCGACTTCACCGGACTCGGCAACGCCCTGCCGACTAACGTCGGCGGCACTTCCGTAGCCGTGAACGGAAAGCCCGCGGCTGTGTATTACATCAGCTCCAATCAAATCGATTTCCAGGTCCCTGCCGGAATCAGCGGCCTGGCATCGGTTCAGGTGACCAATACTGCCGGCACGAGCGCCACAGTCAACGTCGGCACCGCCGCGAGCGCGCCCGGCGTCTGGCCGATTATCGTCAACGGCACGAATTACGCCGCCGCCGTTTTCTCGAATGGCCAATTCGCCGGTGATCCCTCGATCGGCTCCCTATTCCGGAATGCGAGGCCCGGCGACTCCATTCAACTCTTCGGCACCGGCCTCTCGCCCTCGCCCGCGGGCGTGCGCGTGAACTTTCAGCCGCTCTCGGGCGTCACAGTCACGCTCGGAAACATCACGGTTCCCGCCGACGCCGCCGGCCTGGTCGCGATCGGCGAATTCCAGATCAATTTCACCGTCCCCCAGCAGTTCGCCACCATGCCGGAGGGCAATTACCCGCTCACCGTCGCCGTGAATGGAGTCTCCTCCCCGGCCTCCATCAATTCGAATCCGCCGGCGCCATTGGTAATTCCGATCCAACACTAGGGAGTCGATTGATCGCGATGTAGCCGCGAAAGAAAGAAGTGGAACGGCTGCAGACCTCGGAGCTGGCGAAGTCGACGAAGTGGCGTCCCGAATCTGGAGCTTTGCGGACGGGGGGATCGAGGATCGCGAACCCAATTCTTGACAGTCACATTCGCGCTAAGCAACAGAAGCCGTAGGCCACGCTGTTACGGTCGCTGGCGTGGAACGCGCCGGGACCGATTGATGAGGCGGAGCCTGAATTTGGGATCGATGCAGGGTCGGGCGGTCCCAAAGGGACCATGACTCGATACCCAGGCGCGACCACGGTTTGGTGGCGCGGGGAAGCCTGGTTTGGGGTAGAATCCCGCTATGGACGCAGTGCTCGGCGGCCGCTACGAGATCGAAAAGACGATCGGGTCCGGCGGGATGGGAACCGTGTACCGGGCCGTGGATATGACGCTCGGCCGCACGGTCGCAATCAAGGTCTTCCAGGCATCCGATCCGGAGTTCGAACGGCGGATCATGACCGAGGCCCGGTCTATGGCCCATCTCTCGCACCCGGACATCGTGAGCATCTACGACGTGGGAGTGGCGGAGCATCACCCGTACCTGGTGATGGAGTTCGTGGAGGGGGAGCACCTGGCGAGGCGACTGAAAAGCGGTGAGCCTCTCAGCCAAGAACAGTTCCTGACGATTTTGAAGCGGGTGGCGGCGGCGCTGGACTATGCTCACGAGCAACATATCGTGCACCGGGACGTGAAGCCGGAAAACATCATGATCCGGCCGAACGGCTCTCCGAAGCTGATGGATTTCGGGATCGCGCGGATGGGGCAATCGCGGCTGACGCAGACCGGCACGGTGATCGGGACACTGATGTACATGTCGCCGGAACAAACGAAGGCGAGCGAGGTGGACGGAAGAAGCGATCAGTACTCGCTGGCGATTGTGGCCTACGAAGGCCTGGCGGGAACCAATCCGTTCGCCAACGATGATGTGGGCGTGATCATTCGCAAGACGCTGGGCGGGGAGATGCCGTCGCCCCGGGTGTTTAACCCGAACCTTCCGGAGGGCATCGAGCCGGTGCTGCGGAAGGCGATGGCGGTGGAACCGGACGACCGGTATGGGACTTGTACGGAGTTTGTCTCGGCTCTCGCGGCGGCATTAGAGGGGACGGTATTCGCGGGGGCACTACTGCCGCGGCGGGGCGGGCCGGTACCGGAGGTGACGACGGAGGCGGCCGCTTCCACGGCCGTGACCGGGACGCAACCGATCGCGCCGGCGCCGTCGAAAGGCGTGGAGCCCACGCACTCGATTACGCGGCTGGCGGCCGCGGCGCCCACCTTGTTTATGGAGTCGCTGCCACGGACCTCATTTTTCAAAGGCAGCGAGGTGCGGTTTGAGAAGATCGAGGAGAGCTTCCGGTTTTACCGGGACAATCTGCAAAAGCAGTACGACGTGCTGGCGCGGCAGGCGCAAGTGGTGTGGTGGCTGTGGGCAGGATGCGTGGCGACAGGCTTCCTGGTTTTGAGCGGCGGATTGGCCAGCATGTTCGTGTTCAGCGCGGAAGGGCGCGGGGTAGTAACAAAAGCGACGGTGACCGCGGCAGCGGGGGCGATGGTGTATTACATCCAGAGGCTGTTCCAGCAACGGGAGGATTATTATCGCCGGAGCGCGGAGGAGAAGAACAGCCACCTGGAGTACGGAAACAAATGGCTGCTGGCGATTCAAACGGTGGATGCGATCGAGGATCCGCTAGAGCGAGGACACCAGCAGACGCACATCGCCAGGGTGTTGACGGGGCATCTGGCCCGCCCGGACCGGGACGCGGGGGCGAAGAAGGCCGGCAAAGGAAAAGGCGGCACTGGGAAACAGAAGTAGGTGTGATTAACCGGGCCGTCTCGCGGGATACCTCGCAGCGCATCGCCGAACACTACGGCGTCATATCGCAAACGAATGGGTTCACGATCTGTTCGAGCTGCCCTGAAGGGGTTGAGCAATTTCAAAGACTTTTGGGCGAAGGCACGACTAACGGCAAACGTCCAGAAACTCGCGCAGCCTAAAACCCTGTCCTGACAGTTTCCGCGATGCTCACAAGGTTGGGCGTGACATTGAGGTAATTTGCAGAATACGGTCTGGCTCACATGCTCCCGCGCGCGGAGGGCCCTGATCTGTTGGGCGACAGGGGCTGCACTGGTGTGAGACAAGCATCATCTAATTGCCGCATGGTCTGCTTGTCGACCGCACCCACCTTGTGAAGCGCTGTCATGGTTTCGTGGATGGCGGCCATTGCCTTACTTCGATATTTCTTCCTCACGCTTTGCCGTTCTTCACGAGTTCTTTGGTACAGAGTTTCCGGGCTCTGGTTGTCAAGCCAGTCCAATGCCTTCTCATTGGTTTGAGCGGCTCAGAAAGGACATGGGTATCAGGGCGAGGAGACCGGACCGGCCGGCCGCCCAGATGTTCAAGGTGCTTCACAGCGCGCCTGAGCGGCTCAGCCACCGGGTGACGCGCCGCGCGCTCGCCAGCTTCACCACCATGCCTTCCATGTCGCGGGCGCAGACCTCGTGCAAGAGTTCAATTCCGCGCTCCACGCTTCCCGCGCCCGGCGGTAAATGGCGGGTTTCTTCGAACGGCGGGAACTACCCCGTCTGGAGCCGGAATGGGAACGAACTCTTTACATCAGCGCCGACGCGAAAAAGATGGCCGTCTCTAGAATTGAACGCGGATCACCGTCTGCAGAATTCGCGAATAGCCCAGCGCTCCCGGATTTGGTTGGGTGACCGTGCCGAATCCGCTTATATTCACGGCTCCGCTTGGATTGCGGCCGAGCGCATTCCCCGCCAGTGCAGGCTGGCCCGTCGGGATTCCGTTATTGAGGGTAAACGGCAGGTAATTCAAGTTGATGTTGTACCCAGTGAAATTCGTGTGGTTGAACACGTTGAATGCATCCAAGCGGAATTGAAAACGTACCCGCTCTTTAATAGCGAACTCTTTCTGGACTGACATGTCCCAATTGATGAGGCCGGGCGCATAGAGATAATTGATCCCGGACTCGAGCCCCTGGCTTCCAAGACTGGGCACGAAGAAACACGATGCATTGAGGCGGTTGAATGGATCGTCCAAATGTGTGTACGGATCGCACCCTTTCACGACGCCAATCCGAGCGGCTTCGGTATTGGAACCGGTGAAATTCTGGTTGCCCGCTCCTTGTACGGAGAACGTCGGGGTGAGAGGAGAACCGGTTGATACCTGGGTTACTCCCGAGAGTTGCCAGCCATCCGTTGCCAGCCTGGTGAACTTATTTCCCACAAAAAACTTTGGCACATTGTAGACGTAATTGATTGCCAGCACTTGTCTGCGGTCGAAATTCGTGGGGCCGTAATACGCTTGACGCGT
>CAZKQQ010000238.1:0-10183 GCA_964554945.1 uncultured Solibacteraceae bacterium | reverse complement strand
GATCCAGATGTCGCTGCGCTTCAATTTCTAGCAATTTCCAATACGGTTCTAACCCCCGGGGAGACTAGCACTTGACGTGCCGGTCTCCCCGTTTTTTTGGCGTGGGGAATCTGTTTCTTTTTGCCGCTTCGACGCAGGATTACGAGCGCCTTGTCCCATCCGCCGCGGTCGAGAATTTTTGTATTCACGTATCAAGTTCCCGCCGCAACTGGGATTTTCTTATTTCCCCATGGCTTTCCATACATCCGCCTTGGTCTGGGGAGCCGCGGACGTGTGCACGTTGATGTAGCGGTCAAAGTCCAGATTGAGCTTTTCCAGAACGGGGACCAGCGCTTTCACATGATCGTTCGCCGGTTCGCCGGGATTCACCGAGAAGTCGCCCTGGAACAGAACCTTCTCCTTGGGAATGTACGCGATGATTAACCCGTTGGAGTGGGGGGCCGGAGGTATGTGATACATCTCCACGGTCCGGGTTCCATCGGAGTAGACCTTCTTCTCCGCAACCGTTTCAAATTTCGCTTTTTTTGGATTCTTCGCGAGAGGGTCGTCCAGCAGCGTTCTCGGGGTGTTGAGCGCTTTATCCAGGAAAGCCTCGTTATTCTTTTGCGTGATAATCATTGCGCCTTCCTCCACCAGCGCGGGAAGCCCTCCCGTGTGATCGGAATGAGGATGCGTGTTCATGACGTAGCGGATTGGCTTGTTCGGTATCAGCTTCTTCGTTTCGGCGATGTAGGCTTGACCCCGCGCGATGGATTGGCCCGCCTCGAGCATCATGATGTAGTCTTTGAACTCGACGATCACCGAATCGTAGCTGCCCGGTCCCGTCGTGAGCCGGTAAAGGCCGTCGCCAAGCTTTTCGGACGTTACCGTCAGGGGCGCTGGCGCCCGCGGTGGTCCGCCGCCCGCGCGGTTTCCGGCCGGCGGAGGAGCCAGCGTCGCGACATCCGGAGGATTCGCCTTCGCCGCCGTCACATCCACTTCAAAGAACGGCCAGCCGCCGCGCGTCTGCACGATTTTCGAAGGCGCCATCACGCCGCCGAAGTCTTTCCATCCCGTGTACGTCGCGAGAATGTGCATGTCGCCCATGATATTCTCGCCCAGCCACGTTTCCACCCGATCCACCCTTTTCTGTTCGTCCACATAGCCGTTCACGACATAGTTCTTGCCGGAAGGCGCCTTGACTGCCGGGCTCCAGGTCAGAACGGTGTACTTCTTGCCGTCCACCTTGCGGCTGCTCGCCGTGGCGTTATTCTCCGCGGCGCCTTTCAGAAAACCCCAGGGCGTGATGTAAAGCTCCAGGGAGTTGGCCCAGGGTTGCGCGACATCCGCCTGCTGCGGCGTAACCGCCTGGAAATACGTCCCCGGCGTCAGCGCCGTAGAGCCGCCGGGACCGATGTTGTTGGTGGCCCCCGTCGCCCGTGACGCGGGTGCGGTGAGATCAATCACGCGCACATAATTGTTGATCGGCCGCATCGGATCGTGCGTCCCCCGGCACTTCATGTCGGTGGAGTTGGCTCCGCACTGCTGGAAGGCTACATCCTTCGCTGACCCCGAATACGTGATGGATTTCAGATCGCCCAATGCTTTTTGCGCATCGGCGATGACGGTCTTGGCATCCTGCGCCATGGCGCTCCCGCACAGCAATGCGGAGCAAATTGCGGCTATAGCAAATTTTCTCAACACAGGTTTCTCCTTGTTTTGAAAAAGGGGACAGACGCATTTTAATCTATCTACCGCTCATTGGCGGTCCGAAAATGTGTCTGTCCCCTTTTTCTTCTACCGGCCCGCCACTTCCGCTACCGGGATGCCCTTCGCCTTCATCAGGGATTCCAGCAGCGCTACGGTTTTTGGGAAAGCGTCGGCGCCACCGCGTTGACCGCCCGCGCCGCGGGCGACATCGAGGGGTGTTCGGCCGCCGGCGTCTTTAGCGGTCAGATCGGCCCCGTTGGACACCAGAAATTCGATGAACTTATCGAAACCGTGCTCGGCCGCGCCATGCAGCGCGGTTTGGTTCGGGACGGCGGCCGCGCTCGGCATTTGACTGCCGCGGCGGAAGGCCTGTGCGATGCGCGCCGACGCGCTGTCGTCCGGTCCGCCGCTACCTCTTGGCGCAGCCGCGCCAGCGCCTGCCCCGCCACCGCCACCGCCACGCCCCCCGCGCCCGGCCCCGCGGTCCAACACCGAGCGCGCGTTTACATTCGCCCCGGCTTTGACCAGCAGGTCCATGGTGGCGAGCACGCCTTCTTCGGTACGGTTGCGTCCCCGCGTAACGCGTGCGCCGTAGTCGACCCCGGCCGCGGCCATCAACGGCGTGATCCCTTCCTTGCTCGGCAAATCCACCAGCGCCTTGTACTCCAAAAGCAGCGCCACGAACTTGGCATCGCCGCCGCGCGCCGCCCGCAATAGCGGCGTGGCCCCCTGCGCGAGCATGGTGTCGCCCCCGCGATCCTGCGGAACGTCGCGGTACGGCGGACGCCGCTTCAACTGAATATTCGGATTCGCCCCGCGCTCCAGCATCATTCGCGCCACTTCGACAGCGGTGAGCTTGTCCGGACTCGGCAGCACCGCCATCGCGCCGTTGCCTTTCAGCGGCAGCGTGCTGACGTCCGCCGCCATGTACACCGGCGAGCGGCCGAACAGATCCCACTTGTCGAGATCCGCGCCGCCTTTCACCAGCACCGCGGCCGTGTCGAAATGCATGTTCTCGAGCGCTAGCAGCAGGGGCGTCTCCCGGTCCGGATCTTCGGAATCCGGATCGGCGCCGGCCGCTAGCAAATTCTCCACGCAAGTCGCGCACCCTTCCCGCGCGGCGTAGTGCAGCGGGGTAAAGCCGCCCTTGTTCATGTCCTTCGGGCGCGGTTCCTGGATCACCTTGCGTTCCCACTGATTGATTTTGCCGTGATCGTTCAGGTTCGCGCCCTTCGCCGCCAGGAACTTCACCATCTCGGCCTGCCTTTGCGCGGCGGCCCACATCAGCGCGGATTGTTCGCCCCACGTTTCCTTTGCGTTGATGTCGGCTCCCGCGTCCAGAAGCGCCTTGGCCGCGTCCACCTTCCCGCTGCGCGCCGCGGCCATCAGCGGAGTTTCCCCGTCGGGAGTCCGGAAATTGGGATCAGCCCCGGCCTTGAGCAGCGCGTCGATGATCGGCGCCGACCCGATGATCGCCGCTTCGGTGAGCGCCGACGTGCCGAACTGGTTCTTCAGCTTGACGTTCGCGCCTGCTTTGATCAGGGCGCGCACCAGTTCCAGATCGCCGTTCGCCGCCGCGTACATGATGGCGGTGCTGCCATCGGCGCCGGTGGCGTTCACGTCCGTGCCCTTCGCGTTCACCAGGCGCACGGCCGCGGCGTAGTCGCCGGCTTCCGCCGCGTCCAGCAGCCCCGTCTCGGCCGCCCGCAGCATCGCCGCGCCGGCCAATAGGACCGCTATCGCACCCGCGCACTTGCGCATGCTAGACCTCCGAAAGGCCCCCGGTGCTGTCCCCGATGGCTTTCACCGGAATCTCATTGCGCTGCAGCAGCGTCAGCAGCAGGTCGCCATGACGCGAATCCTGCGGATACTTCAGGTGCTGCCCGCCTTTGATCTTTCCGTTCGCGTGTCCCAGGATCGCTGACGGCAGCGGATCGTTATTGTGCCGGTCGCTGTTGCTCATGTCGCTGCCAAACAGAATCGTGGAATGATCCAGCACCGTGCCGTCTGCTTCTTTCGCCCCTTCGATCTTCTTGACGAATCCGGCAAACACTTGCGCGTGGTACTTCTGAATCTGTACCAGTTTGTCCATCTTCTGAGGGTTGTTACCGTGATGCGACAGCGGATGGAACCCCTCCGCAATCCCCAGGTTCGTGTACGTCCGCATGCTGGCTTCCCGATCCATCGAGAACGTGATCACCCTCGTGACATCCGCCTGGAACGCCAGCGCCATCAGGTCGAACATCAGCTTCAGATACTCCGTGATCTCGTTCGGCGTCCCGATCGGCGCATCCGGGATAATCAACTCGGTATTGCTCTGCTTCTCCGCCATCTGCACGCGGCGCTCAATCTCGCGCACGGAGTCCAGATAGTCGCTCACCGCGACCCGGTCCTTCACCCCGAGGCTCGCCTGCAGGCGCTGCGCCTGTCCCTGCACGCGATCCAGGATGCTGCCGGTTTCCGCCAGGATCTGCGCTCGCTCCTGATCAGTATCGCCCTGTCCAAAAAGTTTTTGGAACACCGCGCGCGGGTTGCCTTCCTGCGGCAGCGGCTGCGTCGGCGTGCGCCAGGACAAGCGCGCGCTGCCCTGCGCGGCAGTCAGTTCGAGCGAGGGCAGACGCGTGTCTTGTCCCACGTGCCGCGCCGCAATTTGGTCGCAGCTCACGCCCGATTCCGCTCCCCCCTTGCCGAAGTCCCATGGCTTCACGCACGTCAGCCAGCCTTGCTCGATGTACGCGTGCGGTTCGGGCGTTTCTGCGGGCTTGTTGCGCAAGCCCGAGACGATCGTCAGATGCTTCCGGAACGGCTCGAGCGGCTCCAGGATCGGCGACATTTTGTAGTCCGTCCCGGTTTCCTTCGGCGACCACCGGTCCATGATTGCGCCGTGCGGGAAGCCCACAAACGCAAACCGTTTCGGCGTCTTCCCTGCCGGCGTCTGCGCCCACGCCGTCGCGGCCGGAATCATCGCTTCCAGCAGCGGCAGTGCCACCGTGGCTCCTGCGCCCTTCAAGACCGTCCGGCGTGCCACGTGTTTCTTGGATAGGAACATCTTGTCGTCTCCTTATTGCTTACTCGCGCTCAGCTTGCTTGCACTCAGCACCGGCTGTGGTACGCGGCGCATCTGAAACTGTTCGCTCTTCACCACCGCTTGCACGATGGCCGAAAATTTGTAATCCTTCGCCGCCGTCTCCCGCACAATCTTGCGCACCGTCGGCATATCGTAGTACTCGCGCGTGCGGCCCATCGAATACGTCAAAAGGCCCTCCACAAACGTCTGCACGAATTGCTCGGGCTTGCGCAGCAGCGCGTTGCGCAGGTCGTCGGGACCTTGCAGCTTCGTCCCATCGGGCAGCTCGCCGGCGGAATCGATCGTCGTGCCCGCAAAGCGGTCTTTGTCTCGCCACATTCCTGTGGCATCGAAGTTTTCGAGCGCGAAGCCGAGCGGGTCCATCACCGCGTGGCAGGACGCGCACGTCGGGCTCGCCCGGTGCTTCGCCATTAACTGGCGTACCGTAAGCGCCTTGGTCGTGCCGATATCTTTATCGTCGAGCGTCGGGACGTTGGGTGGCGGGTTCGCTGGCGGCACGCCCAGCAGTGAGTTCAGAATGAATTTTCCACGGAGCACCGGCGACGTCCGGTTTGGATAGGCGGCCGCCATCAGGATCGCGCCCTTGCCCAGCAAGCCCCAGCGCGCCGAGTCTTTCAACTCCACCCGGCGGAATTCATCGCCCTTCACATCGGTAAGGCCGTACTGCAGCGCGATGCGCTCGTTCACGTACGTATGCTTCGCGCGCAGCAGATCCACCACGCTGCGGTCTTCCTTGAAAATGCTATCGGCAAACAGCGACAGCTCGGTGCGGAAATCCGGCCGCGGGTCCAGACGCCCGGAGGCATACGGGAACACGTCGAGATCCGGCACGACGTCGTCGAGCCGCTTCATTTCCAGCCATTGAAAAACGAAATTGCTCGCCAGCGTCGATGATCGCGGATCGGCCAGCATCCGCCGCACCTGTTTGTCCAGCACCGCCGCATCGCTCAATTTGTTCTTGCTCGCGAGATCCAGCAATTCTTCGTCGGGAATCGAGTTCCACAGGAAGAACGAAAGCTTCGACGCCAGTTCCAGATCCGTCACCGCGTACTTCTCGCCCGGCTTCAGCCCCGCGGGAATGCGCTCGCCGCGATACAGGAAAAACGGGCTCGCCAGCATTCCCGTAATCCCCGCGCGAATTCCCGGCTCAAAACCGCCTTGCTTCGCGCCATCGGAGTAATACTGCATCAGTTCCGCGATGTCTTCACTGGTTGCCGGACGCCGATACGCCCGCTTCGCCAGCGTCGTGAAGATTTCTTTCGCGCACGCTTCTGGGGTCTTGGTCTTGTCCTTGGCCGGGTTGCAGGTCAGGATGCGGTCGCGGCTCGGCGTGGAGTTGAGCCCGGTCACATCGAAGGGCCCCAGCAACTGGAACGAGCTCACGCGGTACTCGCGATCCTGCCCGCCGCCGGGCGCGAACATCTGCAGCTGATCGTCGGATTCCGCGAAACTCTTGCGCCGAAACGTGACCCCGATCTTGTGCGGTCCCGCCGTCGTCTGGAACTTGATGTTCTTCAATCGCGCATTGACCCGGTCCAGCGCCCCGCTCTGCACCTGGTCGTACAGCTTCGAGTCTTCTTCCCCGCCAATCACCGTTTGGTAGACGATTTTGTTGTCGACCGTCACCACCAGCGGATTCTCGTACTCCATGCCATTGCCCCAGATATGCGTGGCCATATCGGCGATGTTGATGCGGTACTCGCCGTCGGCGGGGAGATCCACTTTCGCGAGAATGCCGCCGCGCGTTCCCAGAGGCAATCCCGGAACGTGCGTGAGTTGATTGCCGGGAGGTGCCTTGAACGTCCAGCCCGACGGCCGCGCATCGTGCTTTCCCAGCGCCGCCAGCGCGACGTTGCGGGCGGCAATCACGTACTGCTCAATAAACGAGGGCGACACCTGCAGGGCCGACGCGATATTGTCGAATCCCTGCGCGGTATCATCCGGCGGCAGCAATTCGGCCCCGTTGACCTCCACCGCAAGCAGGTCGCGGACCGCGTTTTGGTACTCCTCGCGATTCAGCCGGTGCAGCACCACCTGATCGGTGATGTGCGCCGGGTTGGGAACCTGATCCAGCGAATCCTCGAGCCACGTCACCAGCGAGTCCACCGCCTTGGCGTCCGGCTGCTTCGCGCCTGGAGGCGGCATGACGTGCCCGCGCAGCTTCCGTACCGCCTTCTCGAAAAGCTCGGGATCCTTGGCAATACTCGCGGCCGTGATGCCTTCGAAGCTGACCCCGCCGATCTTTGCCTTGTCGTTATGGCAGCCCTGGCAATATTGTTTGATCGTCCCCAGCCGCGCATCCGCCGCATCTTGCGCGCGTCCCGCCGGCGGTGCGCTCAACACGCCAACCAAACCTACGACAGCCATCAGCGGAATCGACTTCTGAATACGTCCCATCGGTTTCCTGGTCCTTACGCGTCCGGTGAAAGATAGGCCCACAGGCTCTCGAACGATCTGCGAATGAATTCGTCCGGGTTGCCCATCTTGGCTTCGTATTCCTTGGCCGGCTTGGCTTCCACGGCTTCCGACGGCCCGCGCCCTTTATTCAGCATCTGATTCAGCCGGTCGTAGATTGTGCCGTACATATCCACCTGCGCCGTGATATCGGCAAAGCTCAGCACGGGGCCGCGCGCCGGAACGATCTTCGTCTCGCTGGATGCCACGCTCTGAATCCGTTGCAGTCCGCCGACAATCCCGCCGATCCACCCGCCGGTCCACCAATCCACCACCGGCCATCCTTCTCCGTAAGCAGCATCGCCCACCGCCAGCACGTTCTGCTCCGGGAAGTAAACGTAGAGATCGCCGTCCGTGTGCGCCGCATCGGAGATGTATCCGTAGCGGATTCCGGAATCGAGCGTGCCTTTGTCGTAGAAGGTTTTGTTCGGTTGCGCGACCTTGGGAAGCTTCTTGAATTTCCGGCCATTCCAGGGCCATGTGATATTTTGCTGCAGCCAGAGCCGTGTGTTCTCGTGGGCAACAATCGCAGCCCCGCTCATGCCGAGTTTCTCGTTCGACCCAGTCTGCTCGGGATGCCAGTGCGTATTAAAGAGGGTGTGAATCTTGCCGCCCCCGTTTGGAAGCGCGGCCACCGCCTGCAGCACCGCATCGGATCCGCCAGCCGACCCGCCATCCACAAGCAGCACGCCCTGCCGGCTGGTATGCGCCACCACGCTGGCCTCGCCCGGCACGCGAATAATGTAGAGGTCCTCAGCGATTTTGACATTGCCGCCGCGCCCGGCAACCGAACCGCGACCGTCAGCGAGCGGGGCCGTGCCCCCGTCCTGCGGCGCAGCCATCAGCCCCGGCGCGCCCAGGACAATCCCGGCCGATCCGGCAACCGCAGTCCGCAAGACTTGGCGGCGTGTTAGACGCATCTTTCGCTATGATATATCAAGATTTACCGCCCCGCTTGGCCGGCCCCGGCATGCTGAAACGCCAACCCGAGAAATAGTACTAAATAGGAGGCGTCAATCTTGTAAGCGCAACCCGGCGCTAGGGCTTCTGGATCATGACTTCCGTGGATTTAACGACGATATGCACGGAGTCGCCCTTCTTCAATCCCAACTCCTCCGCGCTCGACCGGGTGATGACACTCTCGACCTTACTCTCCCCCACCCGGACCACCACCTGCGCCATAATCGTGCCCAGACGCACTTCCTCAACGACCCCCCGCAATTGGTTCCTGGCAGAAAGCGGCATGTCGCTTGGTGTAGCACACGATAACCACCCGCTCTGTACTTCTGGCTACGTGGCACTCTGAACAGTTTCGGGGAGCCAGCCCATAAGTCCTAACAATCGGCATGCCGCTGTCCCGCCGCTCCCACTACTCTGAAGAAGGAAACATTCTCAAGGAGAAGCAATGCAGAAGCGCAAACTGGGAACGAGCGGCCTGGAAGTCTCGGCGATTGGCCTCGGCTGCATGGGGATGAGCTTTTCTTATGGACCGCCCAAGCCCAGGCAGGAAATGATTTCTCTGATCCGTGCAGCCTTCGAGCGCGGCATCACCTTCTTCGATACAGCCGAGGTCTACGGCCCGTTCATCAACGAGGAACTCGTCGGCGAAGCCGTCGCTCCCTTCCGCGGGCAAGTGGTGATCGCAACAAAATTCGGGTTCGATCTCAGTCCTGATTTCGATCCCCGCGGCATGAAGGGTTTGCCGGGCCTGAACAGCCGGCCCGAACACATTAAGGAAGCCGTCGAGGGCTCGCTCAAACGGCTCCGGACGAATGTCATCGATTTGCTGTATCAGCATCGTGTTGACCCGAACGTGCCGATTGAAGATGTAGCGGGAGCCGTGAAGGACCTCATCCGCCAAGGCAAGGTCAAGCACTTCGGCCTTTCCGAAGCAGGAGTCCCAACCATCCGCCGCGCGCACGCAGTCCAGCCGGTCGCGGCTCTGCAGAACGAATACTCGCTGTGGACGAGGACTCCGGAGAAGGAAGTCATCCCGGCGCTCGAGGAACTCGGCATCGGTCTGGTCGCGTACAGCCCCTTGGGCAAGGGCTTTCTCACTGGCAAGATCGACGAAAACGCGAAGTTCGACAGCTCCGACTTCCGCAGCACGCTGCCGCGTTTCACGCCGGAGGCCCTCAAGGCGAATCAGACCCTGATTGATCTGCTCGCCCGAATCGCGCAGCGGAAGAAGGCGACCCCGGCGCAGATCGCACTCGCCTGGGTATTGTCCCAAAAGCCGTGGATTGTACCGATCCCCGGCACCACCAGGCGCGAACGCCTGGAGGAAAATATCGGAGCAGTCTCAGTCGATCTCACGCCCGGCGATCTCCGGGAAATCGACGAAGCCTCCGCCCGCATTACGGTGGTAGGCGCCCGCTACCCCGAGAAGTTGGAGCAGATGACCGGCCGTTGAACGACCACGCGAAGGAGTTCGAAATGGAGATCAAACGATGCGGTTCGCAGCCTTCCGCCAGGGGACCGTCAGAGTGGTTCACCGGCACGGTACGGATCGATCCGCTGCTTCAGACGCCCGACCCGGCGCTGGTTCAAACTGCGAGTGTCACGTTCGAGCCGGGTGCGCGAACCGCTTGGCACACTCACCCGCTGGGCCAGATCCTCATTGTCATAGCCGGCTGCGGCCGGGCGCGGCGGTGGGGCGGGCCGATCGAGGAGATCCGGCCCGGCGATGTGGTCTGGTTCCCGCCCGGCGAGAAGCACTGGCATGGAGCTTCGCCCACCACCGCCATGACCCACATCGCGATTCAGGAAAAGCTCGACGGCAAAGTGGTCAACTGGTTGGAACACGTCAGCGACGAACAATACCAGGCCTGATCGATGTCCGGGAACGAGTTCGCTCTTCGAGTGCCCACTCGATTCCGTCGGTGACACACGCCTTGAAAATTTCGCAATCCCTCCCAGAACCAGCGGCTTACAACCAAAACCACACTCCTC
>CAZKQQ010000237.1:0-10206 GCA_964554945.1 uncultured Solibacteraceae bacterium | reverse complement strand
AAATCGCGAGATATGGCCGATCACTTCGGCTTTGACATCTACGCGCGTATTGGAGACCAGCGTCCCTGTGACGGGAACCGTGATCGGAAGCGTTTCGGCGGCAACCGTGATAACGGAGGCGGAGACCGGCGGCGGTTCAGTAGCAGCGCGGATGGGTATCTCCCTTTTGCCGCAGGCGGCCATCAGCGCGGATGCAATCAGAGCGGCATGGGCAACAAAACGGCGCATACTTTACTCCCAGGGAGTCTGGCCGGAAGACCAGCGCAGGTTGGCGCGGCCGACCGAGTAATCGTACAGGCCGCGGAGCAGGTTCGTGCGGGCGACGGAAAGCGCCGTCTCGGCGTCCAAAATATCGAGGGTTGTCGCGGCGCCGAATTTGTAGTTGTTCTGCATCATGGCAAGGACCTTCTCCGCTTCGCCGACGGTGGCCCGAGCGGCGGCGATGCTTTCTTTGGCGGCCTGCAGATCGTCATAGCTTTGCTGGATGGAGAGCCGGACCTGCTGCTCGAATTTGTCGCGCTCCAAACGGGCCACGCGCTGGCTCGCCAGCGCTTGAGTAATCAGGCCGCTGCGCCGGAAGCCATCGAAGAGCGGGAACGTGAAATTAACCCCCGCGGTCCATTGAATGAATTCGGGATTCAGCAGGTTTTTGGGGAGGCGCGCCATGAGGCCGTACTTACCCGTAAATTCGAGGCGTGTGCGGTCTTCGGCTTTAGCAAGCGCGATCTGGGTATCGGCGCTGCGTTCGGCGATCCGCAGCCGCGCGATTTCCGGCCGCCGGCGCAGCGCGTCGCGCTCCAGCTCGCTCAGATCCGGCTGCTCCCCGGTATTTTCCTGGAAGTCGCCCGCGAGGCGAATCGCGGTATCAAGCGGCCGTCCCAGGTAGTAATTGAGCTGAGCGCGCGCCTGCCGGATCGCATTATCGGCGCGGACAAGGTCGGGCGTACCATTGGCTACCGCTACTTCGGAGCGGAGCACGTCCACTTCAGTCGCGACGCCATTTCGAAAACGAGTGCGGGCCATTGCGGCATGGAGCTTCTTTTGCTCCTGGGTTTCGCCCACCAGGATGCGGTATCGCTCCGCCCACAGCAGGCTGTAGAAAGCCTTGGTTGCCGCCAGCGCGACGTCTTGCTGGGCGCGGTCAATCTCGGAGAGCGCTCCTTCGGCTTCGATGGAAGCCAGCCGCAGCGCCGTTCCTACTTTGCCTTGAGTGAACAGAGGCTGCTTTACGGTGACCCCGTAAACGAACAGGTTCACCGCTGTTGGCACGAGCGCGTTCCGCAGATCTTCGGGGAAATTGTCGAGCCCGGACGCGTTGAGCAGGCTCGGATCGCGCCAACGTGACGTATTTGACTCGAACTTGATATCGGGAAGGGCTTGGGCGCGCACCTCACGGATTTTTCCTTTCAGGGCATCGGCTGCGGCGCGTGCTTTGGCTACGTCCTGATGGCGGGCGATCGCGAGGCGCACGGCATCGTCAAGAGTCAGCACGTCCTCTTCCGCCGATGCGCTAAACAGCGATGCGAAGACGAAACAAGCTAAGAAGACCCGCATACCTTAATAGGTATTGTAGCGAGTCGCCGGAACAATGTCGATTTGCCGGGCGAGCGTCCTGGCACGTAATGAGAGTAATGTAATGGTTAGGGATTAGTTTTTCGCTTGCTCAAAAGCGCGAAGGTGCGATAGATTACATTAAACAAGGTTTCCGATGCCCTATCAAATGGCTCCTGGAATTCGCTTTAATGATTGTGTTTTCAGTGAACCAACGCAGCTGGGAGGCGGAACTCTGCCCGGGTGCGGCGGGCTCTTTGTGATCCTGGCCGAAGATCGCAATTGGGCGCCGAAGCCATTTCAGCCGCTGTGCTTTGGGGAGTTTGGAAATAACGCGCCGGGAGCCGTGCTTCTGCAGGAAGCAACGCGTTCACTGGGCGTGGGACACGGAAAAGCGCTGTACCTTTCCGTGTTCGCTTTGCCGTTCTCGACCAGCGCCCAAAGATGGGCGCTCTGCGCCGAACTAATCCGGGCTTACAATCCATCCACTCAGCCGGGCGACGCGCTGACCCCGCCCACAGAGTTGGTGCGCCGGCTCGATGATCTGGAAAAGAAGCATCACGAGCAGACGGCGCAACTCATGTGGTTACGCGCCAGTGCCGAGAACCTCATGGGAAGCCTCCCCGAGCGGCGTCGTATCGGATTTCTACCGGAGATCCTGCCTGCCGTTTAATTGCGGCGTTTCGCCGATTTATTGAAATCGGAAATTCGCCGATACGCGCGCATAATATTCGAGTTCGCCCACGACGCGAGGCGCTCCGGCGCCGAATCCGAATGGAATAGCGGCCCGCAGCGCGGCATAGTCGCCATTGGACGCGACGATATCCTCCGTGATCGCGATGAGGTCTCCCACCTGTCTTCCGGCGGATGCAGCCAGCGCCTCGGCCTTTGCCTTGGCATCTTTACCGGCCGCGTCGAGGGTCGCGCGGCGCGCGTGCGCTTCGTCGGAGACTCGGAACGAGAAGCCGCCCAGAATGGTAGCCCCGCTGCGGACGACGGCGTCCACAATCTCTCCGACCCGGCCGGGCTCCCGCACATTCACGCGCAGAGTATTGCGGGTATGATACGCGCCGAACTGAATTTCGGGCTGTAACGCCGGCTGCATCGCAGGTCCCGTCGTATAGGGTTGAAATCCGCCGCCGCCGATCTGCGCCACGTTGCCGTATCCCTGCAGCATGGGTGCGTACAAGCTGGCGACGTTGAGGGAAATGGACTGTAGATCCGACGGCTGAACGCCGAACTGAGCCACCGCCTGCGTCAGTTGCGTGGCCCTCTGGTGATTGTCGCGCAGAGCCTGCGCGGCGTTCGACGCGCTGGTGGTTATCTCGACCAGGAACTCCGCGTTCTCCGGGGCCAGGCGGCGGACGGCCTCTCCAATGACTGTGACGCCATCCGGCGCGCGCCGGTGCTGCGCCTGTGCCTGCAATTCAGAAGTTGACATGGCTTTGGTTTCCTCTCGCATAGTTATCTGTTGTGGAGTTTCAATGCCGGCGGGTTGCCTCGCCGGCGTGCTCTGACCCTCAGTGCCCGGGCGCCCGGGGGGAGACCCCCCGGAACGCTCGCGTTGTTTCGCCGCCATGTGGCCGCGCTAAAACCCGGACCACGGCGACATCCCGTGCCCCTGAACACCCCGGCCGCCCAGTTGTGAGAGCAGTGGATGCCCTTGTCCAAACGGGGAGCCAACGCCTAGCCCCTGCTGGCCGATCCAACTCTGGGGAGCGAGCGGATAACCCGTTTGCCCAAATGGGGAACCGATCTGGCCGAACGGCGAGCCGCCACCCAAGCCGATCTGGGGATATTGCTGTTGCTGCTGATAGTGCTGCGCCAGGATCGGATTCAGTAGCGGATTCTGTAATACTTGGGAGATCAGTGGATTCTGCTGCAAGCCGATGGTTGTCAGAGGATTATTCCAGCCGGTCACGCCTGCTAATTGAGGATTCGTCGCCTGCGCCAGAATCGCCGCCAACTGGAGTTGTTGCTGCAGCAAGTGTTGCTGCAATTGCTGTTGCTGCAGTTGCTGCAATTGTTGTTGCAGCTGTTGCTGCTGTAGCTGCTGCGGATTCACTCCGCCGTAGCCTTGAATTCCTTGCTGCTGTCCGAATGGGGAGATTCCGCCGGCCAGAGGGTTCAGCGCCGCCGGGTTTACGCCAAGCGCGCCGGTGAATCCGGGGTACGCGCCCAACATGGAATAGGTCTGGAAGGGATCGTGCATCATCGTTTGGCCTCCTGGCTCGCAAGGCTCTCATGTTCGAGCCCTGCAAGCGTTCAATGAGAGAGAATCGGAACGGCGCCTGTGCCGGGTGCCGTCCACGCAGACGATGTTGCCACAAGCACGATGAAGGAGTATGCGTCCCTTGCGGCACATTCCGCAATTGCCGCAAATCGGCGTAACTCGTTCAAACTTGCGCTACGCGGACCTCTTTATTGGTGTCCTTCTTAACTTTGGAGCCACCGGAGCTCTGCAGCCACTCCGACACCTCTTCATGCCGGAAACGCCACTGACGCCCGATTTTAATCGCGGGAATCACCTTGCACTCGGCCCACAGACAAACCGCGCGCGTGGAAATGCCCAGCCATCGCGCAACTGCGGCGGTTGTGAGTAGGGGTTCTCGGGAGGATAACAATTTCTCCATAGGCTCGTTCCGTTAGCAAGAACGCGTTCTCCGCGAGGGAGAACATTCCACTGAACAACTCTCAACTGGACCAAACGCACGCCGCGGAAGCGACGAAATGCGTGTGGCCGGTGATTATCGCTTTGCTTCAGTTTCGGAGATTTCAACGGGGAGTGTCAAGGTTTTAACCGCATTTTAGGGGCATCTAAAACAAGTTTGGAGCAGATGGTTTGGCACCTCAGATGCTCAAGCCGGCCGCAATCCAAAGGCTTGTGCAGTCAGCTCATACGAGCGGCGCCGGGCCTGGTGACTGTGCATGATATTCACGACGAAGATTTCTTCAGCGCCATACTCGGCGGCGACGGACTCGATGGCTGTGCGGACTCCGGCGGGTGTGCCGGTGATCATGCGCCGGTTCGGCGGAACTGCCCCGATGGAAACGCCCTCCTGCTCCAGGAAAGCGACAGCGCGCTCCACCGGCGGAACCGGAATCAGCCGGCCTCGATAGAGGTGCAGGAACATCACGCGGCCGCTGGCCGACAGCCGCAACGCCTCTTCATTGGAATCGGCGCAGATTGCCCAGACTGCCGCCGCGACGCGCGGTTTTTGCAGTCGCTCGGAGGGTTGAAAATGTTGCCGATAGTACGCGGCATATTCAGCGCCTCCGGGATTGATGAAATCCGCGAACGCGTAGGGCAAGCCCAGTTCCGCGGCCCAAACCGCCGATTGTGGTGAGGAGCCGAGCAGCCACGGCTCCGGACTAGAGAAACACATGCTGGGCATCTGGCGGAACGGCCCCGCGGCCTGCTTGCGATTCGCGAAGTAGCCAAGCAGTTCCTCGAGTTGCTCGCGGAAATCGTCCGGCGGCGGCTGGCGCCGGTCGCGTTGCAGAGCGTGAGCCACCGTCGCGCTGGTGCCGGGAGCGCGGCCGAGTCCGAGATCGATTCGGTCCGGGAACAGGCTGCTCAACATGCTGAAAGTTTCCGCCACTTTCAGCGGGCTGTAGTGCGGCAGCATGATGCCGCCGGTTCCCACATGGATTCGCGAGGTGGACGCCGCAATCGGAGCGATCATCACCTCGGGGCTGGCGCAGGCCAGCCCGGGTGTGCCGTGGTGCTCTGCCAGCCAATAGCGCTGGTATCCGAGTGCATCCGCATGCCTGGCTAAATCAATCGTGTTACGCAACGCGTCGCCGGCCGTCAAGCCCTCCGGAATCGGGGACTGGTCGAGAACGCTCAGGCGAAGAGGGGGCTGTGACGATCCGGGCAGGGGTATCTATCCTCGCTTATCAGATTAGCGAACAAGGGCATTCCCATGTAACGCCATGGCTTAGAGGCACGTACTTAAGATATGCCCCGCAACGGACTGTTCTTGCTTATTGCGGCGTTGCTTTCGCTCGGGACGGCCCGTGCAGACGACCCGGTAGTGTTCCGCAGCGACGTGTCGCTGGTCCGGGTGGACGCGCAAGTGGTGGACCGCGACAATCGCGTGATTACAGGCCTGGGGCCGCGCGACTTCGTTCTGCGGGAGCAGGGAAGGCCCCAGCCGGTTCAGAGCGTGGACAGCGAGCACCTGCCAATTGATCTGATGCTGCTGCTCGATGTCAGCGCCAGCATGCGGCCACACGTGCAGCGAATCGCATCGGCGTCGCATGAAGCCATGCGCCAACTGCGCGAGCAGGACCGCGTTGCCATTATGGTTTTTGACCGCTCGACGCGCACGCGCATGGCGTTCCGAGGCAGCCAGACAGGCGTGGATCGCGAACTGGAGCGCGTCCTCGACTACGAGAATTTTCGCGGCGGCACCGACATCACACGCGGGCTTATGGACGCGACGGATTACATCCGCCGCGAAGGGCGGCGCGAAGCGCGCAAAGCCATCGTAATCGTCACCGATGACCAGACAGAAATGGACCGCAACGTGGAAGGAGTCGAAAGCGGCTTGACGCGGGCCGACACGGTGTTAATGGCGTTGATCGCTCCCGACGCGATGAACAATCGCGGGATGCGGCGCGATCGCGATAATTATCCGGGCAGCGGTTATCCCGGAGGTGGCGGCGGCCCGGGTGGATCACTCGGCGGCATCATATTCGGTTCGCCGCGGCAGCGCCGGGGCTATCCGGGAGGCGGGCAGATAGGCTCGCATACGCGTTCGGCGGGCACCGAAGAGATCGCCCGCGCGTCCGGTGGCGACAGTCTTCCGGTCAACGACGCTTATGCGCTGCAGGAGACCATTGAACGCCTTCGCCAGAGCTACGCGATTTATTTTGCTCCGCCGGCTGGTGTGCGCGCGGGAGAAGAGCGGCAAATCGATCTGGAACTCTCGGACGCGGCGTATCGGCGTTACGCCGGCGGCCAGGTGCACTATCGGCGCGCTTACTTTGCGCAAAGCAGCACTCCGGCGGGCGGAGCTCAGAATTCAGACCCTGCGGTAGTGAGCCGGAGCGATCGCCAGTCTTCCCAGGATGATCCCGATCGTCCGCGTTTGCAGCGGCGGCCCGGTGTCAGCCAGGTGCCGGATCGGTCGCACGAGGGGCCTCTCGGAGCAGACAGCGCAACGGATGCGGCGCCGGCAGCCCGACAGGCTGCGCCGCCGCGCGAGGACGTCTGGCGAAAGGCGGATCCAGCTCCGGCGCCCGCCCCCGATCCGAATGCGCCCGGATGGCGCAAGGCGCGCCCCGACGAGCTGCCGCCGAAATAAGGGACTGGCCGCCTAGGGCCGGTACAGCGATTCCAAAACCGCCGGAGACCCGTCCAGTTTTTCCGGCAGCTGCAAGCCCAGTATCCTCGCGATAAACGGATAGACGTGGATGTTCTCAAAAGAATCCACGCGGGATTTCGGCTTGATATTCCTGCCAACCGCGTAGAAGATTCCATGCATGGCCGGAAACCGGCGTGGATCGTAGCCGTGGTTTCCTTTTCGCGGCGCCGCATCGTTCGCGACCAGATCGCAGGGTTGCTGCGCGACAACCACCAGGTCTCCAATCCGCGGGTTATCGGTGTAGTGCCATTCGGGGGGCGTTTCCTCCCGCCGGTACACTTCGAACGCCCGGCTCTTGCCTTTTAACGACCGGTAGACGCGCTCGCGCGTCTCCCCATCCGGCGCATAGATCAGCGCGACGGGGCCGCTGCTGATCACGCGCACCTTGCTCAGATCGGCATACCGGCGGAGATCCACGACGCGATCCGACACTTGCATCCCGTGATCGGAAAGGACGATCAGACTCACGGGGAGTTCCATCGCTTGAATGCCGTCCCACAGTCTGCCGACCACCTGATCCACGCGCGCCACGGCTTGACGAGTTTGTAAGGCATCCGGTCCGTAGTCATGCCCGGCATGATCGGTATCGCTGAGATATAACGTCAGGAAGTGCGGCCGTTGCGCGGCGGGCAGGCGCAGCCACTCGAGCACCTGCTCCATCCGTTTTTCCGCGGGCACCTTGTCATCGAACGGCAGCCAGTATGCCGGGCGCCCGCCCTCGATTATGCCGTCGCTGCCCGGCCAGAAGTAGCTCGCTGAGCGCGTGTGTTGCCGTTCGGCCAACACCCAAAGGGGCGTGCCACCATACCAGCTTCCGTCGGCGGCGGTTTTCGAAACTTCGAATTGCGCCTGCCGCATCGGATCCAAAAAACCATTCGCCACGATTCCGTGATGGGCGGGATAGAGGCCGGTAATGATGCTGGTGTGATTGGGAAAGGTTACGGAAGGGAACGTCGGAACCAGCGAACGCGCGGAAGCGCCGGTGTCGCGAATCGCCAGCAGATGGCGGGCTTTATCCCGCGGCGCGTAATCAAAGCGGAAACCATCGAGGGAAACCAGTACCACGTACGGCTGATCCGCGCCGTTCTGCGCCTGCCCGATGCTCCAGGCGAGCAGAAGGCAGAGGATCAGCGCGCAAACAAACCGCGCGGAACGTGTTCTCATTAGTTCAGGCTAACCGCGCACTGCCCAGCGCAGCAACTGGGCTGCGTTCGGCCGCTGCCCCTGAAACAGGATGGCGATGCGGAAAATGCGCGCGGCGGCCCAGGTGAGCAGAGGGGCCACGATCAGGATACCCGCCAGCCCGACCCACGGCTGCCACGCCGGCACCCCGCCCGGCAGCGATTGCCGGAGCATCATGGCGATCGGTGTGAACAGAGGGAACAAGGATACGGCGGTAGCCAGCGGACCGCTCGGCTGCTGCAGAATGGGACCAAAAAGGAAGATCGGGATGAGCACGGGAGACAGCAGAGGCATCGCCAGCTGTTGGGCTTCCTGAGTGCTGCCGCAAGTCGCGCCCAGCGCAACCCCCATCGCGCAGAGCATGGTCACCTCCGCCACCAGGTACACGAAAAACCACGGCAGCAGATTGAGCGGCGCCAGTCCGAGAGCGGCTAGCGTCTCTAACGCCAGCAAACCCCCGATGATGTAGAAAATTGAACTGGTGAGTGACACCGCGACTGCGGAGAGAACCTTCCCGCCCATCAGCTCGAAGGGAGTTGCCATCGCCAAGAGCATTTCGAAAACGCGCTGGAGCTTGTCTTCGGCCACCGTTGAGAGCACCGGGGCGACGCTGACCATCACGATAACGAGCAGGATCATCACCAGCACGACGGGAATCACGGCTTCCGCCGGGCCGCGTTTGCGAGGCGGGGAAATCGCGCCGGTTTTCGGGTCGCGCGTGACCAGGGCCATGCTGTCGAGCGGCGCGGTCCCGGCGACATCGCGCGCCCGGTCCTCCGCAATTCCGAGTTCCGCGAGGCGCTCCCGCCGAAGGCCCGTGTTGACGGCCTGCGCGAGCCACTGCTGCGCGAGATCGGCGCCGCTGGCGGCGTAATAGTCCACCGCGGGCGGAGGGTTGGTCTTCGGATGAAGGGCATCCGGCCCAATCTCGACGAAACCATGCAACTCGCCCCGCCGGAGTTGTTCGCAGAGCGTCAGCCGCTGTTGTTCCGGGTGCGCATTGTCGGGAGCTACCAGTTCGAATTCGTAGCGGGGCGTGGTTTGCAACCCTGTATCTTTATCGACCAATACTTCCTGATTTTTCTGGCGCGCTGCTTCCACCACCGCTGCACCCGCCGCACCGGTCCGATCAACAATCGCGATGCGGCGGTTCGGGTCGCCTCCTTTGCCGCGCAGGAACACGGACGCGAGCCCGGCGCCGCCGAACACAAGGGGAAACACGATGAGGCCAATGATGAACGCCTTGGTCCGCACGACCGCGAGGTAATCGCGCCGCGCCACCCAGAAAATTCTACGCAACTTGCACCTCCTCGGCCGCGGGGCCGGCGATCCGGACGAAAATATCGTGCAGGGAAGGACGGGTCACCGCGAAGCTGGCGATCCGCGTGCGCGCCACCATCGCGCGCAGCACCTGCTGCGGATCGCAGCCAGGCGCCATTCGCAGTTCCTGCACCTGGCCCAGTTCGCGGATCTTTTCCACGCCGGGCAAGCCGTCCAGCGCGGAGGCGCCTCCCTCGGCCGAGACGCGAATCGTGTCATTTCCGTATTGGCTCTGGATCGAATCGAGTGTTCCGTCCAGGACTTTCTTGCCGCGGAAAATCATGAAAATGCCGTCGCACAGGCTCTCCGCTACATGCATGTCGTGCGTACTCAGAATGACGGTTGCGCCGCTGCGCCGCAGTTCCAGGATCGAATCGCGCAACAGGTCGGCGCTCACCGGGTCGAGGCCGCTGAATGGCTCATCGAGAATGAGCAGTTTCGGCGCCGGCACGACCGCCGCAATGAACTGGACTTTCTGGCTCATGCCTTTGCTGAGCGTATCGAGCTTCTGACCGGCGCAGCGCAAAAGATCGAATTTCTTCAACCATCCCTCTACCTCGGCGCTCACATTGCGCCCGCTGCGCAACTCGCCGTAAAACTCCAGCAATGGCCGAACTTCCATCTTGCGGTACAAACCCCGCTCTTCGGGCAGGTAGCCAATCTGCTCCGAGCGCGTGCCGTGCAGTTGTTCGCCGAACACACGGATCGAGCCGCGATCCGGATAGAAGATGTTGACGATCATGCGCATCGTGGTGGTTTTGCCGGAGCCGTTTGGCCCGAT
>CAZKQQ010000236.1:0-10468 GCA_964554945.1 uncultured Solibacteraceae bacterium | reverse complement strand
TCACGCTGGCGGCGCGCGAGAAGCTGGACAACTTGGTTTTTGTCGTCAACTGCAACCTGCAGCGGCTGGACGGGCCGGTCCGCGGCAACGGCAAGGTGATTCAGGAACTGGAAGCGGCATTTCGCGGCGCCGGTTGGAACGTCATTAAGCTGATCTGGGGTGGCGACTGGGATTCGCTGCTCGCGCGGGACACGACCGGCCTGCTGCAGAAGCGTATGGGCGAGGTGGTCGATGGAGAATTCCAGACCTACATCACCAAGGATGGCGCTTACATCCGGAAGAACTTCTTCGGGAAATACCCGGAGCTGCTGGATCTGGTATCGCACCTGAGCGATGACGAACTGATGCACCTGCGGCGCGGCGGGCACGATCCGCGCAAGGTTTATAACGCCTACAAGGCGGCTGTGGAAACCACCCGTCAACCGGCCGTGATTCTGGCCCACACGATCAAAGGGTATGGGCTCGGGGAAGCGGGCGAGGGCCGCAACATCACGCACCAACAGAAGAAACTCAACGAGCAGGAAATCGAGCATTTCCGGTCGCGGTTCGAGATTCCGATTCCGGCGGAGGCGGCGCGGAACGCTTCGTTTTACCGGCCTCCCGCGGACAGCCCGGAAATGGCGTATCTGCAGGAACGGCGACGTGTGTTGGGCGGCCCCCTGCCGCGCCGTACCGTCCCGCCGAGCGTGGTAGATGCGCCTCCGCTCGAGTATATGAAGGAATCGCTCGAGGGCTCGAATGGGCGCGAGGTGTCGAGCACCATGGCGTTTGTCCGCATCCTGACGCTGCTGATGAAACACCCGGAGATCGGCAAGCGCGTGGTTCCGATCATTCCGGACGAGGCGCGCACCTTTGGGATGGAGTCGCTGTTCCGGCAGTTCGGTATTTACGCCAGCCAGGGCCAGCTCTATCAACCGCACGATGCTGAAATGTTCTTGTACTACAAGGAGTCGAAGGACGGGCAGATTCTCGAAGAGGGCATCACGGAAGCGGGCTCGATGGCTTCGTTCACTGCGGCGGGGACCGCGTATACCAACTACTCCGTCGAGATGATTCCCTTTTTCATTTATTACTCGATGTTCGGATTCCAGCGCGTCGGCGATCTGATCTGGGCGTTTGCGGACGCGCGCGGCAAAGGATTTCTGTGCGGCGGGACGGCGGGACGGACGACGCTTGCGGGCGAAGGCCTGCAGCACCAGGACGGCCACAGCCTTCTGCTGGCGAGCGCCGTACCAACGTGCGCGGCCTACGATCCGGCGTATGCTTACGAGATCGCCGTGATTGTGCAAGACGGCATCCGGCGGATGTACAAAGAGCGGGAGGACCGATTCTATTACCTCACGCTCTATAACGAAAACTACGCAATGCCGCCGATGCCGAAGGACCTGAATCCGGAGGGCATCATCAAAGGCATTTACCGGTTCCAGGCTGCCGAGAGCGGCAAGGGCATTGTCCAGCTCTTCGGCAGCGGTCCAATCCTGAACGAGGCGCTGCGCGCGCAAAAAATCATGGCGGAGAAATACAAAGTAGCCGCCGACGTGTGGAGCGTGACAAGTTACAACGAACTGCGGCGGGAGGCTCTGGAGGTGCAGCGCTGGAACCGGCTGCACCCCGATCAACCACAGAAGGAGCCCTATGTGGTGCAAGCACTCAAGGGCACGCAGGGACCCATTATCGCGGCCAGCGACTATATGAAAGTGGTGGCGGGGCAGATCGGGCCGTGGCTGGAAGGCCGGCTGGAAACGCTCGGCACCGACGGGTTCGGCCGCAGCGACAACCGAGAGGAGTTGCGGCGGCACTTCGAGATCAATGCGGAGGCGATTGCGGCAGCGGCCTTATCCCGCCTGGCGCGTGACGGCAAGTTCGACGGCAAAAAGGCCAAAGCGGCGATCAAGGAATTGGGTGTCGATCCGGAGCGGAGCGACCCGGCCCGGGCGTAAACGGGGGCGTTAGCGGGAGGGTTCCACTATTATCTTGCCCACGCCGTCGGAATAATGCTCCGCAATTAAGAAAGCTTCGGCTATGCGGTCCAGAGGACGCGCGTGGGTAATGAGCGGCGCAATTCGGGCAAGGTGCTCGGTTAGCATGCGAAGCGCATCGGCGGGCTCGTCGTTCGAACGGCGCACGTTGTAAAAGATCAGTTCTTTCCGACGCATGGGCGATGTCTCAAAAGGACTCACCGGAGTGGAGTGAATCCCGGTGAGTACGACGCGTCCTCCGTTGCTTGCCAGGCGAATTGCTTGATTGGTAGTTTCGCCGCGCGCGGCGCAATCGATGGCGCAATCGACACCCCGGCCGCCGGTGTCGGCCAGGATCTGCTTGACCGCGTCGCCCTGGCCGGGATCCAGCGCCTCATCCGCTCCCATGTCGCGCGCCAGATCGCGCCGGTGTGCCACAGGCTCGAGGGCCCATACGCGAGCGACTCGCACGATTTTGAGGCATACGATGGTGAGCAATCCGATCGGACCTGTGCCGATGACGGCTATCGTTTCACCGGCTCTTACCCGAGCCAGGCGGATGGAATGGAGCGCTACGGCGAGCGGCTCCACCAGCGATCCAGCTTCGAGAGACACCGACGGCGGAAGCGCGAGCAAGTTGGCTACCGGCAGATTTACGCGTTCCCGGAAGAAGCCGGGGTCGGAGAGAGTACTGAGAAATCGGAGATTGGCGCAGATGTTATACCGGCCGGCGCGGCAGAATTCGCAGTGATAGCAATAAAGGGCCGGTTCGAGTACGGCTCGATCACCGGAAGTCCAACCCGTTACACCGGCGCCCGTAGCGACCACTGTCCCGGAGGGTTCGTGACCGAGAACCATCGGGTATTGACATGGGGTGTCGCCGACCGCGCCTTCTGCATATGCATGCAGATCGGAGCCGCAGATGCCGACGGCATTCACGCGCACCTGGACCTCGCCGGGGCCCGGCTCCGGAAGTTCCCGCTCCTCCAGGCGAAACGCGCGCGGTGCGATCAATTCGGCAACGAGCATGGTTTAAGATACCTGTAGATGCTCAATTTTCGCCAGTTCGAAGCAGGCCCGGATCCGTTCGGCCGCAAGTTCAATATCCTGTTCAAATGGTTGCAGACCGCGATTTCGATCCGGCACGCCGATACGGTGGACGTGAAGTTTATCATCGTGGATGAAAACGGGGAGCAGACGCAGAAGACAATTGCGCTGCCGCACGCCGACCTGCTGCAGGTGAGCCGCGAAATCGGGCGCGCGATGGACGACCCGTGGTGCGCGCGTCTGGCTGCCATGCATCTGCAGTATCTCATCGCGACCGGCGAGGATATGGAAAAAGAACTGGTGACCGTCCAGCCCGCCGACCTGCGGCGCTATGCCGGAGAGATAGGGCGGATGGAGCAGGCCGAAGTCGGCGCGCGGTAACTCGTTTCGTGAGTACGAACCCTCCTTCCCATGGTGAGCGGCCGCTCCCTGACCGTCGCGGCTCCGTGTCCAATACAGAGCGGATCGACTAGCCGCGGCCCGAACGGAGCGGGCGCAACAGCGTGGTCAGCACGAAACCGACGGCGAGTAATCCAGCCAGTACGTGAAGAGGCGTGTCATAGATCTGGACCCGACTCGCCCCGGGAGCCAATGCGGCCCTGGCGTGATTGGAAAGCTCGGTGATGATGAGCGGGCCGGCCAGAGCGGCGGCGCTCCACGCGGTGAGCACAACGCCGTAGATCGCGCCCACATTATCGGCGCCGAAGATATCCGCGAGGAATGCGGCGGTGGTCGAGAAACCGCCGCCGTACATACTCAGGATGACGAACAATGCAGCCTCGAACAATGCCCAGTTCTGCGCGGCAGCCAGACTGGGAATCAGCAGGAATAGCGCCACCTGGATCACGAAGAACAGGATGTAGGTATTGCGCCGGCCGATGTAGTCGGAAGAATAGGACCAGAAGAACCGGCCGGCCGCGTTAAAGAGATTGATAAGCGAAACGACGGCGGCGGCCTCGAGGGGCGTCTTTCCAAACAGATCCTGCGTCATGGGCGAGGCCTGCGCGAGGAGGCTGATGCCGGCGGTAACGTTAATGAACAGGATGCCCCAGAACAGGTAGAACTGCGGGGTGCGGAGCGCATCATTACGCGTGAGGCTGCGGCCCGTGTGGACCATCTTGCCGGCTTTCGCCGGAGCCGTCCATCCCTCCGGTCTCCATCCTTCAGGCGGCCGGCGCAGAATCCTGGCGCCGATCAGGATGATCAGGAAATAGGCGATGCCAAGCCCGAGGACGGTTTGCGCGACGCCGAACGCGTCGATTAACTTGACATTCAAAAGGCCGGCCAGGAACGCGCCGCCGCCGAATCCCATGATGGCCATTCCGGTGGCCATGCCGCGGTGATCGGGAAACCATTTCACCAGCGTGCTGACGGGTGCAATATAGCCGAAGCCGCAGCCCATGCCTCCGATCACGCCCATGCCCAGGAAAACGAGTAGGGATTGTTTCAATGCCAGACCGGCGCCGCCGATGACGAGGCCGATGCCGAACAGAACGGCGGCCGCGGTAGCTGCGACGCGCGGTCCGCGCCGTTCGACCCAAGGCCCTCCGAAAGCGGCTGTCAAGCCCAGCAGCATCAGCGCGGCTGTAAACGTGGTGTAGGGCGGGCTGAACCACCAGGGATTTGCCGGGAACAGCGCCTGGATGGGCCGATTAAATGTGCTCCACGCATAGACCGAGCCGATGGAGAGATGGACAGCAACCGCTCCGATAGGAATGAGCCAGCGGTTGAACGTGGCGGCCGTCTTTGGGTCGGCGATGGGTTTGCTTTGGGCAGACATGGGGGAGTCAAGTGGAGCGATTCTATCGCATCGCAGGGCATTAATGGCAGCGGGTTGAGCGCTTCGCGCCTACACAATCAGGAGGCCTTATGCAAACATACTCTGAGGTGGAATCTCCTTTCTTGTTCGAAGGGGCGGTGCTGAAGGCGAGGGCGCGGCCCGTGCTGCGGCGGTTGCCTTGCCTGGTAGGGCAGCCGATCCGGATTCACCAGCATCCCGGGTTACGCGATCGCCACGGGCCCGTGCATGCGGGAGCCTTTCTGAGAGAGCGGCGCATTGCTTTCGATTGCCGCGCATGCGAGTTCGCCCGCATTTTTACCCATGAAGTATTTCATTTCGTGTGGCTGCGGCTGGGAAATGCGCGGCGGCGGTCGTATGAAGCGCTGGTGCGCCGAGAAATCGCCGTGGGCGCGCGAGGTGAACTGGGCTGGCCATCTGAGTATCGCAAGCGCGACCTGCGGGATGGTGATGCGGGGCGCCGCAGCCGACGTTGGCGGGAATACTGCTGCGAAAGTTTCTGCGATTCGGCTGCCTGGCTGTATTCAGGGGTCCGGAGGCATGAGGAGTTTACACTTTCCGGGCGATTTTCCGCGGGGCGGCGGGGGTGGTTCGCCAAACTGACGGAACTGGGGCATTTGTCGATATAATTGAGGCAAGGAATACGCCTGTGACAACGATGCGTCTGTCCGCTGTACTCTCCACGGTGCTCCTGGCCGGAGGCTTTCTCGCAGGATGTACCAAGAAGCCGTTGCCCACCACGGCCCGCAAAACGGCCCCCGACTTCGCGCTCAAGGATAGCGAAGGCAAAGATGTGCGCCTGTCGGATTATCGCGGCAAGGTGGTGCTGCTGGATTTCTGGGCCACCTGGTGCGGTCCCTGCCGGATCGAAATACCGTGGTTCACGGAAATGGAGCGGCAGAAAAAGGACCAGGGATTCGCGGTGCTTGGGGTTTCCATGGACGACGACGGCTGGAAAGTCGTCAAGCCGTTTATCTCTGAAATGAAGATGAATTACCGCGTGCTGCTCGGCAATGACCAGATCGCGAAGGATTACGGTGGGCTGGACGCCCTGCCGACTACGTTCGTGATCGATCGCGAAGGAAAGATCGCGTTTGCACATGTGGGGCTGGCGAGCCGCAAGGATATTGATGAGGTCATTAACGATTCGCTGAAGCCTGGCGGATCGGGCCGTATCTCATTGCCGTCGCTTCTTCTGCCCACCCGATAACAGGAATCTGTCATGCTGCGAAAGACGCTGTTTGCGCTACTGCTGGCTTTTGCCTTGTTGAGGGCGCAAGGACCTGACCGCCTGATGGTCGGGCAACCGGAAAAACTAACCGGCAAGCGTAACGCGGCTGTTCAAGTGAAAATTCCCCTCACGGTGCAGAAGGGATTCCACGTTAACAGCAACATGCCGCGCGAAGAATACCTGATCCCACTAAAACTGACGTGGACGTCAACCGGCGCGCTGCAGGCCGGGGCGATCGACTACCCGGCGCCTTCGATTGAAAAGTACGAGTTCGCGGAGATGCCGCTTTCCGTATACTCGGGCAGTTTCGATGTGGTGGCGCATTTCAAGGTCGCTTCCAACGCGTCCGCAGGTCCCGGGGCGGCGACAGGCAAACTGCGCTATCAAGCGTGCAACGACCGGGCGTGCTTCGCACCGAAGACCATCGATGTGACGCTGGTGTATCAAATCCAATAACGCCGCTCTCTCATGATCGCGGCCGCTTGAAGAGCCCTCGGCGTTCGCTCCGTGACCGTCGCGCTTCTGTGACAAGGCTCGCACAGAACCGCACGGTGTGAACGAGCGGGCCGCTTTCATCATTGCGGTGAGCGTGTCAGGGCGGCAGCTACTTCAGGAATTGGCCAATCGAGCGCGTGGCCTGCCGGATGCGCTGATCGTTTTCCACCAGCGCGAAGCGGACGTGGCCCTCGCCCAATGGTCCGAAGCCGATGCCGGGGGAGACCGCCACGTGGGCTTTCTCGAGCAATAGCTTGGAAAATTCCAGGGACCCTAATGAGCGATAACGCTCCGGAAGGGGCGCCCACAGGAACATTGAGCCGCGCGGCGGCGCCACAGGCCAACCGGCGCGGCACAAGCCTTCCACCAGCACATCCCGGCGCTTTTGATAGAGCGCGCAGATCTTTCGGGTTTCCTCTTCGCACTCACGCAAGGCAATAATCGAAGCAATCTGAATGGGCTGGAACACGCCGTAATCGAGGTAACTCTTGATGCGCGCCAGCGCGGCGATCATCTTGGCATTTCCCAGGCAAAAACCCACGCGCCACCCGGCCATGTTGTAGCTCTTCGACAGCGAAAAGATCTCGACCGCCACGTCCTTGGCGCCTTCGACCTGCAGAATGCTGGGTGCTTTGTATCCATCGAAGCACAGATCGGCATAGGCAAAATCGTGGACCACCATGGTGCCATGGTGATGCGCCAGCCGCACAATCTCGCGGAAGAAATCGAGGTCGACGCACGTGGTGGTGGGGTTATGCGGAAACGAAATCAGCACCATCTTGGGCTTGCGGGTCGAAGTGCGGAACAGATCTTCGAGGCGGTCCAGAAAGGTGGCGGCGTCCGGCATCGGCAGCATGCAAGCGTGGCCTTCCGCCATGATGACGCCGTACTGATGGATCGGATAGGCAGGATTCGGGGAAGCCACCGCGTCGCCGGGACCGATCGTAGCAAACAACAGATGAGCAAGCGCATCTTTGGCCCCGATCGTCACGATGGCTTCTTTATCGGGGTCGAGCATCACGCCGTAATTCCGCTGGTACCGTCGCGTCATCTCTTCCCGCAGTTTGGGAATTCCACGGGATTGCGAATACCGATGGTTGCGGGCGCTGCGAGCGGCTTCCACCATTTTATCCACCACCACGCGGGGCGTTTCGCCGTCAGGGTTCCCCATTCCTAGGTCAATAACATCAATTTGCGCGGCGCGCGCCTTGGCGCGCATTTCATTGATGACCGCGAAGACGTATGGAGGAAGTTTCTGAATGCGATAGAACTCGTCGGTATTCTCGGGCATTATGCCTATTTTACGATACGGCTTGAAACTCACGTTACAGGGCGGCACCACTTACGGCTTGGCCGGGTGAAGCGCGGATGAACCGCTTTGGTAGCGAGTGGATAATTGCCATTTGTTGATGGCGACACAAACCCTCGTCTCCTACGGTGATGTCTAGACCGGCCCCAATCCGCCGGAGCCGCAACGTGACGGGTGGCACATCGGCCGACGCCCGGTCCGAGGAACAATGGTAATAGAGACCGACACGCGCGGGAGCGGAGGACACATGCTGCACAGTCTGAACCTCATGACCGGCGCTTCGATTGTCGCAAGCGATGGTGCGATGGGGTGCGTCTCCAATTTCTTTTTCGATGATCTGACGTGGGCCGTTCGATATCTAGTGGTGGATACCGGCAACTGGCTCGCACGGCGCAATGTGTTGATCGCGGTCGCCGCGGTCGACCAAGCCGATTGGGAGAAGCGGCTCTTCCAGGTTCGGCTGACGAAGGAGCAAGTACGCCACAGTCCGGATGTCGATGCGGAGAAACCTGTATCGCGCCAGCAGGAGATCGCCATGAGCCGGTATTTCGGGTGGCCGACCTATTGGAGCGTGCGCGTTCCAACCGGACGCTACACTGCCGAAATGGAGTATCCGACAGCCGGTAGCGCTGACGACCCGCACCTGCGCAGCGCCTGGGACATGGCTGGGTACGAGGTTTGGGCCACCGATGCCGCTATGGGACGGTTGGAAGACTACGTCATGGATGAGGCCAGCTGGCATTTAGGTTATGTGGTTGTGACTACGGGCAACTGGCTGAACAGCCAGAACCTGTTGGTGTCGACACGCTGGGTGGAATCGATCTCGTGGGCCAACCGGCGGATTAATCTGGCCGCGCCGCGAGCCAGTGTCTAAGGGCTTCGCGCCGCTGTGGAATCGGGATTGCCCGTCTAATTGATATGGAACACCGAGTCATTCTATTTTTCGCACTCGTTGGTACCGGCCTATGGGGCGCGGCGGTCAAGAACGACCGCGCCGAGGAAATCGTGCAGCGCTCCGTCCAGAACATCAATTCGGATTGGGCGGCCGCGCCTCGGTACGACTTTAAAGAGCGGGACGTGATCACTAAGGGAGGGACCCGCAGCGCCAACACGTACGAAGTGCTGATGATCGACGGCTCGCCCTACAAGAAAATGATCGCCGCCAACGGCCGGCCTTTATCGGTTGTGCAAGCGTCGGCCGAAGAGCGGAAGCTGCAACAGGAGATCGCGCGGCGTCAGAAAGAAACGCCAAGCGCCCGGCAGAAGCGAGTTTCCGAGTATCAGCGCGAGCGGCGGCAGGATAATGCGCTATTGACGGAAATGGCGCAGGCTTTCAACTATAAACTGGCGGGCGAGGAGACGGTGAATGGGCGGCGGTGCTTTGTCGTGGACGCGATGCCGCGGCCAGGGTACATGCCCAAGACACGCGACACGAAGGTTCTGAAGGGTATGCGCGGGAAGATGTGGATCGACGAGCAGCAATACCAGTGGGTGCGAGTGCACGCGGAGGTCTTCCGGCCCGTCGCTTTCGGGCTTTTTATCGCACACGTAAAGCCGGGCACGGCATTTACCCTGGAGCAGCAGCCGGTGGATGGAAACCTGTGGCTGCCCAGTCACTTCTCGATGACTTTGAAGGAGGAGATCCTGATTCTGTCACGTCAGTCGAAAGATGATGAGACGTATTTCGAGTATCGTCCCGCCGGGCAGGCCGCGGTAACGAAGGCACGATGATCCGCCTGAAGCGAGTTTATGATCAGGCTGCGCCGGAGGACGGCATACGCTTCCTGGTGGAGCGGCTGTGGCCCCGCGGAGTGACAAAGGCCAGCCTGCGGATGGACGGCTGGTTGAGAGAAGCGGCGCCCAGCGACACCCTGCGCCGCTGGTTCGCGCACGACCCGGCGAAATGGAACGAATTCCGACGCCGATATCGGGCCGAGCTGGCGGCCCATCCGGAAAACGTAGCGCCGATCCGCGAGGCCGACCGCCAAGGCACCGTAACGCTGATTTACAGCTCGCGCGATGCGGACCATAACAACGCGGTCGCGTTGAAGCAATATCTGGAGCATGGAGCGGGCCGCTCCAGGCGCAGTTCTGGCCACAGCTGATTGCTCGTGAGGTTTATTCCAACCGGAATGGTTCTAAACTGGCCAGCACTTCGCCGAATCTTCTTAGCTTGCTTCCGTTTTTCGGCAGCCTGGCTTCGAGTTTCCTTGCCACCTCTAGCCTGAGTTCAGGCGCCATCACCCGCACCAGATTGCCGGCCTCTTCGAGAGCGACTACTGGACCACAGCGCCCTCTCCTGAATCTCGGAGTGGGCCGCCAGAACTGATCAAGCGGAATAGGTGTGTCCCACCAGACAGCGGTACGACGATTTCGCGCAGGCGAACCTCCGACAAAGGCCCCCGGCATTCCAGGCCGGTGACTTCTATTGATCCGTTTGACTCCATCTTCGGTTCACCTCCTTTGATGCCGCAGGCTGCGAGACTCCCAGAGAGCGTCCGCTGGCGCAATCCGCGAGTTGCCTCATCAACTCGCCCATCTTCGCTACCGGGAGGATGTGATCCACATTGACGTGCTCCAAAGCGCTATAGATCATTTCCGGAAATAGGGCGTCCTCCGGATCCTGAACC
>CAZKQQ010000235.1:0-10500 GCA_964554945.1 uncultured Solibacteraceae bacterium | reverse complement strand
ATGACGTCCAGAGTGGACGCATCTGCGCGATTGGTGACCGGAATGTAGACGGTCCGGCGGCCGTTCACGTGCGCGTAAGAGGTGACGAGATCGGTGCCGTTTTCAATGGTTCCGATATCACGCAGATAAACGGATGTTCCGGATCCAGGCCGGATGGGGGTATCCAGCAGTTCGGCGAGATTGTCGCCGATGGTGGCATTGGTGCGCGCGATGCGTTCGATCTTCCCGGTCCACATATTTCCAGACGGCAAGACGAGACTGGCCTGGCTCACGGCCGTGATTGCATCCTCGGGAGAGATGCTGTACTGGCGGAGCTTGTCGGGATTGAGCGTGATGACGATGGTCTTTTGACTACCCCCGAACGGCGGCGGCGCGGAAACACCGGGAAGCGTCGCAAACAGCGGGCGGACGCGGTTGAGCGCCAGGTCCTGCATTTCGCCCAAGGCGCGGTTTTCGCTGCTGAAAACCAACTGGCCGATGGCGACGCTGCCGGCATCGAACCGCGTGATGAACGGCTCGACAGTGCCGGGCGGCATGAATGCCTTGGCGCGATTGACGTAACCTACGGTCTGCGCCATGGCGTTGGCCATATCGGTGCCTTCATGAAATACGAGCTTCAGCAATGCCGCGCCCTGGACGCTTCTGCTTTGCACCGATTCGATGCCGGTGATGTAAAGGAAGTGATACTCGTAGTAGTACGTGAGGAAAGCTTCCATCTGCGCCGGATCCATGCTGCCATAGGGCTGCGAGACGTAGATGGCGGGATCGCCGACCTGGGGAAAAATATCGACAGGCATGCGCTTGATCGCAAGAATTGAGCAGAGCGCCACGGCCAGGATGGCGACAATCACGGTGATGGGGCGGCTCAGGGCCGCCAGTACCAGCTTCATTGGCTAGCCTCCGTCAGAAAAGGCTGCAAGTCCCCGGCGGCGGTGGCTATGCCGAGCAAGCCGCGCCAGATGCCGAGACGCGCAAGGGCGTCATCGATTTCAGCCTGGGTGAGTAATCGCTGCGCTTCCGCGACGGCGTCGATGGTGCCGAGGCCGGACTGATAGCGCGCCGATGCCTGATCGACGGCGGCACGAGCTGACATGAGCTCCACCGGCGTGTTCGCGGCCACCTGGCGCGCGCTGTCCAGAATAGCGGCGGCCCGGTTCCACTGGGCTCTCAAATCTGTCGCGATCTGCGCGACGCGCGCGGTCTCGGCGCGAATGGTGGCGGATTGTTCGGCCTCGCGTGCGCGGACGGACGCCCGGTCCATGATCGGAAAGGTCACCGTCAGGCCGAGCGCGTAATCCTGAACATTTGGGGCGAGGCCGTTGAGTCCGCCCAATCTGCGTCCATCGGTTTCCGCTCCGGTGCCGCGGGAATACGCGCCGCCCTGCAGGTAAAAACGCGGGAAGTAGGAGCGCTCGAGCTCGCGCAGTCGCGCCATGGCTTGTGCCAGGACTGCAGTCTGTTCATTAATCAGTGGATTTGCGTTGAGGTCCATCGGCGCAACCGGGGCTGCCGGTGGTGTCTGAAGGAGTCTTTCTGAGATGGTCACCACCTGGGCCGGCTCTGTGCCGACAAATTGGGAGACGCTCGCACGCGCTACCGCCGCGGCCTGCCGCGCCTGGATGAGCTGCGTTCGGGCGGCGGCCAATTCGGCTGCGGCACGCGAGGCATCGGCTCCGGGGCGCAACTGTGCATCCACAAGAGCCTGCGTGGAGCGAGCGATAACCTCGGCGCGAGAGACAGCGGCTTCGGCAGCGAGCGTGGTCTGCTCAGCGGCGACCAGGGTGAGATAGGCGTCTGAGGCGGCGACTGCAACATCGTATTGCGTTCGCTTGACGGTTGCCTGCGCTTGGGCGCGGGCGACCACAGCGGCATCGATCGCGGCCCCACGCACGCCAAAATCGAAAGGCTCCCAACTGACCAGCGTGCCAATGGCGCTTCCCCATGCGGTTCCCAGATTGTTGGTGCCGAGGACCGGTCCGGAAATAGAGGGAATTGTATTCTGCGGCAGCAGAAGACCGAAGACGTTGTTGCGCGTCGCCCGATTGGCCTGCGCGATGGCGTCCACGCGTGGCAAATAGGCCGTCCGCGCCAGATCGATGCGGGCCGCGGCGGCGTTTACCTGCTCCTGGGAGACCCGCACCGACGGGTAATTGCGCAATGCGTTTTGAACCGCCTCGGCAATGGTGAAAGCCCGGGGCTGCGCCCACAGGGTGGCGCCTGCCGTGATAATAAATGCCGTAATCCCCCGCATCGTTTAATGGCCTTCGATCAGTTCGCCAAATAATTCACGCACTTTATTTCGTGCGGCCTCCAGTGCTTTTTTCCCGAGTGGCGTGATGCGGTAGATGGTGCGCCTGGATTTCCCGTTCTGCTGGCCGGAGGCGCGCAGATAGCCTTTCTTTTCGAGGCCGTGCAGCAGTGGATACAGCGTCCCCGGGCTGATCCGGTAGCCATGGCGCGCTAACTCCTCCGCCATGCCCAACCCGAAAATCGGCTCCTCGGCGGCATGGTGCAGGATGTGGAGGCGCATCAAACCGGAATAAAGGTCCCGATCATCCTGGTAGTCGGATTTCGTTTTCGACATTCGATTACGAATTGTCGATATGGTAGCACGATCTGGACCTGAAGGATTGCGCGCGTTGTTACATGCGGGCGAAATGTAACAAGAGGGCGTGGGCCGTAGCGAAGGCGATCTGCTTTTGAGCCGTAACCGCGTCCGATGGTCCGGATTCGAATTGAGCGGACCACAGGTTTTGGCTGGTTCCGGTGCTGAGAAGCTCGGCCGTGACGCGAACCCGGTGTCCGGATTGGCGAACTGTGCCGGTCAGGAGCGCTTCGATGCGGGATCCGGCCTGGCCGCGAGTCTCGCCGGAGAACACCTGGATGGTTTCTGAACGGGCCAATTCATGCATCACCTCGCGTGTCAGCCCATCCGCAAAGCGGGCGCAGGGACTTCTATGGCGCGCCGCGAATGGCAGCACGGCAATCAGACGGGGCGCCTCCAGCAGACCCTGGTCTTCCCGCAAACGGAACTGCGGGGCGTACGAGCCCCGAGGGTATTCCACAATCAGGTCGTCCGCAGCTCCGTCCGATGCATAGTAGGCAAACAGCTTAGCCCGGAGCCGGCGCGCCTCCACCCGAACGATGGGATCAATCCGCGGATCGTGAGTTTCGGGGCGGCCGAAGACCTCGATGCCCAAAACGTATTCCTTGAGGTGTTCGGATCTTCCCGCCAGCGCCGATTCGATGGTGAATTCGAGGAAGCGGCGCATGCGGGCCGAGCGGACAAACAGCGGGTGGCGCTCGATCCGCTCCAACTGGGAACGCACCAAGCCCCCGTCGATCCGTCTATTTCCAAGCACTTCCAGGGTGCAGGCAGCCATAAAGCCAACTTGTCTCTAGAATATTCTTGACAATGTATCAAAGCAAGTTAAATATTGTATCTAGTACAATGTGGATACCGGAAATAGAACGCCGCTCAGGCCCCACGGCCCAGCGCATCGTGGATGCGCTCCTGGAAGCTGTGAATGAGGGGAGTTTAGCGCCGGGCGCTCAATTGCCGCCGCACCGCGAACTGGCAGATTCGCTGGGGGTGGCTCTGGGCACAGTGAGCCGGGCCTACTCGCTGGCTAAAGAGCGGGGGCTGATCACCGGGACGGTGGGGCGCGGAACGTTTGTCGCAGGCCGGGAGGCGGATGCAGAGGACGCGGGAGGCGAGATCGATCTCAGCCAGAATCTGATCCGGTGGGACCCGGGCGAGTCGGTCGCGGGACTGCTGCGGGCCGCGCTCCTGGAGCGCAGCGACTTGCGAACGCTGATGGAGGTGTATCCGAAGCCGGCGGGCTGGCCGGAGCACCGGCGGGTGGCCGCGCAGTGGCTTTCGCGCAGGGGGATTTCGGCTTCCGGAGAACAGGTGGTGGTGACCAACGGGGCGCAGCACGGCTTGCTGATGGCGCTGGCCCTGCTAAGCCAGCCGGGTGACGTCCTCGCCACCGAGCACGTCACCTACTCCGGGATCAAGAACATCGCCGCGCAGCTGCAACTGCGGATGGCCGGGCTGCCAATGGATCAGGAGGGGCTTCTGCCGGAAGCGCTGGACCGGTTGTGTGCGAGCGGGAAAGTGCGGCTCCTTTACACCATCCCCACGCTGCAGAATCCGACAGGGGCGGTGATGTCGGAAGACCGGCGGGAGACGATCGCGGATATCGCGAGGCGGCGGAACGTGACTATCCTGGAGGATGACATCTATTCGTTCCTGTTGGAAGGCGGCCCACCGCCGATCGCGGCATTCGCGCCGGAGCGTTGCTTCCTGGCCACCAGCCTGTCGAAGGGCGTATTCCCCGGGCTCCGGCTGGGCTTCCTGGTCTGCCCCGCCGGCACGGCGGAGCGCGTGGCGGAAAAGGTCCGCATGAGCCTGCTGGCGGTGTCGCCGCTGGCGGCCGCAATTGGAACGCGGTGGCTGGAGGACGGCACGGTCGATCGCATCATGGAGAAGAAGCGGACGGAAATTCGATGGCGGTGGCAGATGGCGTCGCAATTGTTCGCCCTGGAGACGAGCGGCCGCCATCCGGCGGCGCACTTGTGGCTGCCTCTTCCCCCGGGCCAGCAGCCGCAGGAGTTCGTGCCGCGATTGCAGGCGCGCGGCATCCTGGTCGGCTCGGCGGAGGTGTTTGCGGTGGATCCGGGCGCGGTACCGTCCGCGGTGAGGATCTGTCTTGGGGCTTCTCTGTCGCGCGTCCGGCTGCAGCAGGCGCTCGGCGTCATTCAAGAGGTGAGGGACGGGCGAACGGCGCCGGCGCAGCTGATCTAGCGGAGCGTCGCAGCGACTGCAGGCAGCAAGTCCAGCGCCGCTTCGATGGGGCATCGGGGCATTGCGAGTTCGTCCGCCACGGCCGTTTTCAACTCGCTGCGCGTGTGCAATTCAATTTGGCGGCTTTGGCCGGCGCGGTGAATCGTCAGTGTGCTGTCGAAGAGTTCGACGGAGTGTTCGTCGAAGATCCTGACGATCCGGAGGTGATCCACGAATGTCTGGCCGGCGGCAAAGGACTGCCGGATCACCGGTTCAAAGTAGTCGGCGGGCCGCGGCGGATCGTGAACGATATATCCATGCAAGCGCTGGGACCCGGACATCACTTTCATTTCGGAGGCACCGGGCTGCGCGCTTCGTTCCAGGACGTATGACAGGCTGCCCTCGACGAAGTCATGGGGAAGGCAATCCAGCCGCAGAGGCTCGCGAAATGGACCGCCATAACCGCAGTCGACGTGATACGGCACGCTGTCCACGCGCACGCGGATGCAGGTGTGAACGTCCGGGGTGGTCATATCGGCGCCGAGCAAATCCGCGTAGTAGCCGAGGCGCCGCAGCAAATCCACCAGATGCGGATTCGAAGTGTAGCAGGTGCCGCCGAAGTCCTGAAGCTCGATGCCGTCCAGAAATTCCGCGAGAGTGAACGCGCGACCCGCGCCTTCACGCGCGAACAGCAGCAGCTTAGAAACATTTTCAAACGGCACTCGACAGACGTGGCGGCGCACGATCTCGCGAAGACCGTCGAGGCCCGAAGGAATGCCACCGATGCCGAGAAGACGGAGGTAGCGCACGTAGGGATCGGGAAGCATGCCACTGCCGATTTTACTTCGGGAGATTTGACTTGCTCTTTGGCGCTTCGTTATCCTGTGGATTCGCGGTAGAGGTGCGGCGGCCATGAGTAGCCGGGCTGAAATTCCGATTGCGCTTCGGAGGCTCGGGGAAAGGGGCCGGCAGTTTCCGCCGAAATCGGATGGAGTAGCTCAAGCCCTTCCGGTTGGGGAGTCCGGTTAATCCCGGCTCACTGTCACTCGTTTGCCAAGGCGGGTGGAGCGCTATCGGGAATGAAGCACGCGGCTGTCCCCGCGTTTTTTCCTTTCCCCCCGCTCCTTCCCCCACCGATTTTTATGGACGTCTTCGCACTCACGCGCGCGCTGATCGACATCGAATCGATCACGATTAACGAAGAACCGGTCGGGAACTACCTGTACGAGTGCCTGTCGGGGATGGCGGCGCGCTTTGGCGGGCGGGTGGAGCGGATGGAAGTGGAGCCGCGGCGCTTCAACGTATTCGCGCAATGGGGCGAGCGGCCGACCGTCACACTTTCCACGCATATGGACACCGTGCCGCCGTTCTTTGCATCGCGCGAGGAGGGCGACCGGATCTACGGGCGGGGCGCGTGCGACACAAAAGGCATCATCGCATGCATGATCGCGGCGGCCGAGGCGCTGCTCGAAGCCGGCGAGCGCGATTTCGGCCTGCTATTCGTGGTGGGCGAGGAGCGCAACAGCGCCGGCGCGTATCAGGCCGCCAGGCAGCCGCGCGGCTCGAAATTTCTGATTAACGGCGAGCCCACCGAAAACAAGCTGGCGCTCGGATCTAAAGGCGCGCTGCGATACGAAGTCGCGGCCACCGGCAAGATGGCGCACTCAGCCTATCCCCAACTGGGCGATTCGGCGATTCACAAACTCATCGACGCGCTGGGAGAGATTCGCCGGATTTCGCTGCCGAGCGATGCGCTGCTCGGCGCCAGCACGCTCAACATCGGCACCATCAGCGGCGGCCGCGCGCCCAACGTGATCGCGGATGAAGCGCGCGCCGAAATCTTCATTCGGCTGGTGGGCGATTCCACCGGAACCCGGCAAGATCTGGCGCGGGCGGTGGAAGGACGCGCGGAGTTGCGCGAAGTTCTGGAAATTCCGCCGGTACGACTGGGCTCGCTGGAGGGAATGGAAACCACCGTGGTGGCGTTCACCACGGATATTCCGGCGTTTGCGGGGCAATGGGGCGAGCCGTTTCTGATCGGTCCTGGTTCCATTCATGTGGCGCACACGCTGGAAGAGCACGTACCCAAAAAAGAGTTGACCGAAGCCGTACAACTGTATCAAAGAATGGTGAAACAGCTATGCAGACGCGCATCGAAGTAGGTATTTTGGGCGCCACCGGCATGGTGGGGCAGCATTTCATCAGGTTTCTGGAGGGCCACCCCTGGTTCGATCTGAAGTGGCTGGGAGCGAGCGATCGCTCGGCCGGCAAGCGCTACTGCGATGCCATGACCTGGCACCTGGCGGGAGGAGTGCCTGCGTCGATCGGCGAGCTCAAGGTGGAGGACTCGAAACCTGGCACCGCGCCGCGGCTGCTTTTTTCGGCCATGGATGCATCGGTAGCCACTGAAATCGAGCAGGCCTTCGCGAAGGCCGGACACATCGTTGTTTCGAACTCCAAGAACCACCGTATGGAGCGCGACGTGCCGCTGCTGGTGCCTGAGATTAATCCGGACCATTTGAAGCTGGTGCCTGGACAGCAGCGTGCGCGCGGCTGGAAGGGCCAAATTGTGACTAATCCCAACTGCTCGACCATTGCGCTCACCATGGGGCTGGCGCCGCTGAAGCAGTTCGGCATCACGAAAGTCGTTGCCACGACGCTGCAGGCGATTTCCGGCGCCGGGTATCCTGGCGTGGCGTCGATGGATATTGTGGGCAACGTGATCCCGTTCATCGGCGGCGAAGAAGAAAAAATGCAGCAGGAGACGCAGAAGATCCTGGGCGAGTTTCGGGGCGATCACATCGAGCCGCTGCCGGCCCGGGTGAGTGCGCACTGTAACCGCGTTGCGGTTGTGGACGGGCACACGGTAACGGTTTCGGTGGAATTGTCGGGGAAGCCTGCGATTGCCGAACTGCATGCCGGTTTTGAGAGTTACACCAGTGTGCCGCAGCAGCGCAATCTGCCGAGCGCTCCGCCGCGGCCGGTGATTTATATGCATGAAGGCAACCGGCCGCAGCCGCGGAAAGACGCAGAGCGGGAGCGCGGCATGGCGGCATTCGTAGGACGGCTGCGGCCCTGCCCGGTATTGGATTATAAATTTGTGGTGTTGGCGCACAACACGATTCGCGGCGCGGCGGGAGCGGCGGTGCTGAATGCGGAGCTGATGCACTCGGAAGGGATGCTGGACTGAAAACTCGCTCGGTTATCTGTCAGCCGTGACAGGACACAGAACCGCGACCGTCGGGGAGCGGCAATTGGAAGGATGGCGTAGCGAATGATCGTGATGAAATTCGGCGGCACGTCGGTGGAGTCGGCTGCCGCCATTGAACGCGTCGCCGGCATTGTCCGGTCGCGACAGGAGCGGCACCCGGTCGTAGTGGTCTCCGCCATGGGAAAGACCACGAACAAGCTGCTGGCCATTGCCGCGGCGGCCATGAAGGGCAACCGCGCGGAGTACATCCGGCAGCTTCATGACCTGCGCGATTTTCATTCGCGGGAAGCGCGGCAGGTGGTGCCGCTCGATCATCGGGCCGAGCTCGACCGCACTCTGGACGAGCACTTTCAAGAATTGACCGAACTGGTTAAAGGCCTGGCCGTGCTGGGCGAACTGACTCCGCGGTCGATCGACGCGATTTCGAGCTACGGCGAGCGGCTTTCGAGCTACATCGTGACGCTGGCGTTCCGCCATTTCGGCATGCCAGCCGCGCACCTGGACTCGCGCCGCGTGATTCTCACGGATAAGCGCCACACCCAGGCTGCTCCGAACTTTCCTGAAACCTATGCGCGGCTTGCGAAAACCGTGCCCGCGCTGGCCAAGGACGCTGTCGTTGTCCTGGGCGGTTTTATCGGCTCGACCGAAGATGGCGTCACCACCACGCTGGGTCGCGGCGGATCCGATTTCACCGCCTCCATTGTAGGGGCGGGCATCGGCGCCGAGGAAATTCAGATCTGGACCGATGTCGACGGCATGCTCACCGCCGACCCTACAATTCTGCCGGGAGGCCACCGGGTGAAGACGATCTCGTTCGCGGAGGCGGCGGAGTTGGCGTATTTCGGAGCCAAAGTTCTGCATCCAGCCACCGTCCTGCCCGCCATCGAGAAAAGTATACCGGTGTTGATCCTGAACTCGCGGAGACCCGATGTCCCGGGCACCCGCATCGTCGCGGAGAGTGTGCCGTGTTCCAATGTGGTGAAGTCGATCGCGTGCAAGCGCAAGATCGCCCTGCTCAATATTCATTCCACCCGCATGCTGATGGCGCATGGATTTCTGCGCCGTATCTTTGAGGTGTTCGACCGCTTCGAAACTCCAGTGGACATGGTGGCTACGTCGGAGGTCAGCGTTTCATTGACGATTGATAACATGGAGCGGCTCCCCGAAATTACCACCGAGCTCCGTCACTTCGCTGAGGTGGATACCGAGAAAGACGAGGTGATCGTCTGTCTGGTTGGCGAAAATATCCGCTACACTCCGGGCGTGGCGCGGCGCGTATTCGGAGCTCTCAACGGGATCAACATCCGGATGATCTCGCAGGGCGCTTCGCGGATCAACCTGAGTTTCGTCGTGGCGGAGAAAGACCTGGTGCGCACGGTCGAGGCGCTCCACGAGGAGTTCTTCGCCGAACTGGATCCGGCCGTGTTCGAGCGTAACGAGGCGGTGCATGCCTAACCTGGCGATTGTCGGGTACGGCAAGATGGGCAGGCTCATCGAGCAGCTTGCGCCGGAATATGGATTCGCGGTCACGCTGAAGCTCGATGAGTTTAATAACGTAAATGGCGCAGGCTTGACGCGCGAAAATTTCAGAGGCGTGGATGTAGCCGTGGATTTCTCGATCCCCGCGGCCGTTCGCGAAAACGCGGAGGCCATCGCAAGACTGGGGGTGAACCTCGTGATCGGCACCACCGGGTGGAGCGAGCACATGGACGCCCTGAAGCGAGCCGTGTCGCAGAACGGCATCGGGCTGGTGTGGAGTCCGAACTATTCCGTGGGCGTGAACGCGTTTTTCCGCCTGGTTGGCGAGGCGGCGCGTCTGCTGGCTGTGCAGCCCGAATATGGCGCCTGGGCATGGGAGATTCATCACGCCACCAAGAAGGATGCGCCATCGGGTACACTACTGAAGCTGGTGGAAGATATGAAGAAGGCGGGATACGCGAGAACGATCGACGTCGGGTCGAATCGCGCCGGAACCGTGCCCGGTACGCACGAGATCGGTTTCGATTCCGCCGCCGATACCATTACACTGCGCCACACCGCCCGCAGCCGCGAGGGATTTGCCCGCGGGGCGATGCAGGCCGCACGCTGGGTTATCGGCAAGACCGGATTTTACGAGTTCGGCGAGATTGTGTTTGAAGCAGCCGCTCCGTGACAGTCGTGGTTCTACCAAGAGCCGCAATCGTTAGGAGGGGATGATCAGGAGGCGGGACATGTTTACAGGATGCGGCACGGCGCTGGTTACTCCGTTCCGGCGGGATCTTTCGCTCGACGAGGACACGCTGCGCAAGCTGGTGCAGCGCCAGATCCAGGCAGGCATTAATTTTTTGGTGCCATGCGGGACCACCGGCGAGAACCCGACGCTTTCACATGCGGAGCACCTGCGCGTTGTGGCGATCACTCTCGAGCAGGCGAAAGGCAAAGTTCCCGTACTGGCCGGCGCCGGCGGCTACAACACGCACGAGGTCATCGAACTCGCGCGCGAACTGGAGAGCCTCGGCGT
>CAZKQQ010000234.1:0-10704 GCA_964554945.1 uncultured Solibacteraceae bacterium | reverse complement strand
TGGGGATTCACTGTGGGCGGCCCGGTCAAAATTCCCAAGATCTACAACGGTGAGAACCGGTCGTTCTTCTTCTTCAATTTTGAGCAATTCCGAGAGACGCGCACCACTTCCAACAACCTGACTACCGTTCCCACCCAAGCCTATCGAGACGGCAATTTTTCCAGTTCCGGTTGTTTTAATTTCGTCGCCGGCGCCTGCGCCTCCGGTCCCACCCCCCTTACGCTCGGCGGCGCGCCAGCGACCGATCCCGCGGGTCAGGTCTTGACCTATGGCGAGATCTTCGATCCCAACACCAGCAAAATCGTGGGTGGAGCGCAGGTCCGCGATCCGTTCCCGAACCAGGTCGTTCCGACCAATCGCTTCGACAACGTCGCCAAAACCATCCAGGCGATGATGCCGCTGCCGAACCAACCGGGAATTGTGAACAATTACCTCATTCCCGCCTACCAGAATTGGCGGCACACGACCAACTGGTCCTTCAAGCTCGACCACTCCATCAGCCCGACCATTAAGCTCTCGTGGTACTTCTCGCGGCTGGCGGAGAATGATCCTAACACCAACGGCTTCTCGGGGATTTACGCGGCCCCCGCGCCTACCGCCAACCGGAACATAACCACCCGTATCGGATACGATCACACCCTCCGGCCCACTCTGCTGCTGCACCTGGGCATCGGTTACATTCAGCAATATCAGCCCACGGATTACCCGTCTTACGACCAGTCCCAGCTCGGTATACACGGTTTCTACAAAACCGACCGCTTCCCCGGAATCGGAGGAATCTTCCGCGGCGGCTCTTTGGGCGACACTCGCACCGGCGGATGGCTGGCGAACGGCGGAGGCGTCGGACCTGCCTTCATTGCCTTCCTCTGGGAAGAGAAGCCGACCGCCAACATCAATTTGACTTGGGTCAAAGGAAATCACACCTTCAAATACGGCGGGGAGTTGATTATTGATGGATTCCCCGAGAAAAGCGCCTGGCGCGCCAATGGAAGCTTTGCCATTTCCAACGCCGAGACCAGCGATCCCTGGCAGAATTTACAGCCGCTGAACTTCCCCAACGGTACCGGCTTCGGTTATGCCAGCTTTCTGTTGGGCTTGCCGGATCAACTGACGGTCAGCCCGTTGACGCAAAACAAAACGGGCCAGCACAGCATAGGGCTATACGCGCAGGATAGCTGGAAAGTCACCCGGAAGCTAACCCTGGATTACGGTCTGCGCTACGATTTCCAGACGTATCTGAAGGAGCAATACGGCCGCATGCCGGTTGCGGGCATGAAGACGCCGAATCCAACGGTGGGAGGTCTTCCGGGCGCGACCATTTACGAAGCGACGTGCAATTGCGAGTTCTCCCATAATTACCCGTATGCCTTCGGACCGCGCCTGGGAGCGGCCTACCAGATCAACTCGAAGACCGTGCTGCGCGCGGGCGCCGGCGTTACTTATGGCGTGGTTCAGACTCCGAGCGGCCTGCAATACAGTCTGGCGGACTACTATACCTTCAACGGCAACGGATATGGAAACAGCCCGCTCCCGCTGGGTTTGCAAGGCGGAAATCCGTACCCCAATTTGACATGGCCGAACTTCGATCCGGGCAAGTTACCGGTTCCGTCGAACGGGCTATTGCCGCCGGCGTCTCCCAACACCATCTTCAATCCGAGCGCCCGGCCGCCGCGAACCCTGCAGTGGAGCGCGGGGGTACAACGCGAAGTCGCCAAAGACGTCGTCGTGGAAGCGATGTATGTCGGCAACCGGGGAGTCTGGTGGTCTGCCGAGGGGCTAGATCAGTACCAATGCAATTGCCTGGATGACCAGCGTCTGGCGGCTTACGGGCTCAACCGCAACAACCCGGCGGACCTGTCGTTGCTGACCAGCCTGATCAGCTCTCCCACGGCGGTGGCCCGCGGATTTAAGCCCGCCTATCCGGGCATGCCGTCGAATACCACCGTCGCCCAGAATATCCGGCCCTTCCCGCAATGGGCAAGCGGCGGTCCCACTTCGTTCCTCGGGCCTCCCATGGGCAAAACCTGGTACGACTCGCTGCAGACCAAGGTCGTTAAGCGCTTCTCTCACGGCTTGCAGCTGCAGGCCTCGTTCGTTTGGTCCAGCGCCACGAATATTGGAGCGGCCGCCGAGGCTCCCATCTTCCTGACGTATAACCCGGTGATCTCAGACATCTTCAACTATGGAGCGCAGAAGCAGATCAACCAACTGAACCGGCCGCTGGCCTGGGTCTTTTCCGGCCAATACCAGACGCCGAGAATCCCGGGCGACAGCGTGGCCGCTCACGTGGCTTCGCGAATCGCTAAGGATTGGCAACTCGGCTGGGTGCTGCGGTATCAGAGCGGCGCCCTGGTGGAAGCCCCGTCCTCCAGCAATGGCCTGATCGGCCAGCTGTTACGACAGGGTGGTTTCAACGGGACGCCGGTGAACCCCGATAACCGCGTTGCGGGCGTGAATCCGTTCGTGGCCGATCCGAACTGCCATTGCTTTGACCCGCAGACCACGCTGGTTCTCAACAAGGCCGCATGGGAGGAGCCGAAGGCGGGACAGTGGGGCACGTCCGCCGCGTTTTACAACGACTACCGCTGGCAGCGGCAGCCCTCCGAGGCGATGAGCTTCGCCCGGAACTTCCCGTTCAAAGAAAACCGTTTCAACCTTCAGTTCCGGGTGGAGTTCCAGAACATCTTCAACCGGGTCTTCCTCACGCCTCCCGCTACCGGCAACGTAGGAGGCAACCCGTTCACTGGGCCGATCACCCTCGCCACGGTTCCAACGTTAGTGAACGGCGCCTATATCGGTGGTTACGGCTACATCAACACCACCAATCCCTTGCTGGCCGGCTTCGCGCCCAATCCGCGGTCCGGCCAGGCGGTGCTTCGGATTACGTTCTGAATTGCGGTCTAATGACGGTGCTTGAGAAACCCGAGAATCATGCGGGTTTCCCTCCACCAGAATCCGCCGGGCGGACCTTAAAACGCCTGCGCCGAGCAAATTCCTTCGGACTGCAGCGCCGTCGCCATTTTCTTCAGAGCCGTCTTATGAATTTGCGAAACCCGGCTCTCATTCACTCCCAACAACTCCCCAATCTCTTTCATCGTCAGTTCGTTCGTGTAATACAGGAACACGACTTTCTGATACCGCGCCGGCAGCGTCTTCATCGCGCGCGCCAGCGTCACCTGCAGCTGCCGGTGAGCGCACATATGGTCGGGCTGCGAATCCGCCGTGGCCGCAAATTCCTCGGCACGATCCCGTTCGTCTTCCGATCGCGCGCTGGCCGATATCAATCCGACGGTCCGCAGTTCGCTTAGCATCCGCTGCCAGCGATCTATTTCGATTCCGAGATGCTGCGCAACCTCGCCTTCCGTCGGCATCCGGCCTAGCTTCATAGCGAGATCGCGCGTAGCCGCCTCCATTTGTTTCTGCCGCTTCCGCATGTCCCGGGACGCCCAATCGAGCTGACGCAAGCTGTCCAGGATCGCGCCCTTAATCCGGTGTTTCGCATAACTGCGAAACGCTACGTTTTTCCCAGCGTCATACTTTTCCACCGCGTCGAACAGCCCCAGCACGCCTGCGTGAATCAAATCGTCCACGTCCACATGGACCGGCAGGTTTTCGTGCACGCGAATCGCAATCGCCTTCACCAGTGACAGGTTCTCGAGTACGATCCGGTCTCGAACCTCCTGGGAAACCTTCCGCCGTCGTAGAGACACACTTTGCACCCGCATCACGTTCCATCCTTTTTTTTCGGATCCGGGCGGAACGCCCGGCGACCTTAGAGGTGCAAGCGGCGGACCACTAAATTTCGGATCTAAGTACCTTAATTTCTACCGGCTCTCGTGGTTCAAATCGAAACACGTTCCAATTCGAAACATGCACGTTGCAACCGTCCGCGGTTGGAAGCCCGCGTCCCAAAAACGAACAACTGCGTGGCTGCCCTGGCTTTTCTTTCAACAAGATACTCTGGCACGCAGAATGCGTTTCCGCCTGGGATCGATTTATGTGGTTCCTCGGAATTCTTCACGATTTGCATTGTGCCGGGCGCACTCTCCGGCGCAATAAAGCCTTCACTGCCCTCACCATCCTGTTATTAGCTCTCGGCATGGGCGCCAGCACGGCCATCTTCAGCCTCCTCGATTCCGTCCTCTTCAAGTCGCTGGCCGTGAAGGACCCGAATCGACTCGTTCTACTGACTGATCCTGCAAACAGCGGCGTGAGTATCGGCACGGATAACAACGGGCCGCGCGGCATGCTCACCTACGCGGAATTCGTTTCGCTGCGCCAGCACATGACCAGCTTCTCCCATATGTTCGCAGTCGACAGTCAGTGGCGCGCGTTAAATGCCACTATCGATCGCAGCGCTCCGGAAGAAATCCGCCTGCGCCTGGTCAGCGGCGATTACTTCGCGTCGCTCGGTGTGCCTCCGCTCGTCGGCCGAACGTTCAGCACTTCGGACGAGCACGGCGCCGGATCGGCCCCCTACGCAGTCATCAGTTACTCCTTCTGGCGCGATCGCTTTGCGCTTTCGGCCGATGTGCTCTCCCATCGCCTCGCCATCCAGGGCACCGCATATACTGTGATCGGCGTGATGCCGCCGCAGTTTCTTGGGGAAAGCGTCGGTGGCGCGGTCGATGCCTGGCTGCCCATGGTCATGCAGCCCCAGATCCGGCGCGGCCAGTATTGGCTGGAGGACAATCCCGCGAAAGTGGAGCGCGTCACGTGGCTCCAAGTCTTTGGCAGGCTTCGCGACGGCGTGACGCTGGCTCAGGCGCAGTCCGAAGCCAGCGTGGTCTTTCGGCAGATGATAGCGGCGAGTTTCAGCCGTTTTGCCGCCACTCAGCCAAACCTTTTGAATCAGACCGTGCAGTTGAGGCCGGGCGCGCAAGGAACCTCGGAGATACGCCACCAGTTCCAGGAACCTTTGTTTGTTCTGTTAGGCATGGTCGGACTTCTATTGTTGACCGCGTGCTCGAACGTGGCCGGACTGATGCTGGCGAGCGCCACAGCCCGGCAGAAGGAAGTCGCCATGCGACTGGCCCTGGGCGCGAGCCGCTTGCGCCTGATGCGTCAATTTTTGGCCGAGAGCTTGCTCGTTGCCGTGGCTGCCTCTGTAGCCGGCGTCGCCGTGGCGTCCTTTGCCACGGAAGCCTTGATCCGGCTCGCCACCACGCACGGCGATCGGATAACGCTCGACCTGCGGCCCGACCTCCGCGTCTTCGCGTTCATCGCCGGCATCGCCGCCATTGCGGCTACGGTATCGGGTTTGGCGCCCGCTCTGCTCTCCACGCGCGCCAACCTCAATGACGTTCTCAAAGGGACCACGGGCGCAGTCGCTGGCGGCTTCGGACGCGCCCGCGCCGGCAAGATCATTGTCGCGTCCCAAATCGCGCTCTCCACCCTCCTGCTGATGGTGGCCGGCTGGTTCGCGTTCACTTTGCGCAATCTCGAACACCTCGACCTCGGCTATCCACGCGATCATCTGCTCGAAGTGCGCGTCGACCCCGTGACCGCTGGATTTCGCGGACCGCGCCTTGCCGCCCTCTATCAGGATCTGCAGCAGCGTTTCGCGCATCTACCTGGCGTTCGCGCCGTCGCGTATTCCGATAACGGCCTCTTCTCCGGACGCGAATCGCAAGACCAACTTACGATCGAGGGCTACACGCCTCCCGCCGGCGGCAAAGCCGATTCCCGCTGGGATCAGGTCGGTCCGGGTTTCTTCTCCGTAGTCGGCCTCCCGCTGCTGCGAGGCCGTGAAATCTTGCCTGCCGACTTGCTGGGCTCCCCTCGCATCTGCGTCATCAACCGCGCCTTCGCCGATCGATTCTTTCCTCACGCCGACCCCATCGGAAAACACATCACCAACGAGTATCCGGATACGCATTTCACCTTCGAGATTGTCGGCATCGTCGGCAACGCCCGTGATAAGGACTTGCGCGGCCCGGTCCCGCCGCGCTTCTACATCTCCGCGCTCCAGCCTCTCGGCCCGGATGCCTACACCGATGCCATGAACTACCAGATCCGGACCTTCGCCGATCCGCTTTCGCTCGTCGAACCGGCCCGTCAGCAAATCGCCGCCGCGAACCCCGAAATTCGCATCCTGTTCGCGCGGTCGTTGGACCAGCTGATTTCCGACCGTACTCTGCGTGACAGCATGCTGGCGCGCCTCGCGCTGGGCGCCGGAGCGCTGGCTTTGCTCATCACCTGTTTTGGTCTCTACGCCGTGCTGTCCTACTCGGTCGCGCGCCGCATCGCCGAAATCGGCGTTCGCATCGCGCTGGGCGCGCAGCCCGTCCAGATCACACGCGCCATCGTGGGCGAAGCCCACCTGTTGGCGGCAGCCGGCCTGGCAATCGGAATGCCGGTCGCTCTTGCTCTCTCCTCACTCGTCAAAAGTCAGATCTTTGGTTTGAGCGCGGCCGATCCCGCCACGTTATTCCTGGTCGCGCTCGCGCTAATCGTGACCACAGTCGCCGCCGCACTCGCCCCCGCGCGTCGCGCCGCTGCAGTCGATCCCATTCGCGCGTTGCGCTGCGAGTAGGGATCACCATCCCGCTTTGTAGGCGATCCACGATTTGAACGCCAGCACGGCCATCAGCAGCAGCACGAAAATGCGCAGCTTGCCATCCAGCGTGAAGCCCGCCAGCAGTGCAATCGCCGCATACGCGGCCATGGCATAACGCAAGCGCCCGGTCATTCGTTTCTCATCGCCGCGGCATATTGTAGGCGAAATTGAACTGCAGCACGACGCGGTCTCCTTTGAACCCGCTGGGAAACGGCGGAAACACTTGCGAGGCGCTGATCCCCGCCACGGCCGCCCGGTCCAGCGCGTCGGTTCCCGAGCCTCCCGTGATCACCAGTTTGGGAACATTGCCGTCCCGCGCAATCGAAAATTGGATGGTCACTCTTCCTTGACGTCCGAGCCGCACGCTTTCCGGCAGCACCGCCAGCCAGTTCCGCCGCACCGCCGCCAGCACCTGAATCAGGTACGGCCGGAAATCGACGCCCTGGGGATCGCTCAGCAGTTCCAGTTGGCTGGCCTGGACTCCCGGCGTCGGTGGAAGATTGACCCCTTCGCCAATTCCGCCCGGTCCGCCCAAGTCAGGATCGCCCACCGCCAATCCTCCGCCCGAACTGCCGCGCACTGACTGCCGGATGGCATCGGAAACCGACGGATTCGGAATCGGCACACGCCCGCGCCCCGGCGGCACGTTTGCAGAGGGTGGGGGCGGGTTTTCCAGCGGCAGCCTGGGCTTTTCCACCGGCTCGATTTGCGGCGTGGCCTGCGTGATCGGCGGAACCTCCGGCCGCGTCAGACCAGCTTCGAGCTTGGGCGGCTCCGGCAGCGCTTCCGGCTTCGGCGCCGGGGGCTGCGGAACGGGCGCCGGCCGAGGCGCCTGCGGCCGCGTCGTCGACGGCGCTCCGCTTGGAATTTGAATTCGCGGCCGCGGCTGCACCTCGGCCGCATTGAATTCTTTCGTGATTTTTCGGGTGTTCGGGGCGCGCTGGGTCAGCTCAGTCGGCGGCTCGATCAGCGGTGTCACCCGCTCGAGCTTCGCCGTTCGTTCGGGTTCCACCGGACTGGCCGGCACCAGCATCAGTCCTGCAATCAGAACGATATGCGCCGCAACTGACCACACTGCCGCCCGGCGCCTTCTGGTGGGGTCGATGAAGGTGCCCCATTCAGTCAGAAGATGCAATTCCAGGTCGTCGGATGGTGGGACTACGGTATCCATCCAGTTTTCAGAGTCTGCTCAACCACTCTCGAGTGCACTTCAATCTTATCAAGAATGGCGAGCGCGACCTCCAAACTCTGGCGCGCCGCAAACCCCGATGTTTTGGGCGTTTTCCGCGCTTCCACGCAATCCAAAAACGCATCCAGTTGGAGCTTTAGCGGCTCCCCTTTGGTTACCGGCGCCTGCTCGAAACCGATCTGTCCGTGGTTGACCGAAAAGATGGCCAGGTCTTGCCGTCCGTAGTCTAGCGAAAGGTATTGATTCGGTTGAAACAGCCGCAGTTTCCGGATCCGTTCCGTCGAGATCCGGCTGGCCGTCAAATTCGCCACGCACCCGTTCGGAAATTGCAGCCGCACGTTGGCGATATCCACTTTCGGCGAAAGAATCGAGACACCCGCCGCCCGCACTTCCACGGGTTGCTCGCGCGTCAGCGCGAGGACTACATCGACGTCGTGGATCATCAGGTCGAGCACCACGTCCACATCCAGGCTTCGCGGACTGAACGCGTTCATGCGATGGATCTCGAAAAACAGCGGAAGTCTCGCGCGGCTCTCGAGTGCGCTCACCGCCGGATTGAAACGCTCGAGGTGTCCCACCTGCAGCACGCGCCCGTTCCTTTCGGCCGCCGCGATCAGCCGGTCCGCCGACGCCAGGTCCGCCGCAATCGGTTTTTCCACCAGGACATCTATTCCGGCCTCGAGCAGAAAGCAGCCGATTTCCGCATGCACAGAAGTGGGCGCGGCAATCACTGCTGCATCGACCAGGCCGCTCAGCTGCCGGTAATCGGACAGGGGCGGAACGCCGGCAGCAGCCGCGCGCATTTCATCGATATCGACGACGGCGGTGAGTTCCGCCCGCTCCGATTCGTGGATCACGCGGCAATGGTTCCGTCCAAACTGCCCCGCGCCCACCACCGCCAGCTTCTTCTTGGTCAGATCTCCCCCAAAAACCCGGGTTATGCGCCTACTCCTACAATCGCAATCGCGTTTTCATTGGCTGCCGCAATCATCTGCTCTTTGTCCAGCATCAGCGTCCGGCCCGCTTCTACAGCGAGAACCGTCGCTCCCGTCTCGCGCATCACCGGAATCGTGCTCAGGCCCACTACCGGGACATCGAACAGCAGATGCTCCCGGCGCCGCGCCGCCTTCACCAGCGACAGTCTCCGCCCGTTGACCAACCCCGCCGCGCGCCGCAGCATAGCGTCGGTCCCTTCCATCGCCTCTACCGCCACGCAGGCCCGTTCGCAAACCGCCACACTCTGCCCGACATCAAACCCGGAGAGCGCATTCGCCACCCGCCGCCCATAGTGAATATCGCCGTCTTCGTCCTTATCCGGCTTGCGCCGCGTCATCGCGCCTTCAGTCGCCAGCAGCGGTTTCAGCAGCGCCGTGGAATCCCGCAAATGAATTCCCTCGTCCGCCAACACTTTTACTACGCCGCCAATCAACCCGTCCGTATTCTTCGACGGCAGCGACATCAGCAGCTTGGCCAGCCGCCAGTCCGGCCGGATCGACGAGAAAATTTTGGCGTGCTTCACCTGCCCCGCCATTACCACTTCGGTGATCGATTCTTCTTTCAGAATTTCGATGAGCCTGCTGAGCTGTCCCAGCGAAATCCAGTGACACCGCGGCGCCAGCGCCGCGACCTCCGGCGACGCCTCCTCCTGGATCGCCACCACGGTCACATCGTGTCCCAGCCGCTGCGCGCTCTCCAGCGCCAGCAGGGGAAACCTTCCGTTTCCGGCGATCAGCCCGTATCGCATTACTTAATGAACCCGCGCTCCGAAACGCGAATGAACTCGAGCAATTCGTCCACTTCGCGGCAAGCCGGCACTTCCGCGCGGATCCGCTCCACGGCCTGAGACGTGTTGAGCTGGGACCGCGTCAGAAGCCGGAAAGCCGTCTGCAGCGCTTCGATCACGTCCGTCTGAAACCCGCGCCGCTCCATCCCGATGCTGTTGGCCCCGAACACGCCCGCTTCCGGCTTCGTGCTCGTCAGCGAATACGGCAGCACGTCCTGCTTCACCACCGTGTACGGCCCGATGAAGGCGTGCCGCCCAATGCGGCAATACTGATGCACCCCGCTGAACGGGCTGACATCCGCCCAGTCTTCGATCAGCACGTGACCAGCCAGCCCCACGCTGTTGCCCAGAATCACGTGATCGCCGATTCGCACATCGTGCGCCACGTGGCTGTAAGTCATGAGCAGGTTGTCGCTGCCAATGCAGGTCAACAAGCCGCCGCCCTGTGTTCCGCGATGAATCGTGACGAATTCCCGAATCCGGTTGCGATGCCCGATGCGCGTCTCCGCGCGCTCGCCTTTATATTTCAGGTCCTGCGAGGCCACTCCCACTGTGCTGTACGGAAAGAAAATATTATCTTCGCCGATCCACGTGGGACCTTCCAGGTAAATGTGCGCCATCAGGCGGGTGCGCGCGCCAATTTCCACTTCCGCGCCCACTGTGCAATACGGGCCGACGTCGGCGCTCTCCGCGATCCGCGCCTTCGCGTCGACGATGGCGGTCGGGTGGATCGGCATCTCAGGAGGAGGTCGCTTCCGCTTTGTCTTCTTTATCGGCGAGCTTGCACATTACTTCAGCCTCGGCCACCAGCTGCCCGTCGACGGTCGCCCGTCCCGCCATCTTCGCGACACTGGCCTTGCGCTTCACCACCGTCATCTCCAGTCGCAGCGTGTCGCCCGGAACCACGGGCTTACGGAACCGCGCGTAATCAATCGATACCAGCAGCACCAGCTTCGAGTCCCGGTCCGCGATGGTTTTCAGCACCAGCACTCCCGCCGTCTGCGCCATCGCTTCCACGATCAGCACGCCCGGCATCACCGGAAAATCGGGAAAGTGGCCGGCGAAGAACGGCTCGTTGCGCGTCACGTTCTTGATTCCCACAATGCGCTCCGGCTCCAGCTCGATGATCCGGTCCACCAGCAGAAACGGATAGCGATGCGGCAGAATGCGCTG
>CAZKQQ010000233.1:0-10827 GCA_964554945.1 uncultured Solibacteraceae bacterium | reverse complement strand
ATAAAACGTATTGGAGCGGCACAACACCGGGTGCGGTGAAGATCGACTATAACTTCCGATACATGATTTCCACCAATGTCCTGCCGAGCTACGACACGACGAAAGTGGTGTCGTCCAGCGGCATCTCTGCCGCTATAAACGCTTTCAATGCCACGGACCACGGCGACATCATGGGTTCCGGACAATATCAAACGGCTTTCGGAACGACTGGGGGGCGCCCAGAGTTGGGTTTTCTCGAGAGGTGGGCGACTCAGTACCTCTATACATTTGATCCAGGGCTTTACACCGTTCTACTGGGGAACGCGGACGTGTCAGGGCACGTTCCCATGCACTATCGCGAATCACAGACCAGCGGCGGTGGGCAACCATGCCCTTCCAGCCGCTGCTTTGATGACAACAAGACCGTTGATGCATTTGGCCGGCCTCTATCAGTCGATGGACGACCGACTACGAATACGCTGTACAAAGACCAGTCATCGGCGCCAGATACCGTAACACCTGTGGGGACGCTGAAGTGCAAACTGGACTGGTATCTAGGTTGTTCCACGACCTTCGATGGCACCGCGGCAAATCAGTGGACGCCAGACCTGGCACACCAGTCGGAGTTCGCGTTTCTGCCTTATCTGATCACGGGCGAATATTACTTTCTGGAGGAAATGTATTTCTGGGGTGCTGAGGACGTAGCCGCATCCGGATCTACTTGCTGGATCTACGGCCGCTGTGGCACCTGGGGTATCATTCACGAGGGTTCGGTGCAGTTCCGCGGACTTTCCTGGTCGATACGGAATCTTGGAAACACCGCGTTCATGGCGCCGGACGCAACTCCAGAACAGACGTATTTCAATCAAAAGATGAATTACAATCTGGCGGTCAGAGAGGGCCAGTACAACATTACAACTGGCAGCTTCTATGACCCAAAAACTACATCCCCCTGGTATGCCGGCCGGAATACGTTCGGATACGGCTATTCCAATCCATTACAATTCCCGATGATGTTCAATCCTATCGATACCGGGTGCAGCAGCTCGGAGGAGATATGTTCACAAGTGCAGCACGATAACAATCCATGGGAAACCAATATGTGGATGATGGTGCTTGGGCACCTTCAGGAGCTGGGATTTCCCGTAGCCAAAAGCGTCGAATTTACTGCGCAGCATATCATTAACGAGATCCTGAATCCTGCTTATAAGCCATTCCTGATTGCGTCTTACACGTATCCCGTTCTTTCGACCGCGGCGAATCACCCGTACTTTACGACCTGGGCGAGTGTCTTGGGCGCCTTTCAGACCAGCTATCTGGGTACGATGGGCAATAGCGGCTTTCCTTTCGATGTTGCCAGCCCAGTGGATGCCGATTTCGGATACGTGGCAATCGCCTACACAGGTTCGAGCTATCTCACGCCATTCGCTTCCGGAACCCTCACTGGGCAAGCCGCCTGGACATGGCTACAGAGCACCATAGCGGTATCGAATGCCAGCGGGTTGACCGCGAACATGAATGACAATCCGAAGTGGGCGATCATTCCCCGGTCGCTCGCGATACCCCCTGGGCCGGTGCCGCCGCCCAGTGGAGGGACGCCCGTATCCAAGTGTGACGTGAATGGGGACGGTCTGGTCAATTCGGCGGACTACCAGGCTGCCGTTAACCAGGCTCTAGCCCTCGCAGCATGTAGCGCCGGAGATGTGAATAGGGACGGAGCCTGCAACGTAATTGACGTCCAACTCGTAGTAAACGCAGCATTGACGGGTTTCTGTCCATAGCTTAGGTTGTAGACGTCGGGCGGTGTCACCGAGCTCTGCGTCGATTCCGGACGGCACTTCACTTGCTATCAAATACCGGGTCTGCCTCGATCACTTTCGGGCAGATCCGGTCCTCGAAATCATCTCGGGACCTCTGGTACTAGCGCCGATCTTCTCTAACGGGATGGGTAACGTGATAGCAGCGATAATGTGGCCGCACCGGCGGCTGCAAAAGATCCAGGACTCCTTAGCCGCTCCCGATCAGTACGAGGAGATGGACGGGCTTAGCGCGCTTGCTGACGAAGACATTGGCACGGTCGTCCTGGACCCCATGCCTTATCCTTTAAATCCATTTCTTCGGCGCGGATCGCTATTGTCCGGTATGGACCTTCTGCGCACGCTGCGGCTCCTGCGAGTCTACCGCAAAGTCGACGTAGTGGTCTCGATCGGCGAATCTTCTTGTTTCTGGTTTGTGCTTCTGAAGCGGCTCCTGGCGCTTAGAAAGCCCGTCGTAATCATCGACCCCGCCCTCGGGCCTGAATACCCGGCACGCCAGCGCCTGCAACGTTGGGTTCTTCCCTATGTGGAACGGGTGATCGTCTATAGCAGGGTTCAGGAGGAGTATCTGAAGGCCGAATATGGCGACGGCGTCCCGTCCAGCTTTCTGCATCATCGCATCAGCACTCAGTTCTTCGACCCCTCACGGAGTACCAATAGGCTTCCGGCGCACGCGGCGCAGGTGATCTCGGTTGGCGGCGACATCAGCAGAGATTTCGAGACGTTATGCAGGGCTCTCGATGGGGTAGCCGTCAACGCTGCCGTGTACACCCGTAAGCCCATTGGCGTAAGTGTCCCCGAGAATCTTCAGATCCATCGCGAGTGGATCCCCTACCACGATCTGAGAGAACGTTACCTCCAAGCGCGAATTGTGGTAGTCCCATTGCATAGAGCAATTCATCCCAGCGGGATCAATGCTCTGCTCGAGGCCATGGCTATGGGAAAAGCGGTAATCGTGAGCGACTCAGCGGGCATTAGGGATTACGTCACACATGGGCGGACCGCGTGGGTGGTGCCTCCGGAGGATCCGATCGCTCTGCGCAATGCCATTCTGCATTTGTTGAGTGATTCGGAAACCCAACGAGAGCTGGGGCAGAACGCGAGGCAGTTCTGCGAGACGCATTGTTCGTTTCCGGTGTATGGAAAAAAAGTGGGAACAATTCTAAAAGAGCTTGCGGTGAGTAGTCGTAATCGCGGGATGGTCAGACTCGGTGTGGAGAATCAGTAGGCAGCCTGGGAATTCCTCGCAAATGACTGGTAAAGCGGTAGTTGCCTGGAATTTTTTTTCGCTCGCCGCGCTTGACGTTTTCAACTATCTTTTACCGCTTCTGACATTCCCTTATCTCGTCCGCGTCCTCGGAGCCGAGAAGTACGGCATTATTGCGTTTGCCACCGCGTTTATCCAGTACTTCATAACAATCACCGATTACGGCTTCACGATCTCGGCGGCGCGCGAGGTCGCCCTCGTACGGGAGGACAAGCGCCGTCTGTCGGAGGTGGTTTCGGCCATCCTGCTCATCAAGTTCTGCCTCATGCTGGCTAGCCTCGTGACGGCTGGTACGATTCTGCTGGTCAGCCCGCCGCTGCGCGCCGTCTGGTTAATCGCACTCTTCGGGTTTGGTTCGGTGATCGCGAACGCCCTCTCGCTTACCTGGTTTTTCCAGGGGATGGAACAGATGCGATACATCACGGCCTTAGGCCTGGGCGCGAAGACCTGCTATGCGATTCTGATCTTTACGATAATCCGGCATCAGGAGCAATATTTTCTCGTGCCGCTGTTGGGGTCAACGAGCGAGATTTTTGCCGGCCTCAGTGGTCTTGTACTCGCACTCCGGCAGTTCGGGATTCGCTGGAAATATTCCGGCCCAGAATGGCGCATTCAACTCCGTACCGGGTTCCACACGTTTATTTCATACGTGACGATGAGCAGTTATAGTTCAACGCGCACCTTCGCGCTCGGGCTGCTGGCCGGTCCGACAATTACTGGATACTACGCCATTGCCGAGCGCATTGGGTCTATGATGCAGGCTTTTCCGCTGCACGCGTTCATTGCCGCGGCATACCCCCGGTTGTGCAGCATGTTTTCGAAGGATCCGCAGGGCAGTTATCGGCTCACGATGCGATTCCAGCGATACACGAACTGGGCGTATGCCGCGTCGGTCCCGATCTGCTGGCAACTCGCTCCGCTTATCGTGCGAATCGCTGCCGGGAAAATCTATCCGGAGACCATTTGGGCGCTTCGGCTGATTGTCGTGGGGAATTTCTTCTGGAATGCTAATTTGTTTCGGCTGCGTTTCCTGCTGGTCTCCGGCAGATATTCCACGTATTCGAAAGTATATGTGGTGACCGGCTTGGTGGGCTCGGTATCGGCGCTGATCGGGGCTGCCCTTCTGTCGTACTCGGGACCACCGGCGACGGCAATCGTGTTGAACGCGGCCATTCTGATTTGGACAATTTACTTGGTGGGTGACTTCGCAAAAGATTTGAAGGAATCCAGCGGTGTTCCACCTGAGACTCGAGCGGTAGCAAACGCATAGACGAAGTTGACTTCCCGGGAGGAAATATGAAGACGCTGGATTTGGCGGCGCGGCGCGCGGATATTATCAAGCAGTATGGCCAGTGGACGGATCACAATGTCCAGCTTGCCGAAGGTATCTACACCATCGACCCGAATTGGGTCTCCGAAAAATTGCGTCGCGTGGTTCAGATCGTGACAGATTGGGCCGGCGGCTCGGTCGAAAATTTGCGCGTGTTGGACTTGGCCTGTCTGGAAGGACAGTATGCTGTCGAGTTCGCTCTCAAAGGAGCCGAGGTCGTCGGCATCGAAGGCCGGGAAGCGAATATTCAAAAGGCGCGGTTCGCACAGGAAGCGCTAGGGCTGAAGCGTTTGACGTTCGTGCAGGATGATGTCAGGAATCTCAGCCCCGAGAAATACGGCGAGTTCGACGTCGTCCTCTGCCTCGGAATCTTGTATCATCTGGACGCACCCGATGTATTTCAGTTCGTGGAACGAATCGGCTCGGTATGCCGGAAAATTGCCGTGATCGATACGTTCGTCGGTGTCAAGGACCTGGCACCCCAGAATTATAGGAATCATCGGTATGGCGGGCGCTTCATGCACGAACACAAACCGACGGCCAGTGTCGAAGAGCGCTTACAGGATAAGTGGGCATCCCTTGACAACCCAAGAAGCTTCTGGATCACACGGCCGTCGCTGTACAACCTGATTACAGTGAGCGGCTTCACGTCGGCATACGATTGTCAGATGCCGTTTGAAGTTCACAAGCCATCCGACCGCCTGACCGTAGTAGCCGTGAAAGGGAGACCGGCCACGGTGGCCGTGACTCCGAAACTCAATTCCACCCCCGTTCCTGAGTGGCCCGAAGGCTTTATGCCGGATGTCTCTTACCAGCAACGCCGGTCGACCGAATTCGCCAAGGCGGTCAGCAAGCTCGTGCCAGCCCCGCTTAAGAAATCGCTGAAGTACGCAAAGGCTGTCCTCACCGGGCAAAAGGGGCGCGATTACCAAACCTGGCATAAAGGCCAACGAGGTTAACGTTCCCGTTGCCTCGGCGCTCGTAAAAAAGGGCTGGCGCCGACAGATCCCACAGCTCCACAAGCTCGCGGGCGGCGGGGCAAGTTTTTTGGCTGAAGTGCCAAACGGTGGGATTCGTGTCTCCGTCTTGGCGCGTTCTGCCGCGACATCGAGGCTGAGCAATTGGCATTGTAGGTGCCTCAATCCCAAAGGAACTCCCAGAGGGTAACCGGTTGACGGGACTCGAATTGGCACCCCAAAGATCTACTACTAATGGTGGCCAGGCGCTGACGGCCGAAGCCGGCCGGGCCAATGTCTCGCCTGCATGTGGCCGGTTGCGCGTGCTGAGCTTGAGTTGCACCTACCCTAACCCTCTTCAGGCGCAATTGGGGACGTTCGTTCGCTCTCGGTTGGAGAGCTTGTCAGCCGTCGCTTCGGTGGTGGTGGTCGCCCCCGTAGCATTGCTGGAGTTCGGCAACCGTGCTCGTAGCCGGTTCCGCGTCACCCGAATTTCCGGACAGAGCACAAGTTCGCTGGAAGTGTGGCATCCTCGCTGGTTCTATCCACCTTTGGGCGGCGCTCTGAACGCGTTCTTTCTGTTTGTTCAGATGTTGCCTGTGGTCTGGAGAGTGCGCCAGCGGTTCCAATTCGACATCCTGGACGCCCACTTCGGATTCCCGGATGGAGTCACGGCGGCCCTCATCGCCGCCGTCTTTGGTTGTCCTTTCTCGATTACCTTGCGTGGAAATGAACCGATGCACGCAGAGTATTTCTTTCGCCGCCACGCCTTGCGTTGGGCGATCCGCCGCGCCGACTCGATCATCGCTGTATCGGAACGGCTACGCGAGTTCGCAATCGCATGCGGAGCCCGGCCGCAGAAGGTCCGGACAATCCCGAACGGGATCGATACTGCCGTGTTTTATCCCCGCGACCGAGAGGCGGCACGTCGCCAATTTAATTTGCCCCTTGACTCACGGATTGTCCTGTCGGCCGGTTCTCTCATCGAAAGGAAGGGCCATCACCGGGTTATCGAGGCCGTCAGGAATTTGCGTCTGCGCGGCGCCGGCACGCACCTGGTGATTGCCGGAGGCCCGGGCGCGGAAGGCGGATGCGAGCAGATGCTGCACCGGCTTGTCGAGGAAGTGGGTCTGGGCGCCCAGGTGCGCTTTACAGGTCCCCTCCCTCCGGAACTTCTCGCGCAGCTCATGTCGGCCGCTGACGTTTTATGCCTGGCGAGCACGCGAGAAGGCTCGCCCAACGTGGTGAATGAGGCCCTCGCCTGTGGTACCCCCGTCGTGGCAACCGATGTTGGCGGCGTACCAGACATGCTCCCCGGATCGGAGTACGGTTTTGTCATACCGGCCGGCAATCAGGCCGCCCTCGATCACGCGATCGAGCAGGCGCTCACAAAATCTTGGGATCGGCAGGCCATTTTCAAATGGGGCCAGTCCAGATCCTGGCAGCAAGTAGCGGTTGAAGTCCTTCAGCAACTGACTCAAACAGTGAACGGAGTGAATTGACGCTTATGAAAGTATTAGTGACCGGCGGCGCCGGGTTCATCGGATCGACTCTCTGCGAAAGATTGCTCCGCGACGGTTGCACGCTGACCGTGATTGATGACCTGAACGACTATTACCCACCGAGTGAGAAACGTGAGAATCTGGCTGCCTTGCAGACTCAAGGCCGCGTGTCCTTCCATCATGCAGATATTACGGACGAGGGAGCGATCCCCCGCATTTTCCAGGAGCATCGTCCGGAAGTCGTGGTCCATTTAGCCGCGCGCGCTGGGGTACGGCCTTCTCTCGAACAGCCTTTGCTTTACGAAAAGGTCAACATTCGCGGAACCATGGTATTGCTCGAATCGGCCAGGCTGACCGGTGTGAAAAAGTTTGTGTTTGCGTCCTCCAGTTCAATTTACGGGATCGCCAATCGGGTCCCCTTCAGTGAGGCCGACGAGGCGAATCTCCCGATTTCGCCTTATGCCGCCACCAAACTCGCCGGCGAAAAGATCTGCTATACCTACTCACATTTGTACAACCTGCCGATCGTTTGCCTGCGCTTATTCACAGTCTACGGTCCGCGACAGCGTCCGGATCTGGCCATCCGCAAATTCACAGAGATGATTGACCAGGGCCGGCCGATACCCGTCTTCGGCGATGGAACCAGCGGCCGTGATTATACTTTCGTCGGCGATACAGTCAATGGAATCGTCGCGGCGATGAATCACGATTGCCGCTACGACGTTTTCAACCTTGGTAATTCGAGCCCCGTACGGCTCACGTCCTTAATTGCGAGCATTGAACACGCGCTCGGCAAGAAGGCCGATTTACACTGGATGCCCGAGCAGCCTGGCGACGTCCCGATAACGTACGCCGATATTGAAAAGGCCAACCGGCTGCTGGGATATGAGCCAGTAACTGCCCTGGCCCAGGGCTTGGAGAGACTTGTACACTGGCACCACGAGAGAAAGGCCAGACGTGCGATGCAGCCGGCCGAATCGCAATTAACCGCCCGGAAAGTGGCCGTATAGCGGTCGAACCGTTATCAAGCGAGTGCGCCGATATAGGCCACCTGATTTCCCGCCCCTGAGCGTCCAGCAATGCCACGCATTACTGCGCGGATGGGCTCTGGCACGTGGGAAGCATCGTCAGATCCAACAAATCGCATGAAGATTCTCTGGATCAGTCCGTTTTTGCTGCATCCTACCAGAGCCGGCGGGCAAATCCGGTCGTTGGGCATTTTGCGCCAGCTGCACCGGCGCCATCGGATACACGTCCTCGCCTTTCAGCTCCCCGGTCAGGAGGAAGGGGTGGCGCGCATGTCCGAATACTGCAGCTCAGCGGACCGTATCGCTCACACTCTGCCCGACAGAGGATCTGTCGAGTTCTTACTCCAAGCGCTGGGAAACACGATTTCCAGATTGCCTTTGACGATCGCTCGGGATCGATCCTCAGCCATGCAGCGATTGATACGCGACCATGCGCATAGCGGCGGTTATGACGTTATAGTCTGCGATTTCGTTTCGATGGCAATTAACGTTCGTGATATGCAAGACGTCGTACTGTTCCAGCACAACGTGGAAACGGTGATTTGGCGTCGTATGGCCGACGAATCTTCTTCACGGCTCCGACGGTGGAACTATCGCCAGCAGGCGCAGCGAATGTGCGCCTTTGAGCGGAATATCTGTCGCACCGCAAAGCATGTTATCGCCGTGAGTGAACCGGATGCGGAACTGATGCGCACGATGTTCGGCGTGAGCCGCGTCACCTCCGTCTCCACCGGTGTCGATGTGGATTTCTTTCGGCCTCCGGACCACGCGGACCGAACTTCCGACCTCGTATTTACGGGGTCTCTCAACTGGATACCAAATATTGATGGATTAGCATGGTTCATCGCGGAGGTGCTACCACGGATTCGCGAACGAAAGCCGGACTGCACCCTGGCCGTAGTCGGTCGCCGGCCTGGACCGGAAATCCATCGGCTCGTGGGAGCCGATCCGCGAATTCTGCTGCGGGCCGACGTGCCTGATATCCGGCCCTACCTCTGGGGTGCGCGCGCCGCCGTGGTACCCCTGAAAGTTGGCGGCGGCACACGCTTGAAGATTTATGAGGCCATGGCGGCGGGAACACCCCAGATTTCCACCGTCGTTGGTGCAGAAGGTCTTGTGGCTGAGCACGGTAAAAACATTCTTCTCGCCGATAGCGCCGAGGAATTTGCCGCTGCATGTCTGCTCGTATTGGAACAGGAAAATACGCGGAAGCACATTTCCGAATCCGCCTTGCAAATGGTGACCGATCGTTTCGGATGGACACAGGTTGGCGGCGAGTTTGAACAGATCCTCGAAGGCACTCTGGCCGGACGCCAGCGGACTTAATGGCGCTGCGCCATTTTTTCGTACAGCCGTCGGTATTCGGCGATCATTGCATCCAGCGAGTATTCGCGTACGCATCGATCGCGGTTGGCTGTCCCGAGCCTTGACCGCAGGGCGGCGTCCGCGCTGATGGCGCGCAGCGAATTCGCGTACGCCTCCAGATCCCCGGACGGCACGACCGCCGGCGCACCGGGGTCCCCTAAAACGTTCGCACTATCGCCTACATCGGTTGAGATTACTGGCAGGCCTGTCGCCATTGCTTCCAGCAGCGCGATGGACATTTGTTCGGTTGTCGATGACATCAGGAACACGTCCAGCGCCTGATAACAGGGGGCGATGTTTTCTATGGGCCCGGTGAATAGGACCTTGTCGGCGATCTCCAAAGTCCTCGCGAGTTCCTCGAGTTCCCCGCGGCATGCACCCTCCCCGATGAGTGCCAGCCTGGTATCCGGCCGATCCAGTCGAGCGAAGGCTCGCAGCATCATACCCAGATTTTTTTCGGTTCCCAGCCGTCCGATATATCCGAACAGCAGGCTTTTTTCAGAAATCCCTCGGGCCTGCCGCCATTCTTGATTTGGTGACGGATGAAAGCGCTGTGTGTCCACGCCGTTCGGGATCCAGAGGACTTTGTCAGAGCGCACTCCGTAACGCGAGATGGCAAGCCTCACCAACGTTTGGGAAGGAACTACCACCGCCTGCACCCCGTTCAGCGCCAGCTGTCGCATCCAGACTCGCCGCAGTTTCAGGCGGGTAGCCTCGTCCGCACTGAAACCGTCTTCCGCGTGAATGACGGGGCAGACGGGTGCGATCCGAGATGCCAGCACCGCATCCATCGCTCCCCAGTTATAGGTCACCAGCAAGTCGGGCCGAACCTCGCGCAACATCTTCGAAAATGGCAGGGCGTACCACAATTTCCGCTTTCCGGGAGGCGGTGGAAGGATGCGCCAGGAAACACCGGGTGCGATCTTTTCCGCCGCCGCAAAGTTACCGTCTGTCGCGGTAATAGTATGGGAGAAGCCGGGGCCAAGCGCATTCATGATGGTGCACGTACGGACCTGCGGCCCGCCGGCGCAGAACGTCGAGAATACGTGGAAAATATGAAGGCTTCCGGTCACGCCAGAATCACGAAACCGGCAGCTCCGCCAGAAGCCGAAGGTCTCCTGCAGGGATGGGCGTCAGGTGAGAATCGATGGCCTCTTCCAGGAATACGTCAAGATCGCCGTTCGGCTTCCAACCGAGCATTTGCTTGGCGGCCGAGCAGTCCAGCCCCGAACGCAGAGCTCGACTCTTCAGATCGCGAAAACTGGGGAACGGATTATTCTGCTTGCGCGCCGCTACCTTCAAAGTCCATTTTGCAATCTCAATCAACTGCAGCTTGAACAACGATTGAGGATAGAAACGGAACCGCCGGTTGGAACGCTTCGCGAGAAGGCTCACGAATTCCCTTGCCGTCAGATACACATCACCGGCGAGATTGAAACTCATCCCTTCGATTCCGGGCGTGTCAACGGCCGCAGCCAGCGCTTGAGCGACGTCCTGAACCAGCACAAAGGGGAGCGGCGTATTGCCCCGGCCCCAACCGATACACTGCGTGTCGCACGCCCAGGGTCCCACACCGCTATGAC
>CAZKQQ010000232.1:3985-10837 GCA_964554945.1 uncultured Solibacteraceae bacterium | reverse complement strand
TGAGATTGCAATTCCCCGGAGGAATATGCGGTTGATTCTCCGATCCGGCCGCGATAGTCTAACTGGAACTTCACCTCAACCATCGAAAGGAGCGGAAATGCAGAAACGAAAGCTTCCAGTCAGGATCATGCTCGGCGCTGGTGTTGTGTTCGCGCTGGCCGCGCAGCAGGGAGGTCCCAGGCCGACCTGTAATCACTGTCCAGCCACCTATATCCCGGTCAGCGAGCTGAATGCGTATACCGCCAAGGCCATTAAGTACGGGATTGTCGATCAGCAGGTTCGCTCGATTGATGTCGGAAAGATACAGGTCGGCATCGGCATGGTCACACGCGGCAAACTGCTGCCGGGGAGCGTCCGGAAAGGAGCCGTTGCCGAGCATGAGCAGGTGAGCGAGGTCTATCACGTGATCGATGGCGAAGCCACGCTGTTGACGGGACCGGATCTGGTCAACCCGGTCAAACGGCCGCCCGATGAGAAAACCGTGGTCCTGCAGAACGGGCCCGGCTACAACTCCGATTCGATCCGGGAGCCGATGACCACCCATCTGAAGCCGGGCGACATGATCGTCATTCCAGCGGGAACGGGTCATTTGTTCACGGACATCCCCGATCACATCACGTATATGATGGTACGGATCGATCCCGACAAAGTCGTGCCGACCAAGAGCCAGACTGAATCGGAGGCCGACCTGAAAGTCGTACCTCCACCCAGAAAGCAATAAGCTGGTACCCGGAGCCTTCGACTAGGGAGACTGGCTCCTCCGTTGGATTAGTACTGTTAGGGTTTCTCGCGACCGCGGAAAGACCGAATTCTCCGCGTGCCCTTAGTACTTTGGTGGCGGATGCGTAGGACTTGAGTACTCGTCGCCGAGGCTGTCCGAAAGATCTTCTCTGGTATACTCGCTCATGCAATGACCACCACGCAGATGGCCACCGGAATCAGCCGACGGCAACTCATCAGACCCACTTCAGCTCTTGCGGAAATGGTTTTGCTCAGCGAGATTCTGAACACGCTCTCTCTGCTCGACCCACTCCACGCAAGAATATCGAATCTGTTTGCAGACGAGTCAGACAGCTTGGCCAACGATACCTGGAATCAGGAGTACGACGAGATCCTGAAGCAAGCCCGTCAAAGAATCGTCTAATCGATTTTTGAAAAAAGCGACCGCGGCTCCCCCGACATCCTGAATCCATCAATATGGCGCCGGTGTCAAGACTTTGACGCTGTGCATGATTTTGTCAGGGGTCTCGGCCGGATCTGCTTTGTTTGGCCTATCCAGAGCCTGGAATAGAAAGTGCACTGGTCCGGTGACTATGTCGACGTCCACGGCGGTATTGAAGGAAGTCCCGCGGGCGCAGAAGGCGGCGCGGACACGACGGCTTGACGTGTCGATGTTTTTCGGTATTGCCGTGGCGTTGGCTGCCACGATTGCCGGGATTGCAGCGACCGGTGTAAAGGCCACGTATTTCCTTCAGCCGACCGGAGCCCTGATCGTGCTGGGTGGGACCCTCGGCGTCGTGATCGTGACCACGCCGCGTACGGGGTTGGTCAATTCGGCGCGCCGCGTAGCGGAACTTCTATGGGCGCCCGACATCGACCGGCAAGCGCTTATGCAAGAGATCATGGGCTACGTGAAGCGGGCCCGTGCGTTGGGTGTGCTTAACCTCGAGCCGTTGATCGGTCAGGCAACAACTCCGTTCCTCAGAGAATCGCTGTTGATTACGCTGGACGTACAGCAGCGGGACAAGCTCCGATCGGCGCTGGAAATGAAGCTGCGCCTGCGCGAGCGGCAGGGCGAAAGTGATGCGAAGGTTCTGGAAGTGGCGGGCGGGTTCGCCCCAACGATCGGCGTGCTGGGAACGATCGTGGGCCTCATCGACGTCCTGCGCCAGTTCGCGAGCCTCCAATCGGTGGCGAGCGGAGTGGGCACGGCCTTCGTGTCCACGATTTACGGACTAGCCCTGGCTAATCTGATCCTGCTCCCCACGGCGAACCGCATCCGCGCGCGCGTGGCGGAGGCCTTCGAGACCCACGAGATGATTATGGAAGGCATGATGTGCATCTTCGACAAGATGCACCCTTCGCTTGTGCAGGAGCGGCTCAGTTTTTTTCTGCACGAATCGGAAAGTAAGTGAAACCGAAATATCTCGACCCGGATAGCCGCGGCCGCGACCGGTGGATGGTCAGCTACGTCGACGTCTTGACGATCCTGCTGATTTTCTTTATCTACGCAGCGATGAGGCTTCCGAAGACGGCTGCTCCGGCGGCCTCGGCCGCGCCATCTACCGTGCCGGCTCTCCCTATTGCGATGGCGCAGCCACTCGCGACTGCTCCTCCGCCGCCGCTTGCCGACCTGCAGCGCCGTCTCGAGCAAGAGGGAATCGATGTTCACCGCGAAGCGCGAGGCGTGGTGGTCAGTCTCCCACAGGCAGTTCTGTTCGCCTCCGGCGACGATCGAGTCAGCGCTGATGCTCGTCCGATCGTAGAAAAAATTGCGGCCACCATCCGCGACCTGCCCAACCAGGTAACGCTCGTCGGATATACCGATAACATTCCGGTTTCGAATCGCCGTTTTCACAACAACTGGGAACTGGCCGCCGCGCGCGGGCTGCGTTTACTCGAACTGCTGACTCGGGAATACGGTATTCCCGAATCGCGGTTGTCCGTTTCGAGTGACGGAGCAAACCGGCCGAAGGATTTGAATGAAACGGCGGCAGGCCGCGCCGCCAACCGGCGCGTTGAGATCGTCATCGCGAACGAGTCATAACGCGCGATCCGCGAGCCGTCTCAGCGCTTCGCTTCCAGACCATCCACCAGCATCTTCGCCAGGTCGGCAATCAGCAGGACGCCCGGATTGTCCGGAGAGTAATCCACCTGAGGAATGCCCTCGACTGTAATCGCCATGGCGATCCGTCCGCCCTTGGAATAGACGATGCCCACATCGGAACGCAGCGCGTCGAGTGCGCCGGTCTTGTTGGCGATGGGCACGTCACCGAGGCGCCGGCGGATGCCGGTTGAATCCTGGCAGCGCTTGAGAATGGCGAGGATCTCGCGCGAAGCGTCGGCGCTTACGATCTCGCCACGTTCCAGTTTTTCGAGAATGGCAACCATCTCGCGCGGTGTGGAGACGCCGATGCCGTATTTCTGATTTTCAGGGAGCTTGCCCGCCGCGGACCAACCGGCCGGCGATTTGAGATCGTTCGCGTCGCCGCGGATCTTGCGCAGCGACCGCGTAGTCCGGATACCGATCCTGTCCAGATAAGCATTTACGGCATCAGCGGTAAAGCGCTCCAGGATCATATTGGTGGCTGTGTTGTCGCTCAGGACGATCATCAGATGAGCCACGTCGCGCAAAGGAAGCCGCACGCCGTCGGAAATTTCACTTCCAATGATGCCGCTACCAGTGACTTTTTCGGCCGCGGCCACGGTGAGCGGCTCCGTCCACTTCCCCTGGCCGCGCGCGATCGCGTCAAAGACCGCGCAGAGAATCGGCAGCTTGATGGTGCTGGCGGTGCGAACCGGTTCGGACTCGCGAATGCCCACAGCCTCGCCGGTATCCAGATTCTTGGCATACAGGGACACCGTGCCAGGGAAAGTGGCGAACCGGACGCGGATCGCATCGGAGAGTTGCTGGGCTGGCAGAGTGGAAAGGGCCAGCAGTGGCAAGCCCAGCCTGATTGCGAGTCGCTGAATCATCTCAGCGCATAGCTAAACAGCGAATTTCCGGCGGCGAAGGCAACATACTGCTTGCCGTTTACCGAGTAGCTCATGGGGCCGTTTTGCGCCCGGCCGCCGACACTGACCTTCCAAAGCAACTCGCCGTTGCGCGCGTCGAGCGCGAAGAAGTACCCGTCGCGTCCGCCGCTGAAGAGCAGGTCGGAGTCCGTGGTAAGAATTCCCGCATCGGTCACGTCCGCCATCTTGAATTCCCACTTCATGGCGCCCGTCTTCGGATCCATCGCCCGGACGGCGCCGTAGCCCTCCTGTTCGAGGCGCGTCAAGGGCCCGTTCGGCGCATTGCTGCCTCCGATCGTCGAGCGGGGAGCACCCGCCGTATAGCGCTCGCCTTCTTTGTACTCAGCGGGGATTTTGAAATAAGTCGAATCGTACTCAACCCAGGATGGAATATAGAAGAGTCCGGTGCGCGCGCTGTAGGACGGGGAATACCAGTTGGTGCCGCCCTGGTTGCCGGGGAAGATCTGTGTGCCTTCGGCACTCGGCGTCTTGCCCGCCACTCGCTTGGGGCGGCCCTTCTCGTCGAAGCCGTCCATCCAGTTCACCTTGACGAACGGTTTGCCCATCAGAAATTGACCGCTGGTGCGGTCCAACACGTAGAAAAGCCCGTTGCGATTCGCCCAGAGCATCACTTTGCGGGGACTGCCCTGCCAGTCCATATCCGCAAGCACCGGAACCTGCACCGAATCATAATCGAACTCGTCATGCGGCGAGAACTGGTAATACCACTTCAGCTTCCCGGTGTCCGCGTCCAATGCCACGACCGAATCCGTGTAAAGATTGTCGCCGGGCCGCGGATCGCCGTTCCAGTCGGGGCCGGGGTTGCCAATTCCCCAATACGTGAGGTTCAGCGCGGGATCGTAGGAACCAGTCACCCAAACGGAGCCGCCACCGGTCTTCCATGCATCGTTTTGCCACGTTTCATGTCCGGGTTCGCCCGGGCCGGGGACTGTGTAAAAGCGCCAGGCTTCCTTTCCGGTTTTGGCGTCGTAAGCGGCAATGTAGCCGCGGATGCCGAACTCGCCGCCCGCCGTGCCGACGATCACCTTGTCCTTGACAACCAGCGGAGCGTGCGTCAGGGCGTAGCCGGATTCGGGCTTGGCCACCTGCGCGCTCCACAAAGGTTTTCCATTTTTCGCGTCGATGGCCAGCAGGCGCGCGTCAATCGTCCCCATGTATAACGTGTCGCCGAGAATCGCCAGCCCGCGATTGACGCGGCCACAGCAGGGGCGCGCCTCCGGAGCCGGCGTATACGAATAGGTCCAGAACAGGCGGCCAGTCACGGCGTCGAGCGCCATCACGTCATTCGGCGCCTGCACGGTATACATGACGCCATCGACCACCAGCGGCGTCGCTTCAAATTTCTCCAGCGACCGCGCCTGGAACACCCACTGTTGTTCGAGATTCTTGACGTTCTCCGGAGTAATCTGTGTCAGCGGGCTATGGCGCTGGCTCATCGTGGTGCCGGAATAGGTCAGCCAGTTCTGCGGCTCCTGGTTGGCCCGCAAAATGCGATCGAAGGAAACCTGCGCCGGGAGCGGCCCGGCGGCCAAAGCGAGCAGGAGTACGCGTGCGTTCATGGCCTGTCCACCCCTTTCAGTGAGATCAGATAGCTGACAACATCGGCTAGTTCCTGCGAACTGAGCTTGTCCTTATACGAGGGCATTGAAGACTTGGTAACGAATGACCACTCTCGGATATCGGACTTCTGGAGAGAGACCAACTGCTCGTTGGAGTTCATAAACTGCATCGTGAAGGTGTCCTGGTTAAGGAGCTTGCCGGTGAAGGTTGTGCCATTTTTCATGACGACTCGGAAGAACCGGTTCACGGGCGCAATATCGGCGTTCGGATCGAGCAGCGATTTTTCCAATTCGCCGGCTCGCCGGAAGGTGCCGATGTCGCTGAGGTCCGGACCAACACGCGAACCTTTGCCTTCGATGCGGTGACAGGTAAGACACTGGCCCTTGCCTTCGAAAACCGCTTTGCCCCTGGCTTTGTCGCCGGCTGCCGCGGAGGAATGGCTGGCCGTAGCTGCCAGGGATCGCAAGTACGCAACCACGAGGTCAGCCTGTGCTCCGGTAAAGTTGTGCGCCGGCATGCCTGCGCCGGCAACACCCTGAATGATCACGCGGGCGATATCCTCATCGGAAACAGCCCGGATGAACTTGCCGTGTGAGAAGTCGACGCCGGGGATGAAGTCACCATCCGGCCCGTGACAATTCACGCAGTTGCCGCTGTAGAGACGCGCGCCATTTTCCACATCGGCGGGCGTGAAGGAGTGCTGGGCCAGCAGAGTGCCGGCGAGGCAGAAACCGAGAACCAGCCCTGTCCTCATAAAAGGTGTGCCGCCTTTCGCCCGGTGATTTGCTGCCGGGATCTGGAGTTCGGGGTTATGGTATCGCCGCGGAAGGCAAACGGTCAAGCGTGCCGGGGCTCTGACGGGCGGGCTGCCGCCGGGTGAGAATAAGGAACAGTGCTTCTGTCCAGCGCACGCGCCATTATCATTCTGTCCGGGTTGCTCGGATATAGGCCGGCCCTCGGGGACGAGCCGTCGGCCGCGAAGCTCTATGAGCACTTACCCCAAGGTGCGGTGCGGGAGGCCTTCTTTCAATCCTTCCCGAAAGGCGGCGACCTGCACAACCACATGGGCGGAGGAGTCTACCCTGAGCAATGGATCGAGATCGCCATCGCCCGCGGGTTTTGTGTGGACGAGCAGCGTCTCCTTCTATTGGAAAATCTGACGCCCACCTGTCCGGCCGGAACCGCGCCCGCCGCCACGCTTCAGAACCAGGGGCCGGTCTATAAACGGTTCGTCGATGTCATGACTCTCCGAGGCAAGCCGAGGTCGCACGATTATTTTTTCGCGCAGGGGTTCTCGCATGTGCAGATCCGCATACCGGGTCCCGTATGGGGCGACGAGCTGGAAACCGTCGTGGTTCACGCGTATCAGCAGAACCTGACGTATCTGGAACTGCAACTCGCTCCGTTCGCCGGCGCCGATCCCGCGAAACTGGCGGCCTCGCTCCCGGCAACAGGCAGCTTGACGGAATGGTCGGACGCACTGGAAAAATCCGCTCTCTTTCATGAACTGGTGGAATCGGCAAGGCGAACCATTGC
>CAZKQQ010000232.1:0-3975 GCA_964554945.1 uncultured Solibacteraceae bacterium | reverse complement strand
CATGGAGAGCGAGTTATTGAAACGCCGTCCCAGGGAGGCCGCCGCGATCCGCCGCCGCTACATCGTCAGCGTGGTGCGTGGCACTCCTCCGCCAATGGTCTTTTCGCAGCTTGCAATGGCCGCGGAATTGGCCCGCGTGGATCCGCGTATCGTCGCCCTGAATCTCGTGGGCGCCGAGGATGATCAGATTGCGCTCCGCGACTTTCGGCTTCACCTGCGGATGGTCGACTTTCTCCGGTCGCGCAAGCCGTGGCTGCACGTGACGCTGCACGCCGGCGAGATGACACCGCAAATTCTCGGCGCCGCGCCAGGCAAGGTCCCGCCAGCGCTCACGTTCCATATTACGGAGTCGGTCCGGAGCGGCCGCGCCGAGCGGATTGGCCACGGCACCGCCCTCCGCTACGAGACAGACCGGCTCGCGCTGTTGCGAGAAATGCAGGAGCGCGGCATCCTCGTGGAAATCTGCCTGACGTCGGAAGAACTCATTCAGAATTTGAAAGCCGGCGAGATTCCGTTTACGGCTTACCGGCAAGCGGGTGTTCCGGTATCGCTCAATACCGACGACGAAGGTATTTTCCGCAGCGACTTGAGCCACGAATTCCTGCGCGCCGCCCGCGATTACCATTTGAGTTATCGCGAACTGAAAGACCTGGCGCGCAACAGCCTCGAATATTCGTTTTTGCCCGGCCAGAGCCTGTTCCACGCCCGGAACTTCGACCAGCGTGTGCGGGAGTGCCCTGCCGATGCGCGCCCCATTGACCCGCAACCGGCCATCGCCTCTTGCCGTGCCTATCTCCAAAGGAATCCGAAAGCTGAAGCAGAGGCTCAACTGGAGGATCAGTTCCACCAATTCGAGTTGGCAGCCAGCCTCGAGCGCTTTCAAAGGAGCCGCTAAGCCTCATAATGTGAGACACTTGTGCCTGCCTCCGGGCAGCCTGTAACGAGACGCCCCATCGGCGGCGTTATATAGAGTTGCGTCTGGATTGCGGTCGGGCGACTCGGGTCAAAGGCTGAAGTAGAATAGTCTCGTTTAGGAGCCTGAGGGTTATGCTTTTTCGACGGCAGGTATGGATTCCACTATCCGCGGCTTTCGTTGTGGTTTTGACAGCGATGCCAGGCAGTGGCCAGGCTCCGGCCCGGGCGGCGGCATCGCGCATCCCGCGCCTGCCGGATGGGAAGCCGAACTTCACCGGTCTGTGGCAGGCGTTGGGGACCGCTTACTGGGACATTCGCGACCACAGCGCGCACGCTGGACCATTCTTTCAACTGGGCGCCACCGGAGCCGAACCAGCCGGGCAGGGAATCGTCGAGGGCGGTGATATTCCATACACGCCGGAGGCTGCCGCGAAGCAGAAAGAGAACCAGCAGAATCGCATGAAGCTGGATCCCGAAATCAAGTGCTACATGCCGGGAATCCCGCGCGCGAATTACATGGCGTTTCCGTTCCAGATCGTTCAATCGCAGAAAGACATCGCGTTCGCGTACGAGTATGCGACTTCGAATCGCGTCGTGAACATGGGCAAATTCAAGGAAGGCGCCGTGGATACGTGGATGGGAACGTCGAACGGCCATTGGGAAGGCGACACTCTGGTGGTCGATGTCAGCGGATTGAATGGGAATAGCTGGTTCGACCGTTCCGGAAATTTCCAAACCGACAATACCCACGTGGTGGAGCGCTTCACGCTGAGCGACGCCGACCACATCGATTACCAGGCGACTATCGAGGATAAGACTATATACACCCGTCCCTGGAAGATCAGCACGGTCTTTTACCGGCGTAAAGAAAAGAACGCGCAGCTCAACGAGTTCAAATGCGTGGAATACGTGGAAGAACTGATATACGGTGATCTGAAGAAGAAGTAGGGTGGTGTGCGTCTCAGGAGGTCCGATAACGGCGGAGCGCGGCTAAGGAATAGGGAATTGCAGGCAGGAAGGAAGAAGGTATGAGACAACCATTTCATGTATCCGTCACTGCGTTGACGATGGGGGTTGTTATCTTTGCTCTGACAGCCGGGCCCGCCGGGGGGCAAGCCGCCAAAGCGGCGCCCACAGCAAAGAACTGGACGCAGCCGAAGACGCCGTGGGGCGATCCCGACTTGCAGGGAACATGGACCAGCGACGACTGCATCGGCACGCCCCTCCAACGGCCCGCCAACCTCGGCGAGAAACTTTACTATAGCGAGGAGGAACTTGCTCAACGCCAGTCGCAACTCGCCAAACAGAAGGAAAACGATCTGAAGGACACCGTGGCGGAAAATCAGCGAGTGGGCACCGGCCCGCCCGCCCACTGGGGCGAGCGCGCGCGGCGGCCCTGCAAGCAGACCTCGCTCATCGTGGATCCGCCCGATGGCCGTATGCCGGATATGCTTCCAGAAGCGAAGACCCGCCGGATCCCGGAAGGCGCCGGTAATAACAATCCCAAAGCCGATTCGTGGGAAGACTTCAGCTATTACATCCGCTGCATCAGCCGGGGCGTGACGGGCTCGATCTTTCCCGTGATTTATGGAAACGGACAACAGATTGTACAGGCGCCCGGTTACGTGACAATTCTGCAGGAGATGGTTCATGAAGCCCGCGTGATTCCGACCGACGGGCGCCCGCACGAGAGTTCGAGCATCCGTTCCTACATGGGCGACGCGCGCGGCCATTGGGAAGGCGCCACGCTGGTTGTCGAGACCACCAATTTTCTGGGCAATCGCACCGGAATGGGTCCCAATGGCGGCGGCACGCCCACCAGCGATGCGCTGAAATTGACTGAGCGCTATACGCGGGTCAGCCCCAGCGAGATGCGCTATGAAGTGACCATCGACGATCCGAAGACCTACGCGAAACCGTTCAAAGTCGCGTTCCCGCTCACGCAGGAACCCGGTTATCAGAATTTCGAATATGCGTGCCATGAGGGCAATTACGCGATGTTCGATTCCCTCAGCGGCGCCCGTGCGGTCGAGAAAGCCGAAGCCGCGAAGAAGAAATAGAGGCGTTTAAGGAGACCAGCTATGAGTAAGAGACTTGCAGTGATTCTTGGCGCGTGCGCTCTGCTGTCGGCCGCTGTGCCGGTATGGGCTCATCATGCGTTTGCCGCGGAGTTTGATGCCAACAAGCCGATCAAATTCAAAGGCACCGTTTCCAAGATGGAATGGATTAACCCGCACGCGTGGATTCACATCGACGTGAAGGGTGATGATGGCAAGGTCGCCAATTGGATGATAGAAGCCGCCGCTCCCAATTCGCTGCTCCGCCGCGGCTTTACCAAATATTCGTTGCTCGCCGGCACGGAAATTGTCGTCGAAGGATTCCAGGCAAAAGATGGATCGAACCGGGCCAATGGCAGCGTCATTACCTTCACGGATGGACGAAAGCTATTTGTCGGTAATGCCGCCGGCGATCCAGGCGCCGCCCCCGGTGCTCCGGGCACGACTGACAAGACCGACAAATAGCAATCCGCGGATTCCGTCCGATCGCGATCTGCTCCGTGTGCGCCGGGATAGCGCCGCTGATACGTAACCGTGTCAGCGGCTTCTCTGCTTCGACCTGCGCGCCCACCCCGCCTTCCGGTTGGCATCGGGACGCACTATACTCTCTACGTCACTAAGCCGGCGCCGGCAAATCTCCGCAGGGAGTGAACCGGCAAAATCGAACGGAGGCGATCAGTGGAGCGCGAACTCGATCCTCAGGATATTGAACTTCTCAAGTCGATGGTTGTGCTCGGTGATATCGGCCGCCCTGCTTTAGGCGCGGAGCGCCGCCTGGATCTGCTCGAGGTGGAGGGCTACATCCTATCGGTCCGCTGTGACCCGCCGGGACTAAATGCCCGGCCGGCCTGGGTTTACCGGCTTACCACCAAAGGGAACGCGGCAGCAGCCCGGAGTGCGAAGCGAGCCTCCTCCTCATCTTGAGGAAGTCTGGACACAATCGATGTATGGCGTCCCCAGGGGGATTCGAACCCCCGTTACCGCCGTGAAAGGGCGATGTCCT
>CAZKQQ010000231.1:0-10925 GCA_964554945.1 uncultured Solibacteraceae bacterium | reverse complement strand
GCCTTCGGGTGAAGTTCGGCAAGCCCATATTAGCATAGGGGTGGGAGACCGATGGAAGCTGAAGCGCTCGCAAACAGCATTATCCATACCCTCCGCGCGTCCCGGCGCCAGGCATACCTGGTGGGCGGCTGCGTACGGGACCTCCTGCTCGGTTGCAAGCCCAAAGATTTCGACGTTGCCACCGATGCGCCTCCTGGCGAGATCCTGAAACTATTCCCCGGCTCCGGTTGTGTGGGAGCGCACTTCGGCGTCGTGCTGGTGCACGAAGAAGGCGCGCAGGTGGAAGTGGCGACCTTCCGCAGCGACCGCGATTATGCCGACGGCCGCCGCCCCACCAGCGTTCATTTCGAGAGCGATCCGCGCGAGGACGCTGCGCGCCGCGATTTCACCATCAACGGCATGATGATGGACCCCGAAACACACGCCGTGTTGGATTATGTTGACGGTCAGGCCGATCTGGAGCGGCACATCGTGCGCGCGATCGGCAATCCCGAAGTCCGCTTTCGGGAAGACCATCTCCGCCTCTTGCGCGCCGTCCGTTTCGCCGCGCGGCTGGATTTCGAAATCGAGCCGGCCACCTTCGAGGCCATCCGCCGTAACCATGCCCTGATCCGAACCGTATCGGCGGAGCGCGTGCGCGACGAACTCATCCGCATCTTGACCGAAGGCGGCGCCCGCCGCGGCTTTGAACTATTGGACGCCACCGGCTTGCTGGACGATCTTCTGCCCGAAGTCGCCGCCATGAAGGGCGTGGCGCAACCGCCGGAATTTCATCCGGAAGGCGATGTCTGGGTGCATACCCTCTTATTGCTCGAGAAGCTGGATCATGCCTCCCCTTCTCTGGCGCTCGGCGCGTTACTGCATGACGTCGGCAAGCCGCCCACGTTTCGCATCGCGGAGCGCATCCGTTTCGACGGTCATGTGGAAGCAGGCGTCGAACTCGCGCACGGCATTTTAGAGCGCCTCCGCATTTCCCGCAGCGACACCGATCAAGTGGAAGCTCTGATCGCCAATCACATGCGCTTCAAAGACGCTCCCCGAATGAAGGAGAGCACGCTGAAGCGTTTTTTGCGCCTCCCCAAATTCGAAGAGCATCTGGAGTTGCACCGTCTCGACTGCTTGTCCGCTCATGGCCAACTCGACAATTACCATCTGGTCCGTCGAAAGCTCGAAGAGCTTCCCCAAGAGCAGCTCAAGCCGAAGCCGCTGCTCACCGGCAACGACCTGATCGCCGAAGGCTATCAACCCGGCCCAATTTTCTCCGAAATCCTCCGCGCCGTAGAAGACGCCCAACTGGAAGCCCGAATCCGCAGTCGCGATGAAGCCGTGGATCTGGTGAAGCGCACTTTCCCGCGATAAAAAAAGCGCGCGCAGCGCCACCACCTTACTTTTGACTTTTGACTTTTGCTATTCGACTTTTCCCCCAGCCGCTTCCCGCGCCCGCACAAACACCCCCAACAGCATTTCCTCGGTCAACTTCCCGGTCGACGTATTCTGCTGGCTCGGATGATAGGAGCTGATGAGCACCGGCTGACCGGCCGCAGTCGTGAACTGCCGGTTATGCCCGAAGGCGAACGCGGCCCGGCTGGTAATCACGCCGCGAGCTTTGAGGATTTCAAGGTACTGGTCAAACGCGATCTTCCCGAGCGCGACCACAACCTTGAGATTATTTAATAAATCCAACTCCCGTTCCAGGTACGGCCGGCAGTTTCGCAACTCTTCCAGGGACGGTTTGTTGTCAGGCGGAGCGCATCGGGCTGCCGCCGTAATGTAGATATCCCGCAGGGTCAGCCCATCTTCGCGCGACACACTCGAAGCCTGGGACGCGAACCCGGTCTGGTGCAGTGCGCGGTAAAGCCAGTCCCCGGAACGGTCGCCTGTGAACATGCGTCCGGTGCGATTGGCGCCATGCGCCGCGGGAGCCAGGCCGAGAATGAGAACACGAGCGTTTCGATCTCCAAAGGCCGGAACGGGCTTGCCCCAATACTCCCAATCTCGATAAGCCCGGCGTTTCACCGCCGCGATCTGGGTGCAATGTTCGCGGAGCCGGGGGCAGAGTTTACAACCCCGGATTTCCCCCTGCAAGCGCACTAACTCGGACGACATAAATCCTCTTTCATGGTACTGGTACCGGGTGCCCCTATGGACGAGAATCGCGTTTCGGTCGATGAAAAATACATGAAGTTGTGGAGTAGAACCCTGGCTGCGCATGGTAAAATCGATCCAGTTTGGCTGCTCCGGCCAAACCAGGAGTTAGGGCTCTGGCACACCTCCTCCGGCTTCCAACTTCCCGCGCGCACAGCAACCACATGACACGATCTTTCATCTCGCTTCTCCGGACCTCTGCATGGGTTCTGGCTGTTGTTTTGTTCTGCAGTTCCGCCGACGCCACCGTTACGAAGAAGAGGCGGCGGAACGCCACCATCCGGCGGGTTGTCGCCAGACCCACGGTGTCGCCGCTCGGCTTGGTTCGCGGCGGCCCCTGGACCGAACCGACTTATGCGGATTCCACCAATGGGGATAATGTGGACGGCGAAGATCTGGATGTGCGCCGCGCGGCCGTAGAGGCGCTTGGGCCCTACAACGGTTCGATCGTGGTGGTCGATCCTTCCAATGGCCGGGTTCTGACCATGGTGAACCAGAAGGTGGCATTGGGATCGGGATTCCAGCCTTGTTCGACCATTAAGGTCTCGGTGGCGCTGTCGGCCCTGAGCGAGAAAATCATTGAACCGGAGACGAAGCTTAAGCTCAATGGCATGCGCATGGATCTAACCTACGCGCTGGCGCATTCCAACAATTATTTCTTCGCTGCGCTCGGCCAAAAGCTCGGGTTTGAAAAGGTCGCGTACTACGCGCACCAGTTCGGGTACGGGGAAAAGGCCGGTCTGAACATCGCCGGTGAAGGCCCGGGACATTACCCGTCGCAGCCACCGCGGAACGGCGGTGTCGGCATGCTGACCAGTTTCGGCGAGGAGATTTCGCAAACGCCGCTGCAATTCGCTGCCCTGATGAGCGCAGTAGCCAATGGCGGAACGCTGTATTATTTGCAGTATCCCCGAACGCAGGGGGAAGCCGGGAATTTCGTTCCCCGCGTCAAACGGCAGCTGGACATCGAGCCCTTGATTTCCGGAATCACTCCCGGTTTACGAGGGGCGGTAGAATTCGGCACCGCGCATCGCGCGCGCCAGGATGAGCTGATTGCCGGAAAAACGGGCACATGTAGCGAAGATCGTACCCACCTCGGTTGGTTCGGTTCTTATAACGATGTCGGCGGCAAGAAGCTGGTTGTCGTGGTCCTGTTAACCGGGGGGCGCCCCGCTATCGGCGCCATGGCCGCGGGCATTGCCGGCGATGTCTATCGACAATTGGGCCAGACCAATTATTTTGCCCGCACTCCGCAGATCACGCCGGCGACTCTGCTGCCCAATCCGCTGCTTCGCTAACGGGACTCCGAGCCGGCGGCGCGGGTGTTTTCACCCAAGCACAGAAACACTTCACGATAGAACTCCGGATGCGCTCGCCAGGTCTGCGCGGTAATCAATTTGCCATCGCGTACGGCGGGTTTGGACAAGAAGTTCCCGCCGCTGCGCTCCACCTCGATCTGTACGTGAGGATGTCCGGTAAGGGTCCGGCCGGCCGTCAGGCCCGCCGCGGTCAACAACTGAATGCCGTGGCCGACGGCGCAGATGCACTTGTTCTGGCGCGCAAATTCCTGTACCAGCGAAAGCACGCTGGCATCGTTGCGCAGGTATTCCGGAGCGCGGCCGCCGACGATCACCAAAGCCGCGAATTCCTTTGCCGCTACCGCCGTAATCGCCACATCCGCGTCCATCAGGTGTCCGGGCCGCTCGATGTAAGTAGACCACCCGGGCTCCCGGTCGTGGATCATGAGATGCAGGGGCCGGCGCGACGGCGCGGCAATGACAGGCTCCCACCGTTCCTCGAGAAAACGCTGGTACGCGTACAGAACTTCGTAGCTGTCCCCGCCATCCCCGGTCACAATGAGGATCTTCCGGCTCATACGCTAGCTTGCCTGACAGCATACCACCGGGCTTCGCCGCGCGCTCTGCCACAATAGCGACGATGCCTGGGATGTCCGTCGATGTGCTGGTGATTGGCGCCGGAGCGGCAGGCTTGATGTGTGCCATCGAAGCCGGCAAGCGCGGCCGGCGCGTCAGCGTAGTTGAGCACAGCCCCCAGATCGGCCGCAAGATTCTGATCTCTGGCGGCGGCCGCTGCAACTTCACCAACCTGCACACGCAACCCGACAACTTCCTTTCGGCGAACCCGCACTTCGCGAAATCTGCCCTGGCGCGATACCGGCCCGAGGATTTCCTGCAACTCGTCCGCAAACACCGGATTCCGTATCACGAAAAGACCTTGGGGCAGTTGTTCTGCGACGAATCGGCGCGCGACATCGTTTCCATGCTGGAGGCGGAGTGTGCGGCCGCCGGCGTTCGCATCGTGACCGGCTGCCGCGCGGCGCCCGTGCGGTGGGAACGCCGCTTCTACGCTGGAGATTTCGATGCGGAATCTCTGGTGGTTGCGACCGGCGGCTTGTCGGTGCCCAAGACCGGCGCCACGCCGTTTGGTTACGATTTGGCGCGCCAGTTCGGGTTGGTTGTCCGGCCGTGCCGTCCGGCGCTGGTGCCGGTTACCTTCACACCGGAGCAATTGCGTCAGTACGGCGATCTCGCCGGCGTTTCCCTTCCGGTTGAGGTGCGCGCCGGCGCAACCGCTTTCCGCGAAAAGATGCTGTTTACGCATCGCGGTTTGAGCGGACCCGCCATTCTTCAGGCGTCGTCCTATTGGGATCCGGGAACCGGGTTGGAGATCGATCTGTTGCCGGGAATCGATTTGAATGCCGTGCTGCGCGAGCGGCGGACCGATGCCCGCGGGGCGTTGGCCACTTTGTTACCGCAGCGGTTCGCGGCGCGTTGGATTGAGCTTCACGGCGCACCCAAAACGGGAGTCCCCGTGGGCGACCGTGAGATCCAGGCTGTCTCCGACGCTCTTCACCACTGGCGCGTCCAGCCGGCGGGGACGGAAGGATACGCGAAGGCCGAAGTTACCGCCGGCGGCGTGGATACCGCCGAGCTTTCCTCCCAGACCTTGGAGGCCAGGAAGGTGCCAGGGCTTTACTTCGTCGGCGAAGTGCTCGACGTCACCGGGCAGTTGGGCGGATTCAATTTCCAGTGGGCTTGGGCATCGGGGTTTGCGGCGGGGCAGGTTGTGTAGAATCTTTGCCGTCGGGTTCAGGCGGAGTCAATCTTCTTTGGAGGGGTCTCGGCCCGGCCAACTCGGCTTGCTTGCGGACAGCCTCGCGCTGGATCTCGGCCGCGGCGCGCTGTTTATCGAGCGCGGCACGCATGGCGTCATTTTGGGCCCACGCGCTCCAGGCGATCCAGACCAGGAGGTACCGCATCAATCGGAAGATCGGCACGGACCGGCAAAACCTGCAGACTGGAGGCGCACAGCAGGACTAAGGCGATCCACACCAGGTCGGCCAGAAGTAAGTGCAGCAGCTGCATCCAAATGGGAGCCAACAGCATCAAGTTGACCGCGCCGGCTCCGATCTGCAGGGCAATCAGGGCCACCAGACTCCAGCGCCGGTATCGGGTCGCATAGAAGACAAGCCATGATGCCGTAACGACCGCCAGCATCGGGTGGAGCAGACGCAAGCGCAGGAAAATGCTGGCAGCGGGATTGAGATCCTGGCGGAAGCCCTCCGCCAGTGAGCGGGCTGGGAATAAAGTATCGCCCAGCGCGGCGATGACACCGCTCATCGCGAGGAGAACGAACAACACAATGCCGGGCAGAGCGAGCCAGGCAGCACGGCCCCGCAAACTCAGACGGCCGCCTCCCCTGCCCCACCAGACCGTGAGCGTGAGGCAGGCAAGCAGCGTGAGCGTATTGATCAGGTGCCCGGACAGTGAGTAGGCGCGCCCCACCGACGCGTTCTGTGCGACGTGTTCCAGCTTGACCAAAGCGGCGCCGATCAGCGCCTCGCTCGCCAGGAAGAGGGCCGAAAGGGTTGCACCGAGACGCGCAGGATGTGGTCGCGGAAACGCGCGGAAGGCCCAGATCACCAGAATGCCGACCAGGATTACATCTAGGCCGCTCATGAGCCGATGAGCGAATTCGATGACCGTCTGAACGGCGGGTGCTTGCGGGACGACCACGCCGTTGCACAAGGGCCAGTGATTACCGCACCCGGCGCCCGATCCGGAGGCGCGCACGTAGGCGCCCCAGAGAATCACCAGCAGGTTAAAAGCGAGCACCACACCGGCATAACGGGCGAATGGTTTGCGCATCAGGGCGATAACTCTATTGTAGTGTGGGCGCACGGCCCGAAAGGGCGGGTTGCGCGAAATGGAGTATTCCATTTATCTTGTATGTTCACGTATGCCCACCAAGACGCCGATTACCATCGCGCGCGGCGACGGAATCGGCCCCGAAATAATGGCCGCCACTCTCCAGATCCTGGAAGGCGCTGGCGCCGCTCTCGAGGTCGAGACGATTGAAATTGGCGAGAAGGTCTACCTGCGCGGCAACACGTCCGGTATTGAGCCCGGCTCGTGGCAATCGCTGCTGCGCACAAAAGTTTTTCTGAAAGCGCCGATCACGATGCCGCAAGGCGGCGGATACAAGAGCTTGAACGTTACCACGCGCAAGACGCTGGGCCAATATGCCAACGTGCGGCCCTGCGTTTCATACCACCCCTTTGTGGACACGAAGCATCCCAACATGGATATCGTGGTGGTGCGCGAAAACGAGGAAGATCTGTACGCGGGGGTCGAGTATCAGCTCAGCCCGGAGATGACTTCGGCAATGAAGCTGATCTCGCGGCCGGGCACCGAGAAGATAGTGCGCTACGCGTTCGAATACGCGCGGCGGCACAACCGCAGGAAGGTCACCTGCTTCACTAAGGACAACATCCTCAAGATGACCGATGGCCTGTTCCATAAGATCTATGAGGAAATTGCGGCGCAGTATCCGGACATTCAGAAAGAGCACTGGATCATCGATATCGGCGCGGCCAAGATGGCGGATACCCCGGAAGCGTTCGATGTGATCGTGATGCCCAATCTGTACGGCGATGTGCTGTCGGACATCGCGGCGCAGATCGCCGGCTCCGTAGGGCTGGCAGGGTCGGCCAACATCGGCGACAACTGCTCCATGTTCGAAGCGATTCACGGGTCAGCGCCGCGGCGCGCGGGACAGAACCTCGCGAACCCGAGCGGTCTGCTATTAGGCGCGGTGCTGATGCTGGTACACATCAACCAGCCGGAAGCGGCGGAGCGAGTGCACAACGCCTGGTTGCGCACCATTGAAGACGGCGTTCACACGTACGATATTTACGCCGACGGGGTGAGCACGCAGAAGGTGGGCACCAGGGAGTTCGCGGCCGCAGTGATTGCGCGGATGGGCCAAAAACCGAACCGGCTTCAACCGGTGAGCTACGCCAGGGGGCCGTCGATGGCGGCAGCGTCGACCGTGAGTACGCCGGCGAACGTCCAGATGGACCTGAAGGGTATTGACGTGATTGTCCACTGGCCATCGCGCCAGTCGCAGGATCTGGCGGCGGTGGTTGGCAGGCAGGCGGGCGAGGGGCTGAAACTGCAGATGATCGACAACCGTGGAACAATGGTCTGGCCGGCGGGACTGGCGGCCGCCCAGACGTTCTGCACCGACAGTTTCCGGTGCCGGTTCCTGTCGGATGGGACTGCGGACAAGGACAAGATGTTGGCTCTAATCAAACGGATCAGCGATGCCGGCGTCGACATTGTCATGACCGCGTCTCTGCGCACCTATAACGGCGTCGAGGGTTACTCGCTCGCCCAGGGGCAATAGTCTATGGCGGGCAAACCTCTAGTAGCCGTAATCATGGGCAGCAAGTCGGATTGGGAGACCATGCGCCAGGCCGACGAAGTGCTGACTAAATTCGATGTGGCGCACGAGTGCCGGGTTCTGTCGGCACACCGAACTCCGGTGCAGACGGCGGAGTATGTGGGCGGAGCGGAAGCGCGGGGCGTCGAAGTGGTTATCGCCGCGGCGGGCGGGGCCGCCCACCTGGCTGGAGTCTGCGCGGCGCACACCGTTTTGCCGGTGCTCGGTGTTCCGATGGAGAGCGCTTCTCTCAAGGGCATGGATTCGCTGCTATCCACCGTCCAGATGCCCGCGGGAATTCCAGTGGGGACGCTGGCAATCGGTCCGGCGGGGGCGCGCAATGCGGCGCTGCTCGCGGTGGCGATCCTGGCAAACAGCAGGCCGGAATTGCGTGACAAGCTGCGAAAATTTCGCGCGGAACAGAGCGAGAAGGTCCTGCGCGAGACGCTGCCTTAGTCAGGCCAGCCCCGTCGCGGAGGCGACCTTCGCGCGCACGGCCTCCATCTCTTCCTCACTGGCGTATTTAGTGCGAGGCCAGAAGAAGCCTTTCAGACCGTCTTTGCGGCGCCGCGGGACTACGTGGATGTGAAGATGCGGCACGCTTTGGCTGACCCGGTTATTAATGGCTACGAACGAACCTTCCGCGCCCAACCCTTTCTCCATCGCGCGTGACAGGCTCTGTGCGATACCGAACAGAGGGCCAATTTCAGCCGCGGATAGATCGAGCAAGGTCTCGACGTGAGCTTTCGGAATCAACAGGCAATGGCCGGGAAACAAGGGCCGGTTGTCCAGGAATGCCAGAGAGTGCGCGTCCTCGAATACGATCGCGGCAGAATGGGTTCGGGCGACGATGCGGCAAAACTGGCACTCGGGGGCCATGTCCCTATAATGCATGGTTTAGGCAGTGGTATGATGAGTTGAGAAAGTCACTGGAGGAAGAAATTCGATGGGCCCGCTGGGATGGCAGGAAACGGTGTTCATCTTTATCCTGGCGCTGCTCCTCTTCGGCCCTAAGAAGTTGCCGGAGTTGGGGCGGACCCTGGGTAAGGCCATGACCGAATTCCGCCGCGCCTCGACCGAACTGAAGGCTACGTTCGACCGGGAAATGAAAAACCTGGAGCAGGAAACCGAACCGATCAAGCAAGTCGCCAGTGAGTATCACTACGATACCTACAACTACGACTATTCTTCGGGCACTCCCTACGATCACTCGTACGGGGGCGGAGACTTCGATTCCAATGCTTCGCACCCACCCATAGAAAGCGCATCCGCACCTCAGGGCGCTGAATCGACGAAATCTGTTGCGCCGGAAGGCACCATTGCTCACGGCTCGGAAGCTGCCAATGCCAGCGACAATCATTACGCATCCGGGGCTCCTGCTTCGGAGCACGCCGCTCCGGTTGAGGCAGCCACACCCGCTTCCAACGCGACAGAACATAAAGCATAGCTAATGGATTCACCGGAAGAACAGGCGGGGACAACCGCCCCCCAAGGTAATACTGTGTCCGCCAATGGCGGAGTGCCTGAGATGGTGGAAACGCACGCGGAGACCCTGCCTGTTCCTGTTTCATCGGGCGGGAGAAGGACACCCCCACCTTCCTCGTCCGGCGGCGATGACGGCGGCGGCGGTGACGAAGAAGACGGCATGCTGCGGATGTCGTTCCTCGAGCACCTGGAGGAACTGCGTTCCCGCTTGATCCGGATGGTCATGGGAATCGGGGTCGCTTTTGCTGTCAGCCTGACCTTCACCGACCGTCTGTGGAACTTCGTCTGTCAGCCGGCTGTGACGGCCCTGAAGACTTTGGGGTACGAGCCCACTCTGGTCCAGATCGCCCCGATGGAGAGCTTCAACATTATCTGGATGAAGCTGCCGATTTACTGCGCCTTGTTTGTGGGGTCGCCGTGGATCCTTTATCAGGTGTGGGCCTTTATTTCTCCCGGCCTCTACCGGAGAGAGAGACGGTGGGCGGTTCCGTTCATTCTGAGTTCCGCGGGACTATTTATTCTCGGCGGCATGTTCGCGTATTTTGTCGCATTCCGTTTCGGTCTGACCTTTCTCCTTAGTATCGGTCGGGGAAATTATGTGCGGCCGATGGTATCGTTGTCCGAATACTTTGACTTGTTTGTAAATGTAACTCTAGGCGTTGCCTTGGTCTTTGAGCTCCCGGTTTTGATATTCTTTCTAACTTTACTTAGAGTAGTCAGCCCAAGCTTTCTCCTGAATAATAGCCGCTATGCCATTCTCGCTATCTTTGTTGTCGCTGCGATTCTTACACCGACTCCGGACGTTTTCAACCTGATGTTATTTGCAACGCCAATGTGCCTGCTGTTCTTTGTAGGTATATTCGCAAGCTATCTATTGGTGCTGAGCCGCGAAGGCAGACGGTTCCCGTGGGGGAAAGTACTGACAATTGCGGCATTCGTACTACTGCTATTGGCAGGGTTGGTGTACCTCGGAATAAGCCGGTACGGCTTAAAGGTGATACCCCACTGGCCTTTTCTGATCCGTTGACCTTATTTGCTGTACAATTTTGATGTTACAGTAAACGTACATTGAAGAGACTCATCTGCGTCGAGTTTGGCGGCGCCGTTATGAGAGTCCTCATGGTTCGTGGGGAACGATGGATCTATACAAAGCGATTCAGGACCTATACGCGGAGAAAGAGAAACTGGAGCGAGTGATAGCTTCGCTCGAAGAACTGCAACGTACAGCCGGTTCTCTTCCCTTGCCGTCCACCGGGGGCAAGCGTCGCGGCAGAAAATCGATGAGCGCTAAAGAGCGAGAGGAAGTTTCGGAACGCATGAAGAAATATTGGGCGGGGCGGCGCAAACGCCCGCACGACCAAGCCAAGCGGCAGCCGGAACGCGAGGGATGAGCGGGCCTCCGCCGCGGAAAACTTTCTTTTTTGGGTGAGCAGAGCGCTCGATTGTGTCCAACCGGCCATTTGATATATTGAGATTATCGGCTGACGTGGGCGAGTAGCTCAGCTGGGAGAGCACGGCGTTCGCAACGCCGGGGTCGTGGGTTCGAATCC
>CAZKQQ010000230.1:0-10953 GCA_964554945.1 uncultured Solibacteraceae bacterium | reverse complement strand
GGCCGGAGACCGCCCGAGGAGCGGCAGTTCACCAAGGAATTGCTATGATTTAAACCGCATCCGGCGGTACCAACAAATCAATGAGACCACTTGACGGCATCACCGTGCTGGATTTGACGCGCTTGCTTCCTGGCAATGCAGCAACATTGATGCTCGCCAACTTCGGCGCGGACGTGATCAAGATCGAAGAACCGGGGACGGGCGATTACGGGAGGGCTATGCCTCCCTTGCTGAATGGGGAAGGGTCTCTTTTCCAACTGATCAATCGGGGCAAGAGGAGTGTGGCTCTGGACCTGAAGGACGCAAGCGGAAAGGAGGGATTTCTCGATCTTGCCGCGCGCGCGGACGTACTCGTGGAGAGTTTTCGGCCCGGGGTCATGAAGCGGCTCGGATTGGATTACGACGCATTAAGTGCGCGCAACGAGCGGCTGATTTATGTCGCCATCACGGGATACGGCCAACAGGGTTCGCGAAGCCGGATGGCCGGACACGATATCAACTACCAGGCGCTCGGCGGGATCCTGGATCTGACGGGCGAGGAAGGCGGGCCACCGGTAATCCCTGGCGCACAGATTGCGGATCTGGCCGGCGGCGCGATGCAGGCGGTGATCGGCACGCTACTGGCTCTTTCAGCGCGAACGCGCACCAGCCGGGGGCAAATGGTGGATGTCTCGATGCTGGATGGCGCAATCTGGATGCTGCCATTGGCGCAGTCCTTGTACCAGACGACCGAAATTTTGCCAGAGCGGGGCGCCACGGTTTTGACGGGCCGTTATGCCTGCTACCACTTGTACCGCTGCGCGGACGGACGATGGATCTCGGTGGGGGCGTTGGAGCCTAAGTTCTGGTCGGCATTGTGCCGTGCGCTCGGTTGCGAGCAGTTTGTGCCGGATCAGTTCGCGGAGGGCGCGCGGCGCACCGAGATCATCACAGCACTATCGCGCATCTTCGAAACCCGCGGGTCGGAAGAATGGATTCTTTTCCTCACACCGCACGATGCGTGTGTGGCCCCGGTGCGTAACGTGGCGGAAGCGATGCGGGAGTTCGGACTTAGCACAGGAGAGACCCTGGTGATACCCAAGCTGAGCGCCACGCCAGGGCGTTTGGGCGGGCCTGCGCCGCGCTTGGGAGAGCAGACGCAAGACGTTTTTCACGGGCGAGCCTGGATGAACGATCGCCGGTCTTAGGCTCAAAACTGGGAGTTGTGGAGGCGCTCAAACATTTGGGCCTCGCGGGAGCGGATGAGACGTTGGTATTCCCAACGTACGAGGACGCCGAGGCAAACGAAGATTAGGGCGAACAGAAGCAGCACCATTCCGACCGGCATTGTCCTAAGAATAAGCGGCGCAAATCGGGAAACAAGCCAGCCTATGGTGGTATGGCAAAGGATGTCGGCTGAAGGTACGGAGATTCTATTGACACTTCAGGAGATCGGGGCAGAGGCAATGGCGGACTGCGTGCTGCGCGCCACCGGATTCCGCGGGCGCAAGCAAGCGGCAACGACCGCACCGGCGATGGCCGTCGAAACCATCAGGTAGATACCGGCCGAGTAGGTTTTGGTGAGGTCTGTCAGGAAACCGACCGCGTAGGGCCCGGCGAATCCGCCAAGGTTGGCGGTAAGGTTGATGAATCCGAAGGCGGCGGCAGCACGGCGTTCTGTCATCAGTTGAGTGGGTAAGGCCAATATGGGAGGGAAGTAGGCCATGTCTCCCATAACGGCGAGGGTAATGGCAGCGAATGCGATGGCTGGGGACATGGAGAACCACTGGCTGAAGGCCAAGGCCAAGCCAAAGACCAGCGCGGCCAAGGCGGCGTGCCAGCGGCGGTCGCCGGTTCGATCGGAGTGCCAGCCGTTGACCACCATGGCGGGTATGGCGGCTGCCCACGGAATGGCCACGATGAGGCTGACTTTGATCGCATCGAAACCGGAGACGGATTGGGCGATTTTCGGAAGCCAGATAGTGAGTCCGTACCCCGCGCAGTTGACGAGGAAATAAGAAGCCGCGACACCAATGACCGCGGGATGGCGGAGTGCCGAGAGCAGGGAGAGGCGGGTCTGCTCCGAGGTCTTGCGGCGCTTCTCGCGTTCGAGTTCGGCGGCGATCCAGTCGCGTTCTTCGGGCGCAAGCCAACGCACATTTTGAGGGCGGTCAGGTAAAAAGAAGAACGCGGCGAGGCCGCCGAGCAACGCCGGGATACCTTCGAGGATGAGCAGCCAGCGCCAGCCGGGGACGGAGAACCAGCGCAGGCGCAGCAGCAGTCCGGCGATGGAAGCGCCGAGAGCGTTCGACAGGGGAATGGCGGCCATAAACATTCCGATGGCGCGGCCGCGATCCTGCTCGCGATACCAGTGGGTGAGATAGATGACGACGGCGGGGAAGAAGCCGCCTTCGGCGACGCCCAGTAGAAAACGGACCAGGGCGAATTGCGCCGCAGTATGGATGAGGCCCGTCAGTCCGGCCAGCAAGCCCCAGGCGACCATGATGCAGGTGATCCACTTGCGGGCGCTCCACACTTCGGCCAGCAACGCGCCCGGGATTTGCAACAGGCAATAACCGAAAAAGAAGACGCCGGACCCAAAACCAAAGACCTGGTTGGAGAAGTTGAGATCGCGAGTCATGTCGAGGCCGGCGAACCCGACATTGACGCGATCGATGTAGGCAGTCGCGTACAAGATGAACAGAAAAGGGATCAGGCGATGAGTGACTTTGCCGCGGACTCGGATCGCGAGATCGGGCATGGACGGAATTGGGGAATTATATCAAGCGGGGACGCGGCGAGCTTTGGGGGACCCGCGCGTGTCAGCGGGTCCGCGATTCTACTGGCTGTGGTTTTTCAAACGGCAAACGGGTTGATATCTTCGAACATGGCATGCCGCACCCTGACGGTCGCGGGTCTGTGTCGGGCGATGGCACGGAACCGCGACCGAACTCACGGGAAATCAGGCCAGACCTTGTTTATAAAGCGCAAGGAGTTTGCTCCAGGCGCGCTCGGCGTCGGCTTTGTTATAGATCGGCATTCCGTTCTGGAGGGGCATGTCGGTGACGCACCATCCATGCAGGGACTCGGGATATAGTTCGATCTCGGCAGGAACGTGCGCGGCGGCGAACGATTCTTTCAGCTTGTCCTTATCGGTGGGACGCTGCTTGTCATCATTCGAAGCGATGCCGAAATACATGCGACCCTTGATCTTCGGAGCCAGAAGATGCGGACTGTCGGGGGTATCGTTCACGAGGCCGCCGCCGTGGAACGAGCCTCCGGCGCCGACGCGATCGGATACCGCCGCGGACGTTCTCACGACGAGCGGCCCACCCATGCAATAGCCCTGGGTGCCAATCTTCTTCGACTTGTTCACGGATTTCTGTTTATCGAGCCACTCGATGAAGGCGGTGGCATCTTTTTCGCAGGCGCCGGCTGCATTGATGGAACCCATCAACGGACCCAGCTTTGCGCGCTGAGCAGGATTCTGAAAGTTGAAGGATTGGACCTCGGAATCCGTAAAGGCCGGGGACTTGGCCACTCGATAGAAAGGGTTTGGCACGAGCACGGAATATCCTTCGCCGGCGAGGCGCTTGCCCATCTCGCGGAACGAAGGCCGCAGGCCGAAAGCGTCGGTCCAGACCAGCACGCCCGGGTGGGAGCCGCTGGAGGGATGAATGAACGCGGCATCACAGGTGCCGTCCGCAGTTTTGATCTCTACGTTTTCTTCGACGACCTTAGTGGCGGCGGATAGCGAACTGGAGGCTACGATACCGGCGGTTGCCGAAACTACAAAATCGCGCCGCGACCGCTCATCTTTTTCTTTCGCCATGTGTTTTTTCTCCTCTTTTCTCACGGCCCGCCTTTCGCGATGCGAAAAGGGACGTGCACTCCTCGATCTCCGAATTGTATCTGATGCGGGCAGCGCCTGCGGACGCGCCAAGCCGGCTTTCTGCCGGCCGCGGTTCTGTGCGGGAAGCCTCTCAGTTCAGCAGGAACGAATATAACGTGTCGCCGGCGGCGACCAGCAGGTACTGCAATCCATCCACGCGGTACGTCTCTGGGGCGTTGGAAACATTCGATCCCAGGTAGGAGTGCCAGAGCGGCTTTCCAATGGCAGCATCGTAGCCGACGATGTTGCCCGCAACGTCGCCGGCGAACAGCAGGCCACCAGCGGTGGTCAACATGCCATTACCCATGTTGCCGCCGGGCGTGGGATAGATGTGGCGCCAGACCACCTTGGCGGTTTTGTAATCGATGGCTGCGATATAGCTGCGCACAGTGCCGACGCTCAATTCTTCCTTGCCACCAAGCGCCATGGCGCCGCGCGGGTCGGTCTCGGTCAGGTAGTACATCCCGTAGGCGTCGACGCTCGGAACATAGAGCAGGCCGGTATCGGGACTGAAGGCCGGTGGCGGCCAGTTCGTGACGCCGTTGTTGGCAGGAGAGACGAGCGAACCACCGGCGTGGAAGTCCTTGGCCGGATCGCGAACGGGTTGGCCTTTGGCGTTGATGCCCTTGGCCCAGTTCGCAGTTTCGCCGAACTTGGAACTGGCGATGAATTCGCCGGTGAGGCGATCGAGCGTGAAGGCATAGCCGTTGCGGCTGGCTTGCATCACGAGCTTGCGCATGCGGCCGTTCACGGGCGCGTCAAAGATTACCGGAGTCTGCGCCGAATCCCAATCGTGCGTGTCGTGCGGCGACGTCTGGTAATACCAGGTCAATTTGCCGGTGTCGACGTTAATCGCGACCACAGAGCATGTGTAGAGGTTATCGCCCTCGCCGCGCGTTCCGGTGGTGTAGGCCGGAGTCGGATTGCCGGTCCCGACGTAATAGAGATGCGCTTCCGGGTCGTACGCGCCGGGCACCCACATATTGCCGCCGCCATGGCGCGCGGCATCGAGATTGGCCCAGGTCTCGAGACCGGCATCGCCTTTCTTCATGGGCACGGCATAAAACTTCCACTGCACGCTGCCGGTTTCGGGATCGAAGGATTGCAGTACGCCGGGCTCGTCCAGATCGTTGCCGGTGCCGACGAGAATGTGATTGCCGACGACGATGGGGGCGGTGGTGGAGAAGTACTGGAGGTCGAAATCGGCCAGTTCCTTGCGCCAGACTTCCTGACCGGTTTTGGCATCGAGACAAAGCAGAATGTCGTCGGGGGTCTCCATGTAGAGACGGTTGTGCCACATGCCGAGGCCGCGGTTTCCGATGTGCGTGGCGCCCCGCGTTCTCCAGACGAAGTGCCAGAGCTCATGGCCGTCGCGCGCGTCGAGGGCCCAGGCGTTGTCGGGCGCCGAAACATAGAGTACGCCGTCGATGGCGAGGATGGATCCTTTCACATTAGTAACGGCGCCGGCTTCCATGTCTCCGATGCCGGCCACAATGAGGTTCGATCCCGGCTTGCGGTTCTGGGAGCCGGACACGACACGCGTGCTCCAGGCAAGCGAGAGATTCTTGACCGTGTCCCTATTTATCTGCTTGAGCGAACTGAAGCGCTTGCCGGAATAATCGCCGCCATAGATAGGCCAGTTGTCGGTGGCACCGAGCGGCTTGACGAGTTCGGAAGGATCGAGGCCTTGCGCCGCGAGGAGTACGGGAACGGCGAGAAGCAATGAAAGGCGCGTCATTCGATTCTCCTTACTTGAGAGTCGCCAGGTAGGCGGTGACATTGTGGATATCCGCGTCCGTGTAGATGGAGAGCAGTTCGCGGTGCTGTTGCATGGGGTCGTGCAGTTCGACCTTCGGGAGGTCGCCATCGCGGCGGAAAGAGCGTGCCGTGCCATCGGCCTCGGTCAGGGTGACGATGAAGTCGTCGATGCGGCCGAGTGTGCCGTCGATCTTCGTGCCGTCAGGCTGGGTTACGGTGACGGTGGTTGGATGCGCGACGGCCCGGGCCGCGCCGCCGCGTCCAGGCAGGATCGGCATCAACCAGGTTTGCTGCATCGTGCGCGGATCGGAGATGCGGGTGGCCAGACCCTTCAGGTCGCCCGTTGCGGAATGGCAAGAAGCGCACGTGGCAGCAAAGTAGGCCGCTCCGGCCTTGGCGTCACCGACGAGGATAGTGGGCGGGCGCATGCGGCCGGGATCACGGCTGTTCAGCGGGAAGTCGCGAATATAGGCGGAGATGTCGCCTGCTTGCTGAGGGGTGAAATCAAATCTCTGCGGACCCTCGCGAACGCCGCTGTGCTCATTGCCCGTGGAATTCAGCAAGAATTGACGAAGCAGTGAGCCATCGGTGTCCTTCATCGTGATATCGGAACGCAGCAGATTGTTGCCACCTCGTTCGCCGCCGCGGGCGTCGGCGCCGTGGCAAGAGGCGCAGTTGGTGTCGTAGGCCGCCTTGCCGCGCGCGAGGACGTCAGGGGCCGCTTTCGGGCGGGTTGGAAACGCGGCGACAGGAGCTCGGTCAAACGCGGGAGCTCGTGCGGCGGGCGCATTATTCTGCTGGGCGGAAATGGCGAGGACACCCGCCAGAAACGTGCTGGCGACGTTGGCTGTGATCTTCATGTGACCCCTCATAGCCTATCAAGGCCGGCCGGGGAATGGGAGGCGGTGGCCTAACGGGAAAAGTTTGGCTCGTATCAGAGACTGGGCAGGCGCGAAGATTGGACCGGATTAGAACTTTTTGAGTTCTTCGATGAGGGCGGCGAGGCCTTTGCGGCGGTAGAGATCGGTGAGGCGCTGCTCTTCGGCGGACGGGGCTACGATGTTCAGCAGCGAGGCGTTCTCCAGGTTCTGGCGGTTGGGCACCCAGATCTTGCCATCGGCGAATTCCACCTGGCTGACGAAACCAGTCATCTTGTCGATCGGCACCGGCTGGTTGCGGCGAGTAAAGCGCAACTCGGTATCCTGCAGCAGGCGGGCGGTCTTGCCAGGAGGAAGATACAACTCTGCATCGGAGGCTGGCAGAGATGCGGCCATGTATCGCTGCCCTCTGGAATCGCTCACCATCCAGGCCATCTCGACATATTTCACTGTCTGCTTGGACCGGTTCTGCACCTGGATGCGCGGGGCGCGCGCTTCGGCGCCGGAGATTTCGGCTGAGCCATCGAGCGGGTCCACCGGGGAATCCTGGAATCGTACAAAGGCGAACTGCTCGGTGTGTTCGGGGGCGGGAATGGCGGCGGCGGACACCGCGCGCCGGCGGATCACCCGGACATCCAGCTGCGGCTGGTCGGCCTGCCGGGCCAGGCTGGCCAGCATTTCTTTCTGCAAACCGTCGGAGCCTGATTTTGCCAGCACGCGCTTGAAATACTCACGGTCGCGCTGCGCTTCGGTTTCCCATGCGGTCAGAAGGCGCTTGGAGTTGAGCTTGTCCTGGCCGTAAAACGATAAATCCTGAAAAAGGACGCCATCAAGATCGACCTCGACCACCGGGCCGCCGGCGACGACTTGAGTCGGACGGATGAGCTGCAGGTCAATGCGCACCGGAAAGGCATCCCCGGGCTTGATATTGAGGCTGGGCACCGCGACGGAGGCTTTGCCGCCCGCCGCCACTTCCTGCGAAACCACACGCAGAATCACGCCGTGGATGCGGTTGGGACTGGAATTGCGCAACTCGAGCGTCATGTGAAGATCGAGCAGCAGGGCCGCGCCCCGGGCCGTCGCGCGCGATTCGCCCATGGTCATGGAAACGAAGTTAACCGGCGAATCCTGGGGAATATTGACTTTGACTGCGTCTCGAGAATCGAGCGGAGAATTCTGAGCCAACAGGCCCGCCGTGCTCAGAAGGCCGATGGTCATCAGCCGCAACTTGGATTCACTCCGCATACACGTTGTTGATCGTAACGTAACCGGTCTCCGGATCGACGTAACGGGCTCGCATGGAACCTTGGGCACCGACCGAGTGGATCACGTTCTCTTCCTTGATTCCCGTATGGAGGAGACGAAGTGCTCGCGAGCCATCGAGAACCTGGATGCCGCCGCTGGTGGACTGCACCACTACCCCGTCTATGACCGCAGGGCTAAGCCGCGGACCGGGACGCTGGACTACGACACCCATCACCAGCAGCGCCATTGCACTGGCCACGGCTACGGCCGCGCGGGCTCCGGAAAAGATCGTGTGCCGCAGCGGCTTTTCTTCGGCGCGCACGCACTCGCCTGCCGAGAGGCCCAGCCGGATATTGGCTTTCATCTCCGAGGCGAGCCGGTTCCAGGCGACTTCGGGAATTTCGTTCAGATCGGGCAGCACCTCGCGCATGCCGCTGAACGCCGCGATTTCCTCGCGGCACTGCTCGCAACGCTTCAGGTGATGCCGCGCGCGCCAGCCGGCCATCCATCCAAGATCGCCGCCCGCGTGTAAAGCCAACGTCTCCTGAGTGGGATGTTTCATGGCTTATCGCTTTCTACGTTCGATATACCGGCGAAACTTGATCCGGGCATTGGCGATGTGCGAGCGTACGGTGGCTTTGGAACACTCCAAACGCTTAGCCACTTCTTCTGCCGGCAGGCCTTCCACATCGCGCAATATCAGCGCCGCGCGTTCGCGGGGGCTGAGCAACCGCAACCCGTCCTCCAGATAATTGCGCTGTTCGGATCGCAGCAGCGCCTGCTCGGGGCTTTCGGATTGCCTTTCCGGCGCCTCCTCGATCTCGCAGAAGGTGGCGCGGCCGCTGCGGCGCAGAAAATCAATGGCCGTATTGGTGGCGATCCGGGACAGCCAGTGGGCTGCCTTTTGCTCGTCCTTGAGCTGATCCTGACGCTGGAGGGCCTTGATGAAGGCCTCCTGGGTCAAATCCTGGGCGTCGGCGACATTGCCGACGATGCGATAGATCTGGATGAAAATCCGCCGTAAGTGCTCGGAAGCAAAGCGGTTTTGCCGTTCCAGGTCCAGTCCGGGCTCGGTTATTTCACTCATCGGGCTGTAAACGGCGGTTCTCACAGGTCCTATACAGATGACGAGGGACCCAGGAAAACGTGGAGCCAAAAGCGGCCTTCTCCGCTCAGGCTATTTTAGCGCGTGTGCCTTGATAAGCTGAAAAGATGCTGAAGGTTATCTTGTACTTCCGGGAGGAAAACCGGCTGTGAAACTCGCTGAACGGATCAGTCTGCTGGGGGTTGAATCGGCATTCGATGTACTGGTGAAGGCGCGGGGGCTGGAGGCCACGGGTCGTAATATTGTGCACCTGGAGATCGGGGAACCGGATTTTCCCACCCCGGCCCATATCGTGGAAGCCGCGAAGAAGGCGCTGGACGAAGGCTGGACACACTACGGGCCCACGCAAGGACTGCCGGAACTGCGGGAGGCGATTGCGGAATATATCAGCCGCACGCGAGGGATCCAAGTGGGTCCGCAACATGTCTGCGTGGTTCCGGGTGGCAAGCCGATCATGTTTTTTCCGCTGATCGCGCTACTGGAGGCGGGCGACGAGGTGATCTACCCGAATCCCGGATTTCCGATTTACGAATCGATGATCCGTTTCCTGGGCGCCAAGCCGGTACCCATGCCGCTGGTGGAAAACCGGGGATTCTCTTTCGATCTGAACCTGTTTCAGGAGCGGCTGAACGACCGGACGAAGCTCGTCATTCTCAACTCGCCACAGAACCCGACCGGCGGCATTATCCCCCCGGATGATGTGAAGGCGATCGCGAAAATGCTGGAGAACCGCGACGTAATGGTGCTGAGCGACGAGATCTATTCGCGCATCGTCTACGACGGGCCGGCGCCCGTATCGATCACGACGTTTCCGGGGATGCTGGAGAAGACCATAATTCTCGACGGTTTCTCGAAGACGTATGCGATGACGGGTTGGCGCATGGGATATGGCGTAATGCCGGAGTGGCTGGTAGGGGCGGTGAATAAGCTGATGGTGAACTCAAATTCATGCACCGCCAGCTTCACGCAACGCGCGGGGATCGCGGCGCTGCAGGGACCGCAGGACGATGTGACCCGCATGGTGACGGAGTTCAAGCGGCGGCGCGACGCGTTCTGCGCCGGGTTGAACCAGATTCCGGGATTTCGCTGCGCGCTGCCCGGCGGCGCGTTCTACGCGTTTCCGAACGTGACCGGCACAGGGATGCCGTCGAAGGAACTGGCCGACCTGCTGCTGGAGGATGCCGGCGTGGCTTGTCTGAACGGTGGCGGATTCGGGCGGTACGGCGAAGGCTATATCCGGTTCAGCTACGCGAATTCACTGGCGAATTTGAATGAAGCCGTGGAGCGAATCAAGAAGGTGTCGGCGCGCTGGCAAGCGGTGACGGCGTAGCCGATGCAGAAGCGCATTCGAACGGCCTCATCCCTTTCGGGCAGCGTTACGTTGCCCGGCGATAAATCGATTTCGCACCGGTACGCAATGATTGCGGCGATCGCGGAAGGCGCGACGCGAATCCGAAATTACTCGACGGGCGCCGATTGCCATTCCACTTTGGGGTGCGTGCGGGCATTGGGAATCCATGTCGACGGCAGCGGCACCGAGTTCGTGATTCACGGCCAGGGGCTCGGCGGACTGAGGGCTCCGGTAGGAGACCTGGACGCGGGGAACTCGGGGTCGACCATCCGCATGCTTTCCGGAATTCTGGCGGGACAGCCGTTTCGGAGCCGGATTGGCGGGGACGAATCGCTGTCGCGGCGGCCGATGCAGCGCATCATGAAACCGCTGGCGGAAATGGGCGCGCAGATCCAGGCGCGGGAAGATAAGTTTCCGCCACTGGAGATCGAGGGAGCGAAGCTGCGGCCCATCCAGTACAGGCTGCCGGTGGCGAGCGCTCAAGTGAAGACTAGCGTGTTGTTCGCTGGGCTGTTTGCCGAGGGAGAGACGTCGGTGATTGAGCCGGTACGGTCCCGTGATCACACCGAAATCGCATTGCGGGAATTCGGCGCCGAGCTGACGGTTGACCGGCAAAAGATCACAGTGAGGGGGCGGCCGCGGCTCACGGGACGCGAACTGGCGGTGCCGTCGGATCTCTCGTCGGCGGCGTTTTTTCTGGCGGCGGCGCTGCTGGTGCCGGGCTCGCAATTGACGATTCGCGGCG
>CAZKQQ010000229.1:0-10957 GCA_964554945.1 uncultured Solibacteraceae bacterium | reverse complement strand
AGCAAGAAAACCGTCGGGCCTGCGCGGTGTACGCAAGCCTCTTTCCGATTTCACGATAACAGGCGCGAGCTACGGGAGCCGGCGGCGGCAAGGATAAGTAGCTGATTCGCGACGTCACAAATATTTTTTCGGCACGTGACCGGCGAAGCCGACCGGTCCGCGGCGGACGCGTCTTACGGCTGGCAGAGTTATCGGGGGTGGTTCACGGCCAGATCGCCCGGCTGTTCGAAATCCGATTTGGTTTGCCGCTCCGCTTTTTTGATGTGGCTATCGATCACGCTCGACCGGAGCTCCGGCCGGAGGTCATGAAGGGCGCGGCCCAATGATGCATATTTCGATTTCGTCAGATCCGCCTTTAACTCGTTGAACGGGATGTTGAGGTTGCGCGAAACATGCAAGGCGGCGATGAATTGACCTTCATCCTTGAATCCGGAAGCCGCCGCTTCCAGGCTGGTCCCCGGCGGCAAAAGGGATTGGACCCGCGAAGCCAGGCTCGGGTTCCCGGCCATACGCTGCTCCAGGTTTGCCGCGGTGAAATGAGACCGATCGGGGCCGGTACTGGCTGGAGTCACACCCCGATGCTGCGCCACGGCACCTGGGACCAAACTGCCTGCCATGGCCAAAGTTACGGTGCGGATTGAACGGTTCATCAGTCCCTCCCTGGTAGCATTCTGACCTGATGCGCAGCGGTTGTAACGCATCCGGCCGGCCAACATATTTTGCGTTATGGATCAGGCACTTACAATTGGCCCAATGGGGTATGAGGACGTTCTTTTTGTGGTAAGAAGTGTGGCGTTACCCAACTATAACTGGGGCTTTTCCCGATAAATAGCCTTTGGGGTCTGAATACCTGTTGGCATTTGCAACGGAAGTGGGTATAATGAGATTTCGATGCGGACAGTTTCCAGCTCGATTATGGCAGCGCTGGTGGTGGTGGCGCTGTTCTGGGGAAACTGCTTCTCGTGTCCGGAAGCCGTGCTGGCCTACGCATCGCACCAGCCGGCCCATCAGTGCTGCCACAAGAAGGCGTCCACTCCGGGCTGCGACACGCAAAACCTGCAGCAGTTCGTGAAAACGCACGCCGCCGCCCAGGCGCCGGCCATGCCGGTGATGGCGCTGAGTACAGTTGAGGCGCCGGCCTTGGCAGTGGATACAATGGCGCCGGTTGTTGTCGAATATCCCCCGCCCGATTTTCTCTCCTTACACTCCGTTCTCCGCATTTAGACACCGCTCCCTACGGTCGCGGCTCGTATCAGATACCGCGCGTGAGGTGTGGCTAATTAGCGGTGAAAGGAAATGAACTTTCGATATTGGTATTGCCTCGTAGCACTGGCGTTGCCAGCGCACGCCCAGCCTCTGGCGTCGCTGGTGGAGGAGGCGCTGCGAAATAATCGGGAAATTCTGGCGGCCCAGAAGAGATACGAGTCGGCGCGGCAGAGGCCCTCGGAAGCCAGCAGCCTGCCGGACCCGACGCTCTCGCTGGGCTATGCGTCGAACGGCGGACCGTGGCCGGGGGCGGGGCTCGGGCGCGATGCCACCAGCAACATCGGGTTGGCTGTCTCGCAGCAAGTGCCGTTTCCCGGAAAACGCAAATTGCGCGGCGAGATCGCCCAGAAAGAAGCCGAGGGTGAGTTCGAAGCGTACCGCTCCGTGCGTCTGAACGTAACGGCGCGTCTCAAACAGGCGTATCACGAGCTGCACCACGCCGACGAGGCGATTACGTCGACGCAGAAATCTCAGGAACTGCTGCGAACGATTCTCCGCATTTCGGAATCGCGGTACTCGGTGGGAAGCGGGACGCAGCAGGAGGTTTTCAAAGCGCAGACCCAATTCTCGATTTTCGAAGCGCAACTGCTCCGGTATGAACAGGAGCGCACCAGCAAGGAAATCGAGATCAATGCGCTGCTGAACCGGCCGCAGGGCGCGCACATCGAACTGGAACAAGAGATGGCGCCCGGCAACCCCCCGGCCTCGCTCGAGGAACTGGTAGCGCACGCCCGCACCGAAGCGCCCAGCCTGGCGCGCGAGCAAAAGATGGTGCAGCGGAGCGAACTGTCCGCGAACCTGGCGCGCAAAGGGTACTATCCCGATTACACCATTTCGGGGGGCTACTTCAACCAGGGAGGCATGCCGCCCATGTGGCAGTTTCGGGTGGACTTCCAGATTCCGGCATACTTCTGGCGCAAGCAACGCGCCGAGGTGGCCGGAGAGACGTTTGCATTAACCGACGCGCGACACAATTACGAAGCAGTGGACACCGGCATTCAGGCCCGGATCCGCGAGGAGTATACCGTCGCGGCAACCGCTCGAAAGCTGATTGACCTCTATGACAAGTCCGTGATTCCGGAGGCCCGTCTGGCGCTGGAATCGTCGCTGGCCAGTTATCAGACGGGCGGCGCCGATTTTCTCTCCGTGTTCTCGAATTTCATGAACGTGGTGGACAACGAGCTGATGTACCACGAGGAAATCATGCAGTTCCACGTGGCGCTGACCCGGCTGGAAGAGGCGACGGGGATGGAGCTGGATCGATGAAAAACGTCTTGATTGCTTTGCTCATCGGGGCCGCTTTCGCGGGCGGCTACGGATACGGGCGATGGTATGGAAAGCCCATTGCGACGGCAGCGGGGGAGCGGAAGCCGCTGTATTACGTCGACGCGATGCACCCCTGGTACAAGTCCGACAAGCCTGGCATCGCTCCCGATTGCGGCATGACGCTCAAGCCGGTATATGCGGGCGAACAGAGCGAATACGAAGGGCACAATCTGCCTCCAGGAAGCGTGCAGATCACGCCGGAAAAACAGCAGCTCATCGGCGTGGAGTACGGCACCGCGGGGTACGAAACCACGACGGATTCGATTCGCGCCGCGGCTCGCGTAACGCTCGATGAGACCCGTATCGCCAAGGTGCAGGCCAAGCTGGAAGGCTGGATCGACCAGGTGTTCGTCGATTTCACAGGCAAGCTGGTCCAGAAAGGTGATCCGCTGCTGGCGATCTACAGCCCGGAGGCGCTAGCCACCCAGCAGGAATTTCTACTCGCTATGAAAGCGCAGCACCAGATGCGCGACAACCCGGTGCACGAGATGCTGGGCAGCACCGAGAATCTGGTGGCCGCAGCCCGGAAGCGGCTCGAGTTGTGGGACATCAGCGATGCGCAAATCGACCAGATCGGCCGCACGGGCGAGACTCTGAAGAATCTGACTCTGTATGCGCCGATCACGGGATTTGTGATGGACCGCAATGCGTATCCGAAGCAGCGCGTGAATGCCGACACGGTATTGTACACGGTGGCGGACCTCTCGACCGTCTGGGTTGTGGCGGATGTGTTCGAGTACGAGGTGGCGGGGGTACGCCTGGGGCAGGCGGCCACATTAAAGCTGGATTACCTGCCGGGCCGCGTTTTCCGAGGACGGGTGAGTTACATTCTGCCGCAGGTGGATCCGGCCACCCGCACGCTGAAAGTACGGATTCAGTTTGACAACGCCGGCTTCGCATTGAAGCCGGATATGTACGGGCAGGTCGAATTGCAGACCGGCGGCGCGCGCCGCCTGGTGGTGCCGCAATCGGCCGTGCTCAATTCTGGCGACCGGCAAGTGGTGTTCGTCGATCGCGGGAACGGCTTTTTTGAGCCGCGGAACGTGCAGATCGGCGAGCAGACCGATGGCAGGATCGAAATCCGGAGCGGATTGAAGCCGGGCGAGCGCATCGTCACGTCGGGCAACTTCCTCATTGATTCCGAGAGCCAGTTAAAAGCCGCCGCGCCGGCGGGAGCCGAACATGATCAACACCGTCATTGAGTTTTCGGCGCGGAACCGGCTGCTGGTATTCCTGCTGGTGGCGGGGGCCGCGGCCGGGGGCTGGTGGGCTCTGGAGAACCTGCCGCTCGACGCCATCCCGGACTTGAGCGACACGCAGGTGATCGTCTACTCACGCTGGGACCGCAGCCCCGACATTATCGAAGACCAGGTCACCTACCCGATCGTCACCGCGATGCTGGGCGCGCCCAAGGTGAAAGACGTTCGCGGCTTCTCCGATTTCGGCTATTCGTACGTCTACATCATCTTCGACGAAGGCACCGACATTTATTGGGCGCGCTCGCGGACGCTGGAATACCTTTCGAAGATCCAGGGCCGGCTGCCGCAGGATGTAAAGACGGAGCTTGGACCCGACGCCACCGGCGTGGGCTGGGTCTTCCAGTATGCGCTGGTGGACAGCGGCCAGCACAACCTCGCGGAACTGCGGTCGGTGCAGGACTGGTATCTGCGCTATCATCTGCAAGCCGTTCCGGGCGTAGCGGAGGTGGCGCCGCTCGGCGGATTTGTCCGGCAATACCAGATCAATCTCGATCCCAACCGGCTGGCGGCGCGCGGCATTCCGATTTCCAAGGTGGTCGAGGCGGTGCGGGCCGGGAACAACGATGTCGGAGGGCGGCTGGTGGAATTCACCGGCCGCGAGTATATGGTGCGCGGCCGCGGCTACGCGCGCTCGACGGCGGATCTGGAAAATATCGCGCTCGGGGCAAGTCCCACGGGCGTGCCGGTGTTGATGCGCGACGTCGGCACGGTCACGCTGGGGCCGGACATCCGCCGCGGCATCGCCGATCTGAACGGGCAGGGCGAAGTGGTCTCGGGCGTTATCGTCATACGCCAGGGCGAGAACGCGCTGCGCGTCATCGACCGGGTCAAGGCCAAGCTGAAGGAAATCGAACCGGGGCTGCCGGCGGGTGTCAAGGTGGTCACCGCGTACGACCGCTCCGAGCTGATCCTGGCCTCGATCGACAACCTGAAACAGACGCTGACCGAGGAAATGATCGTCGTCGCGCTGGTGATTCTCATCTTCCTGTGGCACATTCCGAGCGCGGTGATTCCGATCCTGACGATTCCGCTGGCCGTGCTGATTTCCTTCGTGCCCATGCGCATGATGGGGATGACGTCGAACATCATGTCGCTCGGGGGGATCGCGATCGCGATCGGGGCAATGGTCGACGCCGCCATCGTGGTGGTCGAGCAGACGCACAAGAAACTGGAGGGTGCGGACGCATCCTGGACCGCCTCCGACTACACGCACGCGATCGTCACGGCCGTAAAGGAAGTGGGGGGGCCGAGCTTTTTCGCGCTGCTGGTGATCGCGGCCTCGTTCCTGCCGGTTCTGACGCTGGAGGCGCAGGAGGGCCGGCTGTTCAAGCCGCTCGCTTACACCAAGACCTTCGCGATGATCGTGGCGGCGGTGCTGGCGGTGACGCTCGACCCTGCCCTGCGCCTGCTGTTCTTCCGCAAGGATCGGTTCCGTCTACGTCCGCGCTGGCTGGGCGCGCTGGTGAACGGCATCCTGGTGGGCCGCATCCATTCCGAAGAAAAGCATCCGATCAGCCGGGTGCTGATGCGGCTCTATGAACCAGTCGTGGCGTGGAGCCTGCGTTGGAAGTGGGGGATCATCCTGGGCGCGGTGGCGCTGGTGGCAGTGACGGTTCCGACTTTTCAAAAGCTCGGTTCCGAATTCATGCCGCCGCTCGACGAAGGCGCGGTGCTGTTCATGCCCACCACGCTGCCCGGCATCGCGGTGGACCAGGCGCAGAAGCTGATGCAGGTGCAAGACCGGATCCTGATGCGCTTTCCGGAGGTGGCGGGGGTGCTGGGCAAATCGGGACGCGCGGAAACGTCGACCGACCCGGCGCCGCTTTCGATGATGGAAACGATCGTGCGGCTCAAACCCAAATCCGAGTGGCGGAAGGTGGCGACCTGGTACGACGACTGGCCGCAATGGCTCAAGCCTTATTGCGCGCGCATCACGCCGGACCACATCTCGACCGAGGAGCTGGTGGCAGAAATGGACCAGGCGCTGCGCATTCCGGGGGTCACCAACGCCTGGACCATGCCGATCAAGAACCGCATCGACATGCTCACTACCGGCATCCGCACGCCCGTCGGCATCAAGATTTACGGCCCGGATCTAGCGCAGATCGAGCATATCGGCTCCGAGATCGAGCACGTGCTGCCGGCCATCGCCGGCACGCGCAGCGTTTACGCCGAGCGGGTGGGCAGCGGCTACTTTCTGGATTTCGATTTGAAGCGCGACCGGCTCGCGCGCTACGGGCTGAGCGTGGACGATGCCCAAGCCGTCGTCCTGAACGCGATTGGCGGCGATGACATCAGCACCACGGTTGAGGGCCGCGAGCGCTACCCGATCAACGTGCGCTACTACCGTGACTATCGCAGCGACATCCCGCGGCTGGAGCGCGCGCTGGTGCCGGCGATGGACGGCAAGCTGCAAATTCCCCTGGCCGAGATCGCGACGCTGAAGTTGACCACCGGGCCCAGCATGCTGCGCAACGAGAACGGCATGCTGAACGGGTACGTGTATATCGACGTGGCCGGGCGCGACGTCGGCGGCTACGTGACCGACGCCAAGCGGGCGGTGCTGGCACAGGTCCATTTGCCTCCGGGTTACACGCTGGCGTGGAGCGGCCAGTACGAGGCGATGGAGCGTGTGCGGGAGCGGCTGAAACTCGTGCTGCCGCTGACGCTGTTCCTCATCTTCCTGCTGCTGTATCTCAACACGAAATCGGCGGCCAAGACGCTGCTGATCTTTCTGGCCGTGCCGTTTTCGGCGGTCGGCGCGATCTGGCTCCTGTATCTGCTCGGCTATAACATGAGCATCGGAGTGTGGGTCGGGCTGATCGCGCTGATGGGCGTGGATGCGGAAACGGCGGTCTTCATGCTGCTCTATCTCGACCTGGCGTTCGAAGAGCGGCGCGCGGCGGGCCGGATGCACACGATGGCGGATCTGCAGCAGGCGATCGTCCACGGAGCGGTCAAGCGCATCCGGCCCAAGTTCATGACGGTCGCCACGATGTTTGTGGGCCTCGCGCCAATTATGTGGTCCACCGGCACGGGCGCCGACGTGATGAAGCGGATCGCCGCGCCGATGATCGGCGGAATTTTTACTTCGTTTCTTCTCGAGTTAGTGGTCTATCCGGCAATTTATGAGGTGTGGAAATGGCAATCCGTAAAGCGGCAGGCGGCGTGATTCTGGCGGGCTGGATCGCGGCCTCGGCCGCGCAGTTCCCGATGCGGCACGAACACACGCGCAAAGGATGCGACGGTGTAATGACAGTGGATGACTCGGGAGTGCGATTTGCCGGCCCCAAAGGGCACTCGTGGAGCTGGAAATACACGGAGATCCAGCAACTGCAACTGGAGCCCACGAGAATACGTATACTGAGTTACGAGGACCGGAAATGGCGGCTGGGCGCCGACCGGGAATTCGACTTCACCGGCACTCCTCCGTACGAAACGTTGCTTCAAATCTGGAGAGACGTCATGGATCAGCGGTTGGTCACGGTGCTGCCACCCCTCGCCAATGTCACGGACGTTTTCACGATTGCCGCGAAACACCTGAAAAGAATCAGCGGCTCGGACGGCGCGCTGGTGTTCGCCGATAACTCGATCGCCTATGCCACGTCCAGCGCGGGCGACTCGCGCACCTGGCGTTATTCCGACATCGACAGCATCAGCAGTTCCGGCCCGTTCCAACTCACCATCACCACGTTCGAGCGCGCCCGGGCCCACTATGGCGACCGAAAAGGTTTCAATTTCCAACTCAAGCAACCCATCACGGAAGCCCGGTATAACGAAATCTGGCTTCAGATCGAAAGGAAAAACGGGAGAATTCAATGAAGAAAGCAATCGCACTCACATTTGCAGCGGCGGGTTTCATGTTCGGGGCGTCGTTCACCGGCGTCGTCACCGACAGCGGATGCGCCAAAGGCGATCACAAAGCCATGAACATGGGCAACGACGCGCAGTGCACCATCGCCTGCGTTCAGGCCCACGGCGCACAGTACGTGCTGTGGGACGGTAAGAACTCATATACGCTGAGCGACCAGAAGGCGCCCGAGAAGTTCGCGGGCAAAAAGGTAACAGTGATGGGCACGCTGGACGCCAAGAACAGCACGATCAAAGTCGACTCGATGAAGGCCGCTCAGTAACCCTGCTCCGCAACCGACGATAATGGCGGTATGCCCGATCCGGAGCATACCGCCGAATTCTACTGCCCAACCTGCGCGCGCCCGGTTCCCGATCCACTGGTCTGCGGCGATTGTCGCGCGGTAATTTGCCGTGTCTGCGGCACGCCCGTCGAGCGTGCCGACGACCTCGGCATCGGCTGATTACCGAACAACAGAACCGCGACCGCCAGACAGGGGGGTCATCGGCGGGAATTTCTGATCTACCACTTGATATTCCGCGGGCACTTGAAACAGTGTGGAGGGCGGCTCGACGCGGCTGACGTTGGTCAACTGGAACACATCCTGACCCATCCGCGGGTCGTTGTGAACGCTCTTGACCAGTGTCTGCAGTTCCGGCGAATACCAACTCTCCGAACTGATCTGGATGGGCCGGTCGTTGCCGATCGCGCCTGCCTCAAGCGTCGAAGTCATGCGCGTACCCTCCACATTCAGGCCTTCCATCATCTGCTTGCCGAGGGATTCGCTTTTCGGCGCCAGCTTTCCTTCGGCTCCGACAACGTGCACCATCATTCCTCCGGTGTCCAGCGACTGGGTGAACATCATATTGCCCGAAGGCGGCGGAAGAACGCCGGGACCAGCCTTGAAGGTGACCACGCGGCCGGTTGTAACCTTCTGGCCGGCTACCGCGAAATTCATTCCCAACGGCATCTTGCGCGCCGTCTGGGTCTGCGGATTGAGGAGGTAACTCGTATTGGCCACCGGATCCCAAATCATGACCTGGTCCGGGCTGTTCTCGCGGCGCACGCGGCCCTCGCTGTCCCGGTATACCGGCACCTGATTCTCCCGGTGGATGCGAGTGCCGTCGGCGAGCATCTGGGTGCTCTCCGTAACTTCCACTGCCGAATAGGGAGCATTCCTGACGGCCTGCCCCATGACGGCGCCGCCGATTACCATTCCCTTGGCTTGCTTCAGACCGTATTCTAATTCGGGCAACGCGATTTTCACCTTTTGTGCTGCCGGGTCGTCCTGCGCCATTGCAACCAAGACGAATAGAGGAACAACTGCCGATGATCTATAAATTCGTTTCATTTCCGTTCTCCTGAGATCTCGCTGACCAAACGAATGGCTCGCGGCCGGCCATCCGGTCCTACAATCACGTCGGCGGGGATTTGTCCCCCGTTCAGCCCGACCCGAACCACCAGTCCAGTTTCGATGGGTTCGTTGTCCAGAGCGATGTACGTTTGGATCTGCGGCTTAGGTTTTGGCGGGGCCACCGGCGGGGTGATGCCGCGCCGGATAATGGCAGGCGCTACTGCCGGGGACGGCTGAACCGAAGCATGGGGAGCCACGGCGCGCGGAGTTGCCGCCATCTCCCCGCCGCGCTTCGGCAGGAACACCATTCCGATGACGAGTGAGGCGGCCAGTCCTATGGCGGCGCCGGCCCAGCCGCGGCCTGTTCGTGAGCGGCGGGGGGCCGCCGGGATGCGAACCGGCGCCTGGGCGTCAGGCAGGGCTTCCATCCAATTCGTGAGCCGAGCCGCCCGCGCCGCCAATTCCTCACACAGACGACCGCAGGGCCGACACTCCCGGATGTGAGCCGAGAGACGCTCCATATCGCGCGACGGCAGCTCGCCGTCCAGGTACGCCCGCAGTTCTCCTTCCGACCAGCATTGCATCATAGGTCATCTCCATATTGAGCGCGGTAGCGGCGCTCGAATTCCCGCTCGGCGCGCGCCAAAAGTGTGCCGACCGAACCCGCCTGAATCCCGAGGGCTTGCGCCACTTCGCGATACGACATGCCGCTCGAGCGCAGCAGCAACAACTCCGCATCGCGAGGCTTCATGGCGCCCAGCACGGTGCGGACGCGCTCACGGCGCTCCTGCCGCAGCATGTCGTCCAGAGCACCGGGGCCGGTTCCGGCGCGGAGCTGTTCTATGCCGGCCGCATCTTCGGTCTTTCGTCTCCGCGAGTTGGCCCGCATGGCGTCAAGCCCTGCATTGGAAGCCACGCGGTAGACCCACGCGGTCACGCTGGCATGGCTTTGCAGGAGCAAGGGACGGCGCGCCAGCTTGGAAAAGGAATCGGCGGCGATTTCTTCGGCCTGCCCGCGGTCGCCCGTAAGCCGCGTCAGCAGGCTAACGATCCGCGGATAATGCTGGCGGAAGAAGCTCTCGAACCATTGGCTGGCTGTCAGAGCCGCGGCCGGAGCGCGAAGCACCAATTCGTCGGGCTGCACACCTTCTATAACGTATGCATCCCGGGTTTTGTGACGAAAAATTTACGGGGCCGCTGTACTGCCGACGATCCGATAGTCCGGAGGGGGTTGAAACAGTTCGGAAACCGGCTCGGACCGGCTCAGATGCGTCATCTTCAGGCTAGTCTCGCCAGTTCGCGGATCGGCCAGTTTCGACAGGATGACGATCTTCAGCTCAGGCGATGTCCAGGTGTCGGACACGGTAATCACAGGCCCGTGATCTCCCGGAATAGTCCAGGTCTGCCGGCTACCTTCCACCAGCACGCCTTCTATCGTCAGGGTCCCCAGATATTCCGTGACGATCTGCGGTTGCGGGGCGCCGGCCTGGCCCGGGAGGCCCATGGTCAGACTGGCCCCAACCGGAGCACCCGGTTCGGGCGGCGCAAAGCGAATCTCCGTGCCCGGCGGTACGATCACCAGCTGAATTGGCGCGTCGCCGCGGATGATTTGGGAGCGTGGCACGCTCTCGCGCCGCGCCACCTTAGTCCCCGGATTCAGGGTGTACCGAACCGCCGCGACGGGATCGTTGATCTCGATTGCCTCTGCCCGATCCGTTCGTGTGCGACCCTGCGAATCCCGGTACATCTTTACTGTGCTCGCCGTCCTGGTGACACGGCTCCCATCGCTCAATGTCTCGACGCGCTCGTGGATCTGGTCGCCGGAATACGGCGCGCCAGTAACGACCTGCATCGGCATCGATAATGAGCTTTGGCTCATTGCACACAAGGCCGGCAGCAGCA
>CAZKQQ010000228.1:0-11096 GCA_964554945.1 uncultured Solibacteraceae bacterium | reverse complement strand
TCTCGTTGATATCCAGAGTCGTCATGAAAGCCGTTATTATAGCAGCCGTGGATCTAATTCTTTCCTACGTCCGCACGCGCGAAGCTGAGATGACGGCGGTCATCCGCCAGTTTGTCGAGTGCGAATCCCCGAGCGACGATCCTGTTGCCGTCAATCGCTTCGTGGAACTGGTGTCCGATACCGTGTCTCCGTTCGCCGCCGTCCGCGCGATTCCCGGCGGCAAATTCGGCAAACATCTCGTCTGTGAGATGCAATTGCCGGGAAAGAAAAAATCCGGGCGCATCCTGGCTCTCGGCCACTCGGATACCGTTTGGACGCTCGGCAGCTTGCGTGCGATGCCTTTCCGCAAGGCCGAGGGCCGCCTGTGGGGACCCGGCGTCTACGACATGAAAGCGGGAATCGTATTCTTCCTTTTCGCCGTGCGCGCCCTGCGCGATCTTGACATTCCGGTCCCCTCTCGCGTGCTGCTGCAGCTCAACTCCGACGAGGAAGTCGGCAGCGATTCCTCTCGCGCCCTGACGGAGAAGAACGCGGCGCGCAGCCGGGCCGTCCTCGTGCTGGAACCGGGCACCGGCCTCACGGGCAAACTGAAGACCGCGCGTAAAGGGGTAGGCAGCTTCACGGTAGTGGTGCGGGGCCGGGCCGCGCACGCCGGCCTCGATTACCAGGCCGGGGCCAGCGCCATCGTGGAACTCGCCCGCCAGATCGAGCGGATTGCCGATCTGACCGAGGTCCGCCGCGGCATCACTCTCAACCCAGGGGTAATCTCGGGCGGCACCCGTTCCAATGTAGTCGCCGCCGAAGCCCGCGTGGAGGTCGATATGCGTGTGCTGCGGCAAACTCACGCCCTTACGCTCGAGAAGAGACTCCGCGCGTTGCGTCCTTTCGACAAGCGCTGCTCGATCGAGATTTCCGGCGGCCTGAACCGTCCTCCGATGGAGCGTTCCGCCGGCACGGTCCGCTTATTCCATCTGGCCCGCAAGCTCGCCGCGGAGCTCGGCGTCGAAGCCGAGGAATCGCTGAGCGGCGGCGGCTCGGACGGCAACTTCACCGCGGCCCTCGGCATTCCCACGCTGGACGGCCTCGGCGCCGTCGGCGAAGGCGCGCACGCCATCAACGAAAATATCCGGATCGATCGCATGGCCGACCGCACCGCCCTGCTCGCCAAGCTGCTCGCGGCGATTTGAGCCCAATTCTTGCTAACCATTCCCCTGCCCCGGCAGTCTATCCGACCAATGGCGCAGTTCTTCCAGGACGCCCTGTATGCCATCCGGGGCTTCCGCAAGTCCCCTGTGTTCACCACCGTGGCGATTCTGTCGCTGGCGCTGGGCATCGGCGCCAATACCGCCATCTTCACCCTCATCGATCAACTGATTCTGCGGCTCTTGCCGATACGTGATCCCGAGCACATCGTGCTGCTCGCAGGCCGCGGCCGTCACTACGGCGGCAACAACGGCCGTAATGCGCTTTCCTACCCGATGTACCAGGATCTGCGCGATCGCAACCCCGTCTTCGACGGCATGATGTGCCGCTACCGGCTGCAGCTCACACTGGCAGTGCAAGGCCAGACCGAAGTCGCGCCGGCTGAACTGGTCTCCGGCAATTATTTCCCTCTGCTCGGCGTGGCGCCCGCGCTCGGCCGGGTCTTCACTGCGGCCGACGACCTCCACACCGGCGGCCATCCCTATGCCGTGCTCAGTTATTCCTGGTGGCAGACCCGTTTTGCGGGCAACCCGCACATCATCGGCCAAACCATTCGCGCCAACAATTATCCGCTCACGATTGTTGGCGTCGCCCAACCCGGTTTCGACGGCATGGAGCCCGGCCTGCCCGCGAAACTGTTCGTGCCGGTGACGATGGCTCCCGCCGTTCGCCCCGGCTTCAGCAACATGTACAACCGCCGCCAGCGCTGGGTGAACGTGTTCGGCCGCGTGAAGCCCGGTGAGACCATCGACCGTGCCAAGGCCGGTCTGCAACCACTGTTCCATCAGATCCTGGACATGGAGGTCCGCCAGCCTCCGTTCCGCAATGCCACGGCATTCGATAAGGAACAGTTCCTGAAAATGTCGCTCGACGTGATGCCGGGCGGGCAAGGAAATTCCAACCTCCGGCGCCAATACGAAAAGCCGCTTTGGGTCCTGCTGGGCGTGGTCGGCCTGGTCCTGCTCATCGCCTGCGCCAACCTGGCCGGGCTGCTCACCGCGCGCGCGGCGGCACGCCAGCGGGAAATCGCGGTCCGGCTCGCCATTGGATCGAGCCGCTCGCGCATGATCCGCCAGCTGGTCACAGAAAGCGTGATTCTCGCCGCGGCCGGCGGCCTTCTGGCTGTGGCGCTCGCATCAACCATGGTAAAAGCGCTGCTGGCGTTTCTGCCCGCAACCCCGACCGGCTATACGATCTCCGCCACGCCGGACCTGCGCATGCTTGCTTTCACATTTGCCGTCGCTCTGCTCACCGGAGTCGCCTTCGGCCTGGCGCCCGCGCTCCAGGCCACCAATCCCAATATCGCCGGCACTCTGAAGGATCAGGCCGGCAACGTGATGGGGGCGCGGGCGCAGGTCGGTTTCCGAAAAATGCTGGTGGCCGCACAGGTGTCGCTCTCGCTGCTGCTGTTGATCGGCGCCGGCCTGTTCGTTCGCAGCCTGGGCAATCTCCGCTCGGTCAGTCCCGGATTCACGACCGGCAACCTGATTCAGTTCGGAATCAACCCGGCAATGATCGGCTACGACGCACCCCGCGCCCGCGCCTTCTTTGAGCAGTTGCGCCAACGTCTCAATGCCCTGCCCGGCGTGCGCGGCTCCGGATTGGCCGTAGTCGCGCTGCTTACCGGCGACGAGTGGGACAACAGCGTCACCATCGAGGGTTACCAGAAGAAGCCCACCGAAGACATCAACCCGCATTACAACGCGATCACCCCCGGCTATCTCGACGCGATGGGCATCCACTTGACCGCCGGCCGCGACTTCACGGTCAAAGACACCGCCGATTCCCCGCGCGTCGTGCTGGTCAACGAATCGTTCGCGCGCCGCTATTTTCCTCAAGGCCGCGCCGTGGGGCACCGCATTGGAATGGGCAGCGATCCCGGCACCCCCACCAACATCGAAATCGTGGGCATCGTCAATGACACGCGTTATGAAAGCCTGCGCGATGAAATCCCTCCGATGGTCATTCTTCCCGCCGTGCAGCGGCCCCTCGAAAATATGACGGTTTACGTGCGAACCACCCGCGATCCCGAGGGCGCCTTCCGCTCCATCCGAGCCGCCGTCCACGACCTGGATGCCAACCTGCCCCTGCCATTCATGCGAACGGTGGAACGCACCGTCGACAATTCGCTGGTCACCGAACGCATGATCGCCATGCTCTCGACCGTATTCGGCGCTCTGGCGACGCTGCTCGCCATCATCGGCCTGTACGGAGTGATGGCCTACATGGTGGCCCGCCGTTCCCGCGAAATCGGCATCCGCATGGCCTTAGGCGCCAAAACCGCTAATGTGATCTGGCTGGTGATGCGCGAGGTGCTCGTAATGCTGGCGGCAGGAGTGGCTGCCGGTCTGCCCGCCGCTTATGTCCTGACGCGCGTCGTACAGGCCCAACTTTATGGAGTGAAGCCCACCGACGCAATCTCGATCATCCTGGCGACTCTGCTCCTGGCGGGTGTATCGATGCTGGCCGGCTACATCCCCGCGCAACGCGCCGCAAGCTACGACCCGGTCCGCGTCCTCCGCTATGAGTAACGCGGGTGGCGGCCGATTCGGTGTTCAAGCCCCTCATGCGCGCGTTTCCGCAACGATCGTTGCGGAACTCGATGCAGATTTGTTCCAACAAAAAGAGTTGCCGTGCAAGCTCCGCTTGGTATGAAGGGGAGCCCTCCGGTCCTGTTTGAGGGTTGCCCCAGGTTTTTCCGTGTGGCATCGATCTTCTCTCACACCTCATTATCGTGCGCGCGGTGTTGCGAACCCCTGGCGCGGAGCGCGGTTCTGGCTGTAAGCCGCTGGTTCTGGGATGGATCGGAAAATTTCTTCGGCCTGTCACCGACAGCGCGCGCCGAACGGGAATTACTTTGCGGCGGTGCCTGACCCGGGACGCCGCGTCGAAGATCGGGCGCGTCGGAGTGGTTTAAGGGCGCCCGAGAAGCTGGCGCAAAGTGACTTTGACAGCCTGTTCCCGCGGGGTTTTGCCGTTGGTGTCTAACCAAGATTGCAGTTTCGCCACCGAGAGTTCATGCCTGGTTGCCGGCGGTTCCACTGAAATGCTCAGCCGGGTGGCTGGACCGATATTCGTGAACGCGAAGCCACTGCGTTTGAACTCGGCGATCCCCCGCGCGGCTGCTTCGTAGAGCGATGAAGCAGACACGGTCACCGTATGCGTCACATCGGCGCCGTCGGTGAACGAGACGCGGCACATGCTCGACACTAATCCAGGGTAGGCGAAGAAATGGCGAAAATCAAGCCGCCGGTGCGTGAGCATTTGACAGGGCGCCGGTGGCCGCTCATAATTCCCGTCAGGATCGGCTGAGCCCTACATGAGAAGGTTCATCATCACCGGCGCGCCGGGCGCGGGAAAGACAACGATCATCCGTCAGTTAGAGCTCGACGGGTTCAGCGTGGTTGAAGAGGCGGCCACCGACGTGATCGCTGCCGCGCAGGCGCGCGGAACGGATGAACTCTGGAGACATCCGTCGTTCATCGATGCCATCGCTAACCTGCAAAGGGACCGTCAGATTCGGGCGTCGTATCAACCGGATGAGGTTCAGTTCCACGACCGTTGCGTGGTTTGTACGGCGGCGTTGGCAATCCACCTAGGCTACGCTTTTTCTCCTTTCCTTACCAGCGAACTGGAGCGCATCCAAAAGGAAGCGATCTACGAAAACCGGGTCTTCTTCATTCGCAATCTTGGTTTCATCACGCCTACCGAGGCGCGGCGAATCAGCTTAGAGGAAACGGTGCGCTTTGAGAAAATTCACGAAGGGACTTACCGGGATTTCGGCTTCGAACTGGTCCCTGTCGAGCGCGGAAGTCTGATGGAACGGGTCGGTGTAATCAAAGCGGCAATTTCATTAAGCGAGTCGGAATTTCCGACATAGCTCAACGCCGGACGAGCGGCTCACCGTGTCCGGCGTAAAGCGGTATATCAAATCCCGAGTTCCTGAAACACTTCGCGCGCGATCCGAAAGCTATCCACTGCCGCGGGGACGCCGCAATAGATTGCTACCTGCAGGAACACTTCCTTGATGTCGTCTTTCGTCAGGCCATTATTGAGCGCTCCCTTGATGTGAATCTTCACCTCGTGCGGCCGGTTCAGCGCGGTGATCATCGCCAGGTTGATGAAGCTGCGCGTCTTTCGATCCAGCCCGGGACGCCCCCAGATCTCGCCCCAGCAATACTGCGTAACCAGCTCCTGAAGCGGCCGGCTGAAATCATCCGCGTTCTTGATCGCATTATCGACATATTCCGCACCCAACACCTGGCGGCGGATGGCCAAGCCTTTCTCGAACATCTCTCGATCCACTCGTCTCTCCTTTTGTTTACCTATATATCCTGAAGTGCTTCACTCCATCATGCAAGATTCTCGGACCGCCTGCAGGCTGCGGGTGGGGAAAGCCATCGTGCGGCGCGGCCGATAACCTGCGTGTCGGATCCGGACAATCTACAGTTTTTCAGATAAACATCTGTTAATATCCATATACTCTTTAATGTCGGCGAATGCGAACTACCTGTAAATCGAGCATTTAAGACTTTGGATTGACGACTGCTGTATTCGGATAGATTGCTCCTAAATGGAACGGGGTGGTGTGTGGTTATTGACCCAAAGGAGAGAGCGCAATGAATGACAGCGGAACATATCCGGGCGCCAGCGTAGGCAGGACAAAGCTGTGGCTGATCGGTATCGGCCTGGCGGTTTTGATCCTTGCGATGAATACGCCGGCGGTCAGCCAGGAACGGTTTGGCGAATTGAATGGCGTGACGATGGACCCGAGCAATGCCATTTTGCCCGGAGTCACTGTAAATGCCATCAACAAGGAAAGCGGGGTCTTGTATAGCACCCATACTTCCGGTGAGGGAACATATGTCATCCGGGATCTGCCTCCGGGGAGGTATTCGGTCCGGTTTGAAGTGACCGGATTCGCCACGCTGGAGTATCCCGATCTGATTGTGGTGGCTGGAAGAGTACTGAGGGTCAATGGGGAATTGAAGGTGAGGACGGCGCAAACCGCCATCGAAGTGACTGAGGAGGCTCCTCTGATCGATACGACCACCACGGCCGTTGGCTCCAACGTCACGCAGGAAGAGTTCTTCCGCATGCCCAAAAGCCGGACGTTCCAATCTCTGGCGGCCGTCGCGCCTTCGGTGAACTTCGGCGACGTGATTGAGGGCGGCTTCCAGGTGAACGGCGCCAGCGGCGCCGAGAACAACTTCACGGTCGATGGGATGTCGACCAATTCGTTGATCGAGGGGCAGTCGCGCCAGAACGCGGCCTTCGAGATCCTGGACGAAGTGCAGGTCAAGACTGGTGGCATCGAGGCGCAGTACGGCGGCGCCCTGGGCGGCGTCATCAGCGCGATCACCCGGTCCGGCGGCAATGCGTTCCACGGTGATGTGCACTACTATTTCACTGGCAATCCGATTAGCGCAGGCGCTCCCAAACGCATGCTGATGGATCCAAATAACCTGCTGACGATCAGCTATATCCAGGATTACAACTTTGATCGCAAGGGGCACGAAGCGGGATATTCCCTCGGCGGATACTTCATCAAGAATCGCGTGTACTTCTTTAGCGCGGCTTCCCCGCAATTTATCGAGGAGTCGCGAAAGTATTATTCAGTCGATTGGCAGCCGGTTAGCCTAACCCGTAGCACTCGCTACTGGCAGGCATATAACAAGGTTTCCGCAGACATCACGCATTCGCTGCGCGCGACCGCCGGATACTTGTGGAGTCCGAGCAGCGGGCAGGGTACCCTGCCAGGCACGAACGGCTATGGAAACCAGGTCACGTCCTCGGTGAGTTCCATCCAGGCCAATCAAATCATCGGGTACTTCAGCCCGCAGTCGAACTACAATGTGAACCTTGATTGGACAATCTCGCCGACGGCCTTTTTGAGTATCAAGGCGGCGCGGTTCTGGGACAACTATAAGAAGCTGGGGGTGCCCGACATCAGCCCGATTGAGTGGGGCGAGCCCTCCACCGGGATTGCAGGGCTGGCTTCCTCACTCCAACAACCTCGGGGCTTTACCACGATTCCCCGCACCACGACCACGCTGTTCGACGTTGCTACGCGCAACCTGGTGCAGGCCGATTTCAGCAAGGCCCTCAGCCTGGCGGGTGCCCACGATTTCAAGGTAGGCATCGGCCGTACGAAGAACGTCAATCGCGTGAATTCCGGCGTGTACGGCGGCGGGGGCTATATCACGCTGAATTGGGGCGACCAGTTGACCCTGCCGGACGGCAGAACCGTTTCCGGGAAATACGGGTATTACCAGTTGGACGAGCAAGGCACCATCGGCTCGACCGGCGGCACGATCGACCATATGTACTTTCAAGACCGTTGGAGAATTACCCGAAGACTCAGCCTCGATATCGGGTTGCGTCTGGAAAACGAAGTCATTCCCTCATTCCGGCGGGACATTAAAGATTACGCGTTCCAGTTCGGGTGGGGCCAGAAAGTCGCGCCGCGGCTCGGCGGCAGCTTCGATCTGCTGGGTAACGGAAAAATCAAGCTGTATGGAAGCTGGGGCCGGTTCTACGATTGGGTGAAATATGAGCTGGCGCGCGGCACCTTCGGCGGCGATGTCTGGCGGACTTACTATCGCCCGCTGGATTCCCTGGATTCGTCCTACATCCTCGGTCTGGGCAACGGGAATCTACCCGGCGCCAATCTATGGGTCAGCCCGTTCCAGGACTGGCGCATTCCCGCTTTCGGTTCCGACCAGGTCGATCCCAACATCAAGCCGATGAGCACCTGGCTTGCCAACGCCGGCGTCGAGTGGCAGTTGGCGCCCAAGTTGATGGTGGCCGCCCGCTACACGCATAACTCGTTGCGCGACACAATCGAAGACATCGGGACGCTTGTGGACGGGAGCGAAGTGTACATCTACGGCAACCCCGGCAAGGGACTTGCCAAGATGAGCGCGCCTAGTTCTTCGGCGGTTCAGTCGTTCCAACTGCCTACCGCCAAGCGGGTCTATGACGCCCTGGAACTCTCGTTCACGCGGCGTTTTGCCGAGCGCTGGTTCGCCAGCGGCAGCTATGTCTATAGCCGGTTGTGGGGCAACTACTCGGGGCTGCAGAACACGGACGAGATTCGCCCGCAATCGCTCTACGTTGGCTCTCTCCCCACACAACAGATCACCACAGTCCCATATCGCCCCGGAACCTCGGCCAGCCGGGCTTACGATCTGGACTATTACTCGTATGACGCGCATGGACACCTCGATGTCACGGGTCCTCTCGGCTCCGACCGGCCCCACGTGCTCAAACTGTTCGGCGCATACACGCTTCCATGGAAAGGAGGCGACACCCAACTCGGCGCTTTCTTCCATGTAAACAGCGGCGCACCCATGAGCACCTACGTGCAGAGCACCCAGAACATCCCGATCTTCGTCAACGGCCGCGGCGACATGGGCCGCACGCCCATATTCTCCAACACCGACCTGTTGATCACGCATGAGATCAAGTTTGGGGAGACCAAGCGGTTGCACTTCGAGTTCAACGCGCAAAACCTCTTCAACCAGAAGATCTCGCAGTACACCTACAACTACCTCAACCGTTACCGGATCCGAAGTTCCGGCATCACCATGAACTTCGATTTCACCAAGGGGTACGACTATCAGGCGTTGCTCAAGACGGTTCCGGACGCATCGAAATCGACCGGCGCTATAGATCCTCGCTTTGGTCACGCGGACAGCTTCAGCCCCGGCTTCGTCGGCCGGATTGGCCTGAAGTTCATGTTCTGATTCCAAATTCGCGCATACTTCGCGCGGGGCACCCAAACGGGTGCCCCGTTTTTTTGCTACCGGCGCTACAATCGAATCGGATGTAACTATCTGTTTTTATGAGCAGGAAAGGAATCCCGTGTCGACCGTGATGGAAAAGAAAGCCGACCTTGCCGGCCCGGGCATTGGCGACTACGCGGAACTCGCCGACATTCTTCCGCGCGATTATCATTCGCTGCTGAATCCAAAGGATACTCAGAAGGCAATTTTTGCCGCCAAGAATTACATCGAAGAGAACCTCTGCAAGAAACTCAACCTCATGATGGTGACGGTTCCGCTGCTCGTGGATGTCGATAGCGGCGTGAACGATTACCTGGACCGCGACGGTTCCCGCGCGCCCATCCAATTCCATATTTCCAATGATTATGACAAGCACCCACTCGATGCCCAACTGGTTCAGGCGGCAACGAAGTGGAAACGCATGGCGCTCCGCCAGTTCGACATGCAGCCGGGCGAAGGCCTATGCACCGACATGCGCGCGGTCCGCAAGGATTATTTTCTCGATCACGATCACAGCGTCTACGTCGACCAGTGGGACTGGGAAAAGGCCATCACCGCCGACCAGCGAAACCTCGACTATCTGAAAGCGGCCGTTGGCGCTATCTGGCAGGTCCTGGTTGGCGCGGAACGCCATCTCCAGAGACTCTTTCCCGAACTGGCCAGCTCGCGCTACCCCAATCTGCCCGAAGAGCTGATTTTCGTACATGCCGAAGATCTTCTCGAGATGTATCCCGATCTGCCCCGCAAACAGCGCGAAACGGCCATTCTCCAGAAATATCCGGCGGTCTTCATCATTGGCATCGGCTGGACTCTCAAGGACGGCTATCCGCATGAGATGCGCGCCGCCGATTATGACGATTGGGTAACCGAAACCCGTTGCGATTCCATCCGCGCCTCTCACGGTTTAAACGGCGACATTCTGGTATGGAACCCGGTCACCCGGCGGCGCCACGAATTGTCGTCGATGGGAATCCGCGTAAATGCACAAACGCTGCGCCGCCAGCTCGAGCTTACCGGTCAACTCGACTTTCTAAAGTTTCCGTATCATCAGGCGATTCTGAATGGGGAGATCCCGCTCAGTATCGGCGGCGGCATCGGACAATCGCGCACGATCATGCTGCTTCTCCGCAAGGCGCACCTGGGCGAAGTCAGCGTCACCGTCTGGCCAAAAATCTTGAAGGAAATGTGCGCGTCGCGGAATATCCACGTGCTGGAATAACAGGAGCTAGGCAGAAATCGCGAGTCTCTCTATCTTGCGGCTCTTCGGAGCGGGCACGGCCGATCGTTCCACCCAGCGCATCCATGCCATGTCCAGGACGCGGATGACTTCCCTGGAGTCATAGGGCTTGGCAAGAACATCGTAAGCACCCAGATTAAGCGCTTCTGACCAAAGCCGGTCATCGGCCAGCCGAGAGGTCACGATTAGCGACGGCGGATCCGGTAACGATCTGAATTCGTCCAGCATCTCCCGCCATCCGCTGTCGTCGTCGCAGAGAACGATCGGCACGCGGCCTTCGTGCAGCGATACCGGGACCGGGTGCGGCACGTCGGAGAACTTCACCTTCCCTCTGGCACCGGTGCCCGCCAGCCATCTGGATTTCTGCAGGATCTGCGCCAAGGCAGTCTGATGCTCGTCCGTGGGGCCCACTGAGAGAACCGTTATGCTCGTCGAATTGGTCATTTAGGAGTAAGAATATCCGAAATAGATCGGAGCCTCAAGAAATCTTATGTGGGCACACTGTGCCTCCCCCCTTTGCGGGGAGAGGGAACGAATCACCGGGAAACGGCCCGACCCCGCTAAACTATGGTCTAATCTACTAAAGCCTGTCGTCGCGGCAGGCATGGGAGAATTATGCTGCCTATCCGCGTACTGCTCACTTGGTTCGCACTTACCGGCCTTGCCTCGCTGACTCTCGGGCAGCGCGGCGGCGGGCGAGGCGGCCCGCAAGGCCCCGGCGAGGACGACGGAGGCTATGCCGCGCTGAGCGCGCGCGCTTATCAGCAAAGCCGGCTCGACCGCTTCACCGAATTGCTCAGGCTGAACAAGGAACAGAAGAACGGCGCCAAGGAGATCTTCGAGGCCGCGCAGAAGGAAGCGGCACCCGT
>CAZKQQ010000227.1:0-11180 GCA_964554945.1 uncultured Solibacteraceae bacterium | reverse complement strand
GCCGGCGGAATGCTCAATGGAACCACGTACCTGATGGACGGCGGAACGCACAACGACGTGTTCAACAATTTGAACCTGCCGCTACCGTTTCCCGACGCCGTGCAGGAATTCAAGGTCGAGACCAGCGCCCTGCCGGCGGAGTACGGACAACACTCGGCGGGCGCGGTGAACGTGGTGACCAAGTCGGGTAGCAACGAGATTCATGGCGACGCCTTCGAGTTCGTGCGCAACGGCGCTTTCAACGCCCGCGATTTCTTTGCGCCGGTGAACGACAACCTAAAACGGAATCAGTTTGGCGGAACCATCGGAGGACCGATCGAGAAGAACAAGCTGTTCTTCTTTTTCGGTTATCAGGGGACGCAGATCCGGTCGGCGCCCGCGGCCACTCCCGCCGTAATTCCCACGCCATCGATGCTCGCCGGCGACTTCCGGGCATACGAATCCCAGTGCTTCGGCTCGCCCCAAACGTTAAAGGGGCCGTTCGGCACGGGTGGCGCAGCCGCCAATGTGCTGCCATCCTCGCTGGTCAGCCCGCAAGCGCTCGCCATGGCCAGCCACTTTCCGGTCGGTCCGGAACCGTGCGGCAACACCACATATACGATGATTGCCAATCAGAACGAACACGTAGGTCTCGGAAAAATCGATTACCAGATCAATGCAAAGCAATCGTTCTTTGGCCGGTATTTCGTCACTCACAGCCTGACGCCATCGAGTTTCACGGGGACCGAATTGTCGGTACAGAACGCGGGAACCGATGACGAGGTGAATTCGCTGGTTCTGGGCCACACGTACATCGTGGGGCCGGGCGCGCTCAATAGCTTCCGCGCCACACTCGATCGCGTCGGCATCACGAAGTTCCAAGTGCCGATCATCACCCCGAGCAGCATCGGCGTGCAGAACATCTACGAACCGCTGCCAAATTACTCCAACATCAACATCACCGGTGACTTCTCGAGCGCGGGAGGATTCGCAACTCCCGGACTGGTCGCCACGACAACTTACCAGTTCAACGACGACTTCAGCCTGATCAAGGGTTCGCACGAGATGAAATTTGGCGCGAACTATATCCGTCCGATGCAGGCCACCACGTTCTGCGTCTATTGCAACGGGCTGTTTACGTTCAACGGCAACAACACGGGCAACGCCATGGCGGATTTCATCTCGGGCCGGCTGGATTCCTATACCCAGATCAACATCTCCCACGATAACGAGAAGTGGAACTACATCGGCCTTTATGCGCAGGACAACTGGAAGGTGAATTCCCGTCTAACTCTGAGTTACGGATTACGCTGGGAGCCCTACCTGAATGGCCGGCTGCTCAACGGCCAGGTGTCGCACTTCGATATGGCGAATTTCCTGAACAACGTGCATTCGACGGTGTTCCCAAACGCCCCGGCCGGCACGCTGTATCCGGGGGATGCCGGATTCGACACGGGAGGCAGGCCCAACCAGACCAGCTGGCTAAATTTCGCGCCGCGCATCGGCGTGGCCTGGGATCCGAAGGGCGACGGAAAAATGCTCATTCGCGCGTCGTGGGGCATCTTGTACGACATGCCCCACACGCTGTTCTATTACAACTACGCGACGGAGCCGCTGTGGGGATCATCCATTACGCTCGTGAATCCACAGGGCGGCTTTGCGAATCCATGGCTCGGGTATCCGGGAGGAAATCCGTTTCCGAGCACGCAGAACAAGAACACCCCGTATCCGACGGCCGGCTATTATGAGACCGTTCCCCTGAACGTGAAGAACACCTACGTGGAGCAATGGAATCTCACAGTGCAGAAGCAGTTTGGATCGAGCTGGCTGTTAAAGGCCAGCTACCTGGGCAATAACACGGTGCATCTATGGACCGACAGGGAGCTCAACCCGGCCATCTACGCGCCGGGCGCCACGACCGCTACGACGCAGGCCCGGCGCTATTTCACGCAGCTGAATCCGAGTCAAGGACCGTTTTATGGAACCGTTGAATCCCTGGACGACGGCGGGACGGGCAGCTACAATGGCCTGATCGTTTCCGCCGAACACCGGTTCGCGAAGAACTTCTCGATGCTGGCGAACTACACGTGGGCGCACTGCATCTCCGACCTGCAAACCACCGAACTTTCGGGCCCCATTTATTCGGACCCCAACAACCGGCGATTTGACCGTGGGGACTGCACGTCCGTGGACGTCCGGCACAATTTCAATCTTTCGGCCGTGGTGCGTTCGCCGCATTACACCTCGCGGGCGCTGCAATTGATAGCGGGAGACTGGCAGCTTGCGCCCATTGTCGGCGTGCACACGGGGGCCTACTATGCGGTGACAACCGGCGTCGACAATGCGTTGAACGGAATTGGCAGCCAACGTCCCAACCTCCTGGCGAACAGCCCGTACTGCGCACACCGAAGCTACAGTTGCTGGCTGGACCGCAACGCGTTCGGATCGCCGGCACCCGGGACGCTCGGCAATCTCGGCATCAACAACCTGGGCGGCCCGAACTATTTCAATATAGATCTCTCTCTTTCGAGACGCTTTCGAATCACCGAAAGGCAGACTATTGAGATTCGCGCGGAGTCGTTCAATCTCGAGAACCGTGTGAATTTTCTGAATCCGGCGGCGGTGAGCCTGGTGGGCGGAGTGTCCGGTTCCGCATTGAACAGCAGCAATTTCGGCAAGATTCTAGCAGACGTCAGTCCCCGCATCATGCAGTTCGCCGTCAAATACGCATTCTGACCCGTGTAAGCTGGTTGTCAGCGGATTTGTAAAACGGAGGCAACCATGACCATCACGCGGCGAGCTTGCGGGAAGAGCCTGCTGGGCTTCGCGGCCCTGGCACAGGGCTCCCGGCGTTCGGACGCACAGGAAGGCGCCATTCCTCCGCAGGGCATCGGAAAACGCTTCCGGCATCTCGGCTACAGCGATCTGGGCGGGCGGCCGGATAGCGTGCAGGTCATGCGCAACCGCGGGCATCTGTATGTCGGACACATGTTCAGCAATGGCGTCACGATCCTGGACGCGGCCGACCCCCGCAAGCTAAAACCGGTCGGTTTCTTCACCGGCGGAGACTTCACCCGTACCCATCACTTGCAGGTTTCCGATGACCTGCTGCTGCTCGCTAACGGCGCGAATATCGTGGCGATGCAGTCGTACGACAACATTCGGGGCTATTTCGAGAATGCCTTGGCGGACAGCATTAGCAACCGCAAGAAATTCCGGAGCGGCCTGAGTATTCACGACATTTCCAAACCCGCCGAGATGCGGGAGATCGCGTTTCTCGAAATGCCGGGCCTCGGCATCAACCGGCTGTGGTGGGTCGGCGGACGCTATGCGGCCGTGGCCGCGCACCTCGACGGGTTCACCGATCACTTTCTCTGCATGGTTGATCTTCAGAACATCCGGAAGCCGGAAATCGTTGGGCGGTGGTGGATGCCTGGGATGAATCGCGCGGCAGGCGAGCCGTCAACCTTGGCGCCCGGCCGCCGCGTGGCCCTGCACCACATGATTACCGCCGGCAATCGGGGCTACGGAGCCTGGCGCGATGGCGGCTTCACCGTCCATGATCTCAGCGATCCGACGAAGCCGAAGCTGGTTTCCCACATCAACTGGTGCCCGCCGTTTCCCGGCGGCACGCACACGCCGCTTCCGTTGCCGGGCCGCAAACTGGCCGTAGTGGCCGACGAGGCGAATGCCGAAAAATGCGCGAAGGGCCTGTTTCATACATTCGTCGTGGATCTGCGCGCCGAAGAAAACCCGGTGCCGATTTCGACGTTACCAACGCCGATGGAAAAGGACTTTTGCGGATTCGGCACGTTCGGACCGCACAACCTGCACGAAAACCGGCCAGGCACTTTCCGCAGCGAGGAGACGATTTTCGCGACCTACAACATTGCGGGCGTGCGTGTTTTCGATGTCAAGGACGCATTCGCGCCGAAGGAGCTCGCATACTGGGTACCGCCGACACCCAAAAAGCTGATTGATCCGCGACCCAACGTGGCGCTCGCGGCAAAAACCGCCGACATCCTGGTCACGACGGATGGCCTGGTCTACGCCACGGATTGGAATGCCGGCTTGAACGTCCTGCAATACGAAGGATAAGGGGCGAGAGTTCAGGACAACTCAGATAATTCTTTGAACTGTCCGCTACTGTCGCCCAGTTTCTCCGCGGCCACACCCAGTTTGTTCAGCAGAGTGAGCTGCAGGTTCGTCAACGGCGTGTGCTCCGGATAGACCAGGTGACGGCCGCCCTTGAGCGTGCCGGCCCCTCCGCCTACGAGGAGTGCCGGCAGGGGGCCGTGCGTGTGGCGATCGCTGTTGCTGATACCCGCGCCAAAAAGAAGAATTGTATGATCCAACAGCTTCCCGTCGCCATCCGGAGTGTCCCGCAGCTTTCCGAGATATTCGGCAAACAGTGAGATGTGATGCCTCTGGATCCTGGTGCATTTCTCCATCTTCTCCGGGTTGTTCTGGTGATGCGTGAGCGGGTGGTGCGGCTCGGGCACGCCGATCTGGGGATACGGCCGTCCCGTCTGTTCGCGGCCATACATAAACGTGATCACGCGCGTCACGTCCGCCTGGAACGCCAGCAGCTGCAAGTCGTACAACAACCGGACGTGCGCGTCGAAGTTGTCGGGGATGCCGGCGGGCTGCGCCACGTCGGGCAGCGCTTTGGAGCTCTGTTCTTCCGCTTTCTGAATACGCCGCTCCACATCGCGCAGCGACGCGAGATAATCGTTCATCTTGCGATTGTCGGCGGCTCCAAGCCGGCGCTGCAGCTGATTCACGCGATCGTTGACGGAGTCGAGCAGGCTGTGGTCCTGACGCAGGCGCGCTTCGCGCACGCGCGGATCGGTACTGTCGCTGGAGCCGAACATCCGTTCGAACAACACGCGCGGATTGTTTTCCGCCATCAGCGGCAGCGTGGGTGTCAGCCATGAGATGGTACTGCTGTAAGCGCAGCTGTAGCCCAGATCGCACGATCCCAGCAGGCTGTTTTCGTCGGCCGTCATCTGCAGCGAGGAGAGCTGCGTCTCGCGCTCGAATGCCTTGGCAGCGATCTGGTCCATCGAGACGGCATTCTCCACGTTGCTGTCGGACTTCTTCACATGCACGCCCGTAAGGTAAGAGCCGCACGCGCGCGAGTGGTCGCCGCCGCCATCGCCATTCGCCTCGGCCTGATCGCTGAACAGGCCGGTGATGACGATCAGTTTGTCCTTGAACGGTTCGAGCCCCTTCAGTGTCGGCGAAAGCTCAAATTGAGTGCCCGTACCTTTTGGCAGCCACTGGTCATAGATGACGCCGTTCGGATGATAGACCACGCCGAAGCGGCGCGCCGGCGCGGCGGGCGCCGCGAGAGCTGGCACCATTGCGTCGAGCAGCGGCAAGGCGAGGGCCGTTCCCACTCCACGGAGTACGGTGCGGCGGGAAATGGCTTTCTTCGTCACGAACATAAGCTGGTCTCCCGGCAGACGACGAAAGGCGATCGTCTGCCCTACTCGGCAGTTCTCATTTGAAAGGGCGCACTTTTCACAATTCCCAGAATCATTGACGACCACCGATAATCATCGCCGGCCGCCGAGCGATCAATTGCGCGGACCGTGGGAGCATCATAGTATTCCAGGCCTCGCCCTAACGCATACGTCAGCAGCTTTTCGGTTACCGCTTTGACAAACTGTGTCTTCTGTGCCAGCAGCGCCTGCCGCAGCTCGCGGGGCCCATCGACTTTCGTGCCGTCCAGCAGCACGCCCGACGCATCGATCGGATTGCCCGAGTCCTTCGTTCGCCACTGCCCGATGGCATCGAAATTTTCCAGGCTCAACCCCAGCGGATCCATGCGCGCGTGGCAACTGGCGCATGCCGGATTGGCGCGATGCATTTCGAGCATCTGGCGAACGGATAAGGGCTTGTTCTCTTTGTTGCTCGACTCGAGCGATGGCACATTGGGAGGAGGAGCGGGTGGCGGCGCAGCCAGGATATTTTCCAGGAGCCACTTGCCTCGGATGGTTGGTGACGTCCGCGTGGTGTACGACGTGACGGCCAGGACGCTGGCCTTACCCAACAGTCCGAAGCGGTTCGGGTCCGTAAGTTGGACACGGCGGAAGTGGCTTCCATAGATTCCGGCAATTCCATAATGCCGCGCCAACTGCTCGTTGAGAAACGTCTCGTTCGACGTCAACAGGCCGAGGACGCCGCGGTCCTCCCGCAATTGCGCGTCGAGAAACAGCTCGGTCTCGGTGACGAAGGCCGAACGCAAATTGTCGTCGAACCAGGGAAACCTCGTGCCGTCCGGATTGAGCAGCCAGACATTGCGCGTCTGCAGCCAGTCTTCAAAGAAGTTCTGAACCAGCGAGGTACGCGTGCGCGGATCGGCGAACATGCGCGCCACCTGCTGCTCGAGAATGGCCGGCTCGTGCAGTTTGCCGCGAATCGCGAGGTCTAGCAGAGTATCGTCGGGAATGCTGCTCCACAGAAAGAACGACAGGCGCGAAGCCAACTCGACATCCGGAACACGGTACACGGCGCCGGCGGCGAGGCCCGCGGGATCGGCCTCGATCCGGAACAGAAAATCAGGGCTCACCAGCACGCGCTCCAGCGCGGCGCGAATCCCATCGTCAAAGGTCCCGGCCGCGCGTCCTTGCTTATAGAAAGCCAGCAGCGTTCGCACGTCATCATCGGTGGCCGCGCGGCGGTAGGCGCGGCGCGCCAGTGTCGACACGATCTTAGTCGCGCAGGGCGCTTCTTCTGCCGCGCCGGTTGGATGGCACGTGAACAGAAGCCGCCGGCTCGGCGAATCCGCCGGCGCCAGCGCTCCATACGGGCCCCCAATCCACAACGCGGCGATGGCAATCGGAGACGTCGGGTTGTCGGAGGCGCGGCTGAACAGCGGCAGACGGTCCGGGCCCACGCCCTCCGGCTCCGCATCGTCGGTCTTGAGCATGGTCGCCATCACCTGATGTAAACCAGCCTTCACCGGCGCTCGAACCTGCAGCTGCTCGTCCCCGTCGTACTGAAAAGTTTTCGTCGGCGCTTTTTCTCCACCCAATGTGAATTGCCCCACGCGTTTACCGTCAAGGCGGATTTCGAATTGCGTCGGCACGTTCAGGCCGCGGATCACGCTGTCCCACGCCCGCTGCAGACGGAGCTTGAAAACGTATTCGCCGTCCACCGGAAAATAGTGGTGCGCCGCCACGCCGCCTTTCGATCCCAGGGGAAAATCTTCGGCCAGGCGGTCCGTTTGGCGCAGATATGTCTGGTCGTTGGCGTTGTCCTTCATGGCGCCATAGCGCACAAACCCCGCCGGCAGCGTCGGGTCGCCCACCGCGCGCCGCGCAATGGCGGCGGCTGCCGACACATAGCGGTCCAGGAGCGCGGGCTGCATCGAAAGCGCCTCGGCGTTGTTCTCGAATCCGAATGCCTGTTCATCGGGCGGCAGCATTGCCCGGCCGTCCACGACGACCGCGATCAGGTCCCGCACCGCGTTCGCGTATTCGGCGCGATTGAGGCGATGCAGGGCGGCCGAGCGGCCCGGGTTAACGTGAGCCGCGGCCGCCCGATCGAGCTCCGATTCCAGCCAGCCGGCAACTTTGTCGTACTCGGCGTTATCCGGGCGGCGCATACCGGGAGGCGGCATGGCCCGGCTGCGTAGCTTTGCAACCACCTTTTCCCACGTCTCCGCAGCGTTCGCAACGTGTTCAGCGTCCGCGCGATTCAATAAAAGCCCCGCGGTCTTCAGCTTCTCGTTATGACACGAGAGACAGTACCCGGTAACCAGTTCGGTGGCCGGAGAAGCGGAAACAGCTTGGGCTATGAGACAGACCGCGCCGATAACGAGTGCCGGAGTTTTCATCCTGGATGCCTCACTGCTCCGCGCGGCACTTATTCTGAGCTTCGCAGGGGTGCCCTAAAGATGGATCGGCGCCGTGCTTCCGCAGCAGCTCCGCCCCCTCCTTGTTGTAGAGGACACCGCCGAGCCGGTCGCCATTGCCATTCGCTGCCAGCCAAGGTGTCACACCGGCCTTGCTCACTGCGTTCACATTCACGCCCAGATCGATCAATTGCGCCAGCAACATGTTCCAGCCGCGATACGCCGGGCCAAACAAGGCGTTCTCGCCAAACGTCGTCTCGCCCTTCGGATCCACGCCGAGATCCAGGAGAAATCTCACCGTCTCCCGTGCCTGCGCCTCGGTGACCGTATCTTCTCCAATCGAATGGTTCAGGCCGGACGCCGCCATGATGGCGGATGCATTGGTCGCGGTACGGATTTTGGGATCGGCGCCGGCGTTCAGAAGGAGGCGCATCATCTCCAGGTCGTTGGCCGAGGCGGCGAGCAGGAAAGGCGTCGCTCCCACTGCGTCGAGATATCCGCCGGCGAAGTTCGGCTGCGGTTTCGTCATGCGCGCATTGACATTGGCACCGTGCGCCAGCAGCGCCCTGACCAGCCCCAGCTTAGCCTGGCGATCCGGAATACCTGCCATGGGATCGTCAAAACCGTATACCGGGTTCGCGGTAAAGCTTTCCCATTGAGATGCGGCCCAATGCAGCGGCGTATATCCCGCCGCGAGGATGTTCGGATCGGCGCCCTGATCGAGCAGGAAGCGCGCGAGATCCACCTGACCGCGCACTACCGCCACCAGAAGTGGAGTGTAGCCGATGGTCCCCACGGTCTTGGCAATCCCTAACTGCGCGTTGACCCGGTTTGTTGCACCCCCGGCCTGCGTCAGGATGTCGATGTCCACTCTCGCGGCCAGCAGCAGCTTCACACTCTCCAGGTCGCCGACGCGCGCTGCGAAGTGCAGGGCCGTGAATCCCTGTTTGGTGTTGGCTTTAAGATCGGCATGCGCTTCGATCAGCGCCTTCACCACATCCGGGTGACGTTCCGCTGCCGCCCACATCAACGCGGTCTGGTTCTGCTTAGGCTCGGCCGCATTGACCGCAGCGCCGTACTCGACCAGCAGACGGACCGCGTCCGCGCCGCCGGTTCGCGCGCACGTCATCAGTGGAGTTTCGCCGGTAGCGATCGCCATGTTGGCATTGGCGCCCGCTTTCAGAAGCAGCCGCACCAGCGTGGCATTTCCATTGATGCAGGCTTCCGACAGCGGCGTCATCCGGAAGTCATTGGCCGCATTTGCGTCCGCGCCCGCGCGCAGCAGCAGGTCCGCCGTCTCCGCATCATTCCAGTGCGCCAGCCAAAGCAGCGCCGTCGAACCATCGCTCGACCGGGCGTTGACGTCCGCCCTTTGACTCACGAGCGCGCGAACCGCTTTCTGATCCTGGTCCCTGGCCGCTTCGGCGAGTGGCGAAGCGCTCGTCTCCGCGGCGCATGCTGCTCCGGCCCAACCGGACACCAGGAGCAGCGTCCACGCCAGCACTCTTGCCCCGCGGTTCCCCTCGTTTGCGTCGAACATGCAGCCCGCGGTTATTATACGAAATTTGAATTGTCAGTGAAGGTTCGGCGCGCCTGCCAATTCAGTTTCCGGGCCGCAGCCGCGCGGGCGCCGTGAGGGCCGCGATGGCGTGAATTCTTTCACGGCGCCGCCCGAATCAAAACCACCACCAGGCTCACCCCTGGTATTGCCTTGGCAAATTTTCCCTATCTTTAACGCCGTCCCGAGTAGGCGTCCCGGTATCCTTGCACGAAACTATTGCGATACTGCTGCTGATAAAGGACCCGGTCACCGTAGGTCGGTCGATAGCCGTGATCTCCATCGCGGAAATCGCGCTGATCTTCAGGCCGCGGATCGAGCCGTCGCGCATAATCCGCCGCGCCCGCTGTCAAGCCGTCCCGGTATCCGATATCCGAAGCGACGTGAGCGCCGTTCCACCCCTGTTCCGGGTAAATGTCCTCGGACCGGTCCGCGGAGCCGCGCGTCGTGTCTGATTGTCCGTAGATTTCGCTAAAACGCCCCGGCCGATTGTTGAAACCATCGTCGTAGCCCGCAACGAAACCTGACCGGTATCCCTCCTTATATTGATTCTTATCGCCCATGTATTTTTGATAGCCCCCATCGTCATCACGGACCTCGGGCTTGGGCTTATTGTGTTGCTGTACGTCAGTCATACCTTGGTGAAAACCATCACTGTAACCGTGTTGGTACCCATGGTCTCTCGCTTCGAGCGGTCCACCATGGTATTTGTGATCAGCCAAACCAGTTCCGGCAACTCCCAGTCCCAGCATGACGATGAAAACGGCATTGCTTGTGGCACGCAGCATAATCGCTCCTTCCGAATAAAAGATTCGACACATAGGAAGGAGCACCTGTCATTCCACTCGGAGTAATCCTCCTGTACGGAGGGTTACGGGAACTCGCACGACTGCATGGCGACCAACCCGACCATGCACGGCCTTACTCATCCAGGCATAGACCTGCAAACGATTGAACTGCCATATAAACTCAAACAATGGCAGATGGGAAGAGTGATATTCATACCGCTGGCCCGGAGTGTCTGAGCTGGGATAGCTCGGATTCCTCAAAATCGCTACAGGACCTCAGGACCTATGTTGAGGAAGAAGCACAGAAGGCAGCTAACTGGTATTGGCGGGAGAAGAACGGTAAGAAGACACCCTCACAGGCAATTCAATTCTTAGCCCTGGCGTTGACCGCTCTTGCCGGGCTCGCCCCAATCGTGATCCAGGTTCTCAAGAACTCCGGTGTGACCCAGCTTCAGGGTTTTGATTCAGGCCCGGTCGCGTCCCTGCTGGTTGGCTTAGCGGCAGCACTCCTCGGCCTCGATAAGGCATTCGGCTATTCCAGCGGATGGACGCGCTACGTTTTGACCGCCACCTCAATGACTAAGTTGCTGCAAGAATTTCGTATGGATTGGGTTGCCATTTACGCCGGATCGGCTGCGCCGCCGTCAGCCGAACAGCAGGCCACCTTGATTCAACGAGCCAAGGATTTCGTTACCGCCGTTCAGGCACTGCTGCTGCAAGAGACAAAGGACTGGGTATCCGAGTTCCAGAGCAACATGGCTCAAATGGAAAAGGATGTAAAGACCCAGCTGGATGCTTTGAAAGCGCAGGTCGACAAGACCTCGAAAGAAAGGGACGAAGCTGCCCGTCCCGGCGCGATCGAACTGACCGTAACGAATGCGGACAAGACTGACGGATTCCACTTCGAGGCTGTGCTGGAAGGCAAAGCGGGCAGCTCCACGGCCGGAGTAGCAAATTCGAAGGTGTGGGCCCTCATCAACACGCTGCCAGG
>CAZKQQ010000226.1:0-11199 GCA_964554945.1 uncultured Solibacteraceae bacterium | reverse complement strand
GCCAGCATCGTCTTGCCGGACCCGGGCGGGCCAATCATAAGCACGTTGTGCGAACCGGCGGCGGCGACTTCGAGCGCGCGCTTCGCCATGGTCTGGCCCCGCACATCCCGGAAATCCGGCGCGGCGGACGAATCTTCGACCGGTTTGCCGCCATCGCGGACGGCGGGTTGGAAATCCGCGGGATTCGTGAGCAACGCGACGACCTCCGCCAGATGGCGCATTCCGTAAACGTGGACGCCCTCCACCACGGCGGCTTCCGCGCTGTTTTCTGCGGGCAGAATGAGATTCGGGATGCCTTGGTCTCGCGCGCAAACGGCTACCGACAGAGCTCCGCGCACGGGGCGGATGCACCCATCAAGAGACAACTCCCCGATGAGAACATGCCGGTCGAGCGGGCCGATCGAGCCCATCGCGCCGAGAATGCCGAGCGCCATCGGCAGATCGAATCCGGCGCCTTCCTTGCGCACATTCGCGGGAGCGAGATTGATGGTAACGGCCTTGTTGGGATAGTAGAAGCCGGAATGAATCAGTGCCGATTTGATTCGCTCGCGACTCTCGCGGACCGCGAGATCGGGCATGCCGACCATTACGAAGTCGCGCGCCGAGCCGGACGAATACATGTCGACTTCGACATCGATCAGATGAGCATCGATGCCGTAAACAGCGGCGCTGCGCGTTTTAAACAGCGCCATCGGAAATTCAGGCCTTCAACACAAGTATAGCGGGGTACGAGCCGCCGCGATTGGCCAGGAAGCACGGGACAAAAATCAGTAAGGCGGACAGAGACGGGGACGGCCATTAGAGAGCCGCCCCTTATGGTAAACGGTTGCGGCGGCTCGCTACCGAACCGCCGCATAAAGCGATCAGCGCGGAGGCACGGCCGTGGTCTGGCTGGGCTCGCTCAAATCAATGCCGATCGGCGACCCCGAAACCACCATATCCACACGGCGATTCTTCTGGCGGCCGGCAGCCGTATCGTTGGAAGCTACCGGGCCCGCTTTGCCGAGGCCCACAGCTGATACCGAGTCAGCGGGAACCGACTGTTTCACCAGATAATCGCGCACCGCAGCGGCACGGCGCTCTGATAGCTTCATGTTGTATTCATCGCTGCCAATGCTGTCCGTGTGGCCTTCGAGCTGGATCTTCAGGCCGGGATAAGCCAACAGGATGCCCGACACTTTGGCCATCTTTTCGCGCGCCTCGGGTTTGAGCGTCGATTGATTGAAGCCGAACAGCACGTCCGAGATATTCACAATCAGCCCGCGCGCTGTTTCGCGCGTTTCCAAAATCACGTTCAACTGCTGGCGGAGACGCTCGCGGAGCTGCGTTTTCTCATTTTCAGCCTGTTGCCGGTCAGCGTCAGCTCTCTGCCGGTCGGCTTCGGCCTTTTGGGCGTCAAGCCGCGCGCGGTCGGCCTCGTTCTGCAAAGCATTTTGCTGCTGGATGGCGGCGGCTCGGGCGGCCTCAGCGGCAGCGCGTTCCTGAGCGGCGCGAGCGGCGGCAGCTTCCGCCTGCTGTCTCGCCTGTTCGGCAGCTAAGCGGTCGGCTTCAGCCTGGCTGCGTCGCTGCTGATCCAGGCGCGCCTGCTCGGCAGCCTCCTCCGCTTTGGCACGGGCGTCTGCCTCTCTCTGCGCGGCGGCGGCGCGTTCGGCAGCAACCTGATCCTCTTGTATCTTCCGAATGGAGATGAGCCGCGCATCCTCTGCCATCTGTGCGGCCTCGCGGGCGTTGGTCTCGGAACGCTTGCGATCATGGCTGCGCTCGAGGAAATCGCGCGCATTCTGGAAATCGAGCCGCGCTTTTTGCATCGTGTCGCTGGCGTAGCGGTCCGCGCCGGCAAGGTTCGCGATCTCCAGCGCGTTTTCCGCTTCAGCCAGCTGTAGCGGCCCCTTCGGATCAATCTTTACCGCGTGATACTTGCCGCGGTCATAAACATACTGGCCGCGCTGCAGCAGTTGATACTTGGCATCCACCTCTTCGATGGTGCCGGTCGTATCATTGCGAATGAAATTCTCGGCCACCACTACGTCGCTTGGCTGAGTAACCGCAAAGTAGGGCTCGGCCGTGACGATCAGACCGAAACTTTGCAGATCGGTCGTCGAGAGCAGGTCGGCATGATCGCCCTGCAGAACCACTTCACCCAGATTGGCAGGACGGCCTTCGGGAGTTATCGCCCAGAGAACAAATGTCAAAAATTCTGCGCCGTACTGATTCGCCGGGGACAGGTGATCCAGATGAGTCTGCACTTTGGTCGACCCGAGCCGGCTTTCGACGCTCGCCTCACCGCGTGCTTTCGGCATCAGTTCCGTGCCGCGAAATGCAACGTGGGTGGTGCCCGAACGATGGTGGTAATTAATGGCTTTGACTGTCCGGGAGACTACGGTGACCCGGAAGACCGGGGCCGACTCCTGCCGGGGCTGCGCAGCCAGCACCGCAGCACAGAGACATACCAAAACTGCCGATTTCATAGTATTACGTGCGCCTCCGGGGGTTGTTGCGCACGTGAAGAGCCAGGGTAAAGGTGTCGACATTTACCTTGCGTCGGGTTGCCGCCGGTCAGGAGGGCTGGCGGTCACCTGAATGTTATTAATTACACGAACCACCTTGGGTACTGTGGCCGCGACCGCCTCCGCGTGAGCCTTTGCTTCTGTGGAATTTACCTGTCCGGCGAGCGTCACCACGCCATTCGTGGAATTCACAGAAATGTTCGTGACAGTGGACAGCCCGACGTCCGACGCCAGTTTCGACTTAACCTGAGCCGTAATTTGCAGGTCGTTCGCCTGGCCCTCGGGAGATTCATTGGTTCGGCATGCAAACATCATCATTGCCAGGAGAGGGATCAGGATAAATTTCATACCAACCTCCGCCACACAGTTTGCAAGTGGCAGCGCACTGTCGCGGAACAGACCAGTGCGCCGGTTGTGTATGAGCACTCACGTCGCGGGGCGCGCTAGGCGCGGCGCTTCGCGCAAGCTAGGTGCATGTGCTGCTAAAACGTGATCCTTCCCGAAACTTGCAGGATGCGGTTGTCCTGCGTCTGGCTGGCGTAGGTTCCGAAATTGGCGGCCGGCGTAAAAAGGCCAGTGGTGGTTGAAAAGTTGAATTTGCCATTTCGGATGTTGCTGGCGAAGAACTCGGCTTCATTGAATGCGTTGAACGCGTCGAGCGCCAGGAGGAAGTTCACGCGCTCGCGATAAAGCGGTATCGCCTTGGTGACGCGCAGGTCCCAGTTGGAAATGGTGGGTGCGTAATTTGTGTTGCGGCCATCCTGCGGGACCCTGCTGGTCTGGCTGTTGGTGTCGTTGACGGAGTCGCCGCCGATCGCGTTGGAATACGGCTGCCCGGATTGAGCCAGGATCACGCCGCTCAGGCTCCAGCCATCGATCAGATATCGAGCGGGCCGGCTATGCAGGCCGTGGAAGTAGTCGAGGTTCCAGACGAAATTGGTAATCACGCGGTGTCGCTGATCGTTTACGCTGGGACCGCGGTCGAGCGCCGGCATCGTTGGATACTGCGGCATCTTGGGTTCGTCGATCGCGTTGAATGGCACCACGCTGGTGAAATCGGTGACATCATCGATGGCTTTGGAATACGTGTATGACAGATTCACCTGGTAGTGTCTCGAGAAGCGCCGTTTGAACGCGAGAGTGAACCCGTTATAGAGGCTGTTGGCGCCGCTCTCAAAGGCTTCGACTCGGGCGAAATGGCTCATTGGACGCAACGGGCTGCCTTGCGGTCCCGGGTAGCGGAGCAGCGTTCTCGATCCGAGACCTGGCAGGTCCACCGAAACCGGTACCGGGGGGAAAAGGTTGACGTCGCGGGTGCGGGTCAAGTGCTCGCCCCGAACATTCAAATAGCCCAGGGAGATGGTAGTGTTTCGCGCGACTTCATACTCGACGCCGATACTCCCCTGGAACACTAGCGGCAGCACATAATTCGGATCAAACAAGAGAATCGACGGGACCGCCAAAGTACCGGTGCCGGGTTGCGATGAAAAATTCGCCGGGTATGTCGGAAGGGCTGCGCCGGTAAACGTGAGACTGGAGGCGCTGATGCCGTTCTGGTTGTACGCGGTGGATACCAGGATTTGCGGCGTGCGGCCGTAAAAGAAGCCATAGCCGCCCCGGATCACCAGTTTGTCGGAGCTGAGCGGTTTGTACGCGAAGCCGAATCGGGGACCGATATTGTTCGTGTCGTTACTGAGGGCGCTGGTGTCGAGGCCGAATGCGGCAAGCTGCGGATCTGGGTTCTTGACCGGGGGCTTGGTCAGCAGCGCGAGATCATAACGAAGGCCCAGATTCAAGGTCAGCTTCGGCGTGACATGGAATTCGTCCTGCGCGTAGAAACCGAGCTCCGTAAAGTTGGGTTTCGTGGTGAAGCCTGGAGTACCCGGGCCCGGAAATGCCTGCACAAACGATGCGGGATTGTTGGCAAAGAAATCCGTGTAGCTGTTGAACGTGTAGGAGCCGCGCACATTGCCCGCAAAATAATTCGCGATGGCATTGTGGTTGATGTCCGCGCCCACCTTGAAGGTGTGGCGGCCCATGATGCGGGTCAGGTTGTCGACGAACTGCTCACCTTTAATATTGGCGAAGCGCGGAGTGATGGAACTGGCGCCGAACGATAGCGCGGTGACGCCGCCCTGGCGCAGGACGGTTTCGGGGCCGGTGGAATAGGCCACGCTGGGCTCGTTGTCCTGCATGTATTGAAAGCGGAATTCGTTGATCAGCGTGGCCGAGAATACGCTGGCGAGCGAGGTGGCTACGGTGTCCGTGTACACCGACGCCGTCCCGGAATGTTCGTAGGCCACCTGGTTGCCCGAGGATTCCAGACCCACTCCGTTGAATCGCTGGCGATTGTAGCGCCCCGAGAGCCGGTGCTTGTCATTGATCTGCCAATCGTTCTTAACGAGATAGACATCCTGGTCATATGCGAGTTGGTACGGATCGAGCTTGGAATTCAGCAACTGAATCTTCGACTGATTGGCCGGATCGGCGGCCAGCGCAGCCGGAATAGGCACTCCCAAGAATACTGGATTAGGCAGATGCCGCCGCTGCCCATCGTAATTAAAGAAAAAGAAATCCTTGTTCTTGACCACCGGACCGCCCACTGTGCCACCAAACTGGTTGATGTGGTACGGCTGGCGAGGGATCCCGCGCGAGTTGTTGATCCATGTGTTGGCGTTCATGTAGCGGTCACGCAGGTATTCGAATGCCGATCCATGGAAGTCGTTAGTGCCTGATTTCGTCACCACGTTGGTGACAGCGCCGCCGGCTCGGCCGAACTCGGCCGAGTAGTTGCTGCTGTTAATCTGGAATTCTTCCACGGAATCCACGCTGAACTGGTAGGGCGCGCGGCCGGTTCCGGTCCGGCCGACTGCCTGACCATAGAAATTGTTATTGTTGTCGCTGCCATCCACCTGCAGATTGTTGAGCGTGCCGCGCAGCCCGCCGAAACTGAGGTCGCCGGTGCGCACGTCCTTGGTAACGCCGGGAGTGAGCAGCAGGAATTGAGTAAAATCGCGCCCGTTGATGCCGAGGTTGGAAATCTGGTTGTTGTCGACCGAATTGGCGACGCTGGAGCGCGTGGTCTCGACCGCGGCTGCGCCCGACTCGACCTGCACCTGCGTGGCCGCGGCCCCGACTGTCATGCGCAGTTCCACCGTAAGCAACTGGCCCACGCCCACCCGCACCGATCCCACCTTCACGTCCGCAAACCCCTGTTTTTTGGCGGTGACTTCATAAGTGCCCACCGGAAGCAGAGTCAGCGTGTATAAGCCCAGTTCACCGGATGTCGCCGTGCGCTCGAGGCCGGTGTCGACATTGCGCGCCGTTACCTGCGCGCCAGGAACGGCTGCCTCGGTCGGATCCGTAACCGTTCCGGTAATCGTTCCAGTCAGGGCCTGCTGAGCAGAGGCCAGGAATGGCAGGAACGAGAGAATGAGAGCGGCGCGCGCTGTGCGAAACATAACTTAAGACCTCCGTGTCGATTTTGAAAGCTCCATTCTAGCCCCAATTGCCTTGCAGGAGCGTGACAGATCGGTTGAGGATTGAATTAATTGCGAGGACGTGCCCGGAATAAAACCGGATCGGTACGCTGCACCGGCCAGCCGGACGCATCGACTCCGGTCATCCGAATACGGAACCGTTCCACAGCTGGCGTGACGAGGAAGTGATAACTCCCGTTTGTGACTTGCGGAGTTTCGCAAGTTGAGAGCATCTCACCATTGGGACCGAGCACCTCGAACGCAAGGGCGCCGACCTCCCCGGACACGTGCGCCACGCCGGTTTGTCCAATCCCGAGCCGCGGTTGCGACGTGACGCCACTTTCGTCCAGGAATTCGATTCCCGACAGGCGGAGCGGCGATTGTGCACGTATCGAGAGCACAAAGACACCAGTGCCCTCCAGACGGACCTTCCACTTGCCGGGTTCGGGATTATCGATTTTGACTGCCCGCGACGCCTGCAGGTCGACGCTCTGGGTGCTGTTGGCCGCGGTCATCTCCGTGCCGCTAGGGCGGAAGACGCCGATCGACTTGCGGCATTGAATCGACGCCATGACGAGTAGGCTCTGCATCGTGGAATCGACCGGAAACTCGAATTCCCCAGGGCCCGAAAGCGCGCCTATCGCGCGCACCACTGTCGCTGGATGTGTAAAGTCGGCACTGAGGAATAGACCGGCTTGGCCGATCTCACTTTTTTGAAAGAGAAAGACTTGGCCCCCGGTGCTCTCGCTGGTTTCCAGATACGCCGGATCAACGGCGCGGCCGGCCACACACGGCCACTCCGGGCGCGGGCCTTCCTGGCCTGTTTGCCCGCACAGAGAGCCGCTGGCGAACAGCACAATCAAGCAAAGCAGCTTCACATAACCAGGCTAGCCCGCGAGCCTTGGCACGGCTGTAAATTCGCGTCTACCGCTAACCAAAGTAGATTCTCGCTCAGCCAAATAGCGACAACTGGCGGGCCTTTGGCTGTGGCCGCCGGGTCTTGCGGTCATCGAGCACGGAGCGGCCTCCCAGTTTCCGGGAGATGGCGTGCTCATGGGCGATGACGCTGGCGAAATCGGCCTCTGGCTGGCTACGCTTTTCGATGGCCCGGGTAAATCGCTCGAGACGCGCGAATCCGTCGAGTTTCTCAGGATCACCGAGCTTGGCGCGATCCAGAGAATTTCGCAGAATGGCAATCGACTCATCGTAGGTTTTGAGCGGCACCGGAAACGGGTGGCTGTCTTTGCCGCCGTGCGCGAACGAGAAGCGCGCCGGGTCTGTGAAACGTGTGGGTGTGCCGTGCACAACTTCCGCAATCAGCGCCAGTGACTGGAGGGTGCGCGGCCCGACGTTCTCCAGTAATAGCAGCGAAGCGAAATCGCGAAACTCGCGCTGGTAAGCCACCGCGAGAACCGCCCCGAGCCGCTTCTGGTCCACGTCCGGGGCGCGCACATCGTGGTGGGCGGGCATCACCAGCTTGCGGAATTCCGAAAGTGTGCGGTCCGGCGCTTCACGCGTGATCGCCAGGAGCGCATCCTGGGCGGGCTTGGCCTGGTCGTCGACCAGGTTCATAATCTCACCCTGGTTCTCGCCGACAATTCCAGTGTGCGGCCGCGACGTGAAATTCCGAACGCGGGCCGAGTGCCAATGATAGCGGCGCGCTAAACCGCTCTGCTCGTTCATGCCCTGCTGCACCACAGCCCAATCGCCCGCAGTCGACAAAATGAATGCATGCAGATAGAGTTGAAAGCCATCCGCGATGGCGTTATTGTCCACGCGGGCCGTCAGCCGGGACGCGCGAACCAGTTCTTCTCCATTCAGACCGGTTCCTTCGCCGATCGCGCGGAGTTCATCCGGAGTCCGGCGCGAATGGCGCCCGCGTCCGCCACAGATATAGATTCCCAACTCGTGCGAGCGCGGGTTCAAACCGCGCTTCAAGGCGCCCACCACGGAGGTCGTGATCCCGGAGGAGTGCCAATCCATTCCCATGACGGAACCCAGCGCCTGGAACCAGAATGGATCGCTCAATCGCGTCAACAGCTCCGCGGTTCCGTAATTCGCGAGGATGATCTCGGATATGGCGGTGCCGAGCCGCGTCATGCGCCCGGCCAGCCACTCGGGCACATGTCCGCCGTGCAGAGGCAGATCGGCGATGCCGGAACGCTTCATGATAGGGAACTAATTCCAGTTTACAGCGCATCTAGCGGTCGAATTGCTCCTCGGCGATGTCGGCGGTTAGGCCCCTCGACTGTGGCCGCATGATTGAAGGTGGTGGTGTCGTGCACCCATCTTTCCAGATAGGATTCATACACGCTTCGGAGGCCCTTTGCGTCAAAGCTTTGTGAGCCTTTTTCGGCTGATAATAGGCCTGCTGGCAGTGTCGGCATTCGCCGGCGATGCGCAACTCGACACCTTACTAAGAAATGTCGAGGGCCGGTACAACCGGGCGAAAAGCTTACAAGTCCTTTTTACTGAGCACTATACGCCTTCCAGGAACGCCACACGGACGGAGAGCGGAACCCTGATGCTCCGCAAGCCGGCGCGTATGCGCTGGGATTATTCCCAGCCCAAGGGCAAACTCCTGGTGGAAGACGGCAAATACCTCTGGCTGTACACGCCGAACGATAACCGGGTAGAAAAAATGAAGGTTCAAGAGAGCGACGACATGCGTGCCCCGCTTGCCTTTCTGCTCGGTAAACTGCACTTTGATAAGGAATTCCGCAATTTGCAGGCGAAGCCGGAGAATGGGCTGACCCGCATCACTGCTGAACCGAAGACCGACACACTCCCTTATTTGCAGGTGGAGTTTGTGGTGTCGCCGGATGCGGTAATCCATGGACTCCGAGTCACGTATTTTGATAAGTCCATCCTGGAGTTCAGCTTCGAACAGGAAAAGATGGACCTGCCGCTCGATACTAAGCTGTTTCAATTTCAAATGCCCCCAGGCGCTCACCTGGAAGAGGCGGGACAGTAGCCATGGCGCAGTTCGTGCTGAAATACGCCGATGGCCGCGGCCAGATCCACCAGCAGGTGGCCTCAGCCGGATCGGAGAAGGAGCTGCGGGAGCGATTTTCGCAGCAAGGGTTCCTGATTTATTCGATCAAGCCGCGCATCGTGGCGGCTCCCAAGATCCTGGGCCGGCGCAAGAAGCTCAACCTGGAAAAGTTTTTGATCTTCAACCAGCAGTTTGTAACCCTGGTGCGGGCGGGCCTTCCGATCCTGAAATCCCTCGACTTGCTGGCGGAACGCCTGACGGATCCGAAGATGGCGCCCTACATCCAGGCGGTCCGCGATGAGGTTCGTAACGGCACACTCCTGTCCGAGGCATTTCGCCAGCAGGAGATCTTTCCAAAAATCTACGTAACGTCCGTCATGGCGGGGGAGAAAAGCGGCAGCCTTACGGAAGTGCTGGACCGATACATCAGCTATCAAAAGCTCTCGCTGGCGGTACGCAAGAAAGTGATGGTTTCGCTGCTGTACCCGGCGGTGCTGGTTGTTCTGGTGATCCTACTGATGGTTTTTCTGGTGACCTACGTGGTCCCGACATTCGCCACGTTGTATAGCACGATGCAGGCGCAGTTGCCCACCATGACCTTGGCGCTGATCGCGATAGGAACCACCGCGCGATCCTACGTGCTGGTTCTTGCCGGCGCGTTGGTGGCGGCAATTTTATTATTTCGCTGGTGGGCACAGCGGGAGTCGGCTCGGGAAAAACTGGATCATGTGAAGATGAAGCTCCCGATAGCGGGCGAGATGTGGCTGAAGTACCAGGTGGCACAGCTGGCCCGGATTCTGAGCACGCTGCTGACCGGCGGTATTCCGCTGGTGCAGGCGATGGAGACGGCCGCCGAATCGCTCGGCACGCCTCTTCTGGAGAAGGCTGTGGCAACGGCGGGCAAGAGCGTTCGCGAAGGACAGCCGTTATCGGCTTCGCTCAAAATGTCCGGGTTCGTGCCGCCGCTGGCTGTCGATATGATCGAAGTCGGCGAATCGACCGGTGCGCTTCCCGCAATGTTGAATAGTGTCGGCGAATTTTTTGAAGAAGACGTAAACACACGTATGCAGGCGACGCTTTCGCTGATAGAACCCGCCATCATGATCTTCATGGGCTCGTTCGTGGCATTCGTATTGATCGCGCTGTATCTGCCGATCTTCTCACTGGCGGACACCATTCGATGACGAGCGGCGGCAGGAGTTGTTATGGCAGCAAGTGACAAAATCAAGCTGATCGATCCGGCCACGGAAGCGGAACAGGCGCGCGTCATCGCGGCCCGGTATCGCTGCGAGTACGTGGATCTGCGCGAAGCGTCGATCGACCACGAGCTGTTCCGGGCTATTCCCGTGGATCTCATGTTCCGGTACAATTTCGTGCCGCTGCGCGCGCAAAACGGGACGCTCGATATCGCGCTCTCCGATCCGCGCAATCTGAGCCTGGTCGACGAGCTGACGCTGCTGTTGAACCGCAAGCTGCGCATCAAAGTGGCGACTCTCTCGCAGATCGCCGAACTGCTCAAACGCACCGAGCAGTCCCAGCGCGTGCTCGAGGAAGTCACGGAGGGCTTTACGCTTGATGTGGTCGCCGATGAAGGCGACCAGGACGAGACGCTTTCGATCGACAAACTGACTGCCGTCGATAGCGATATCGCCCCGGTCATCAAGCTGGTTGACACTACGATCTTCAACGCGCTCGAGCGGCGCGCGAGCGATATCCACATCGAGTCGCGCGACCAGGAGGTCGCGATCAAGTACCGCATCGATGGCGTCCTGCACTACGCGATGCCGCCGATCGCCAAGGACTGGCAGTCCACCATCATTTCGCGCATCAAGGTGATGAGCGAGCTCGATATCGCCGAGAAACGCGTGCCGCAGGACGGCCGGTTCCGCGTGCGCTATAAAAATCGGCTCATCGATTTCCGTGTGTCGATCATGCCCACGATCTACGGTGAAGACGCCGTGCTCCGCGTGCTCGACAAGGAATCGATGAGCGAGAAGTTTGCCAAGCTCTCGCTGGACGTGGTGGGCTTCTCCGACGCCGACCTCACGAAGTTCCGGCGCTACATCACCGAGCCCTATGGAATGGTGCTGGTCACCGGGCCGACCGGTTCGGGCAAGACCACCACTTTGTACGCGGCGCTCAGCGAAATCAAGAACGACGAAGATAAGATTGTCACCATCGAAGACCCGGTCGAATATCAGATTAAAGGGATCACGCA
>CAZKQQ010000225.1:8457-11209 GCA_964554945.1 uncultured Solibacteraceae bacterium | reverse complement strand
CCCGCGGCGCAGCAAGGCCAGGGTGAGGCCGTGTGGGGGTCCATCGAGCAGTCGTTCATCCAGGATTGGGATGACGGCTACCAGGGCGAAGACATGCTCAAGCTGAACGTCTGGACGCCCGCCCTGACCGGCAAACGTCCGGTGCTGGTCTACTTTCACGGCGGCGGATATACGTTCGGTTCCTCTTACGAACTACCCTCGCAGGAAGGCGCGCAGTTGGCCCGGCAGCACGATGCGGTCTCGGTGACGGTCAATCACCGCCTGAATCTGCTCGGATTCCTCGATCTCTCAGAGGTAGGCGGACCGGCATATGCCGATTCGGTGAACGTCGGAATGACCGACCTGGTGGCATCGCTGCGCTGGGTGCGGGAGAACATCGCCAATTTCGGCGGCGATCCAGACGCTGTCATGATCTATGGCCAGTCGGGCGGCGGCTCGAAAGTCACTTGCCTGATGGGAATGCCCGCGGCCGCGGGACTGTTCCACCGGGCCTCGGTGCAGTCGGGCGGGGGCGGGAATATTCCCAGCCAGGAGCAATCCAGAGAGTTGGCCCGCCAGTTCATGAAAGAGCTGGGACTGGGGCCTCGCGATCTGGCTTCTCTACAAAAGATGGAATGGGCCAAGCTGAACGCCGCTGGGAATGCCGCGATCGCCAAACTCAATCCGCCGGCCGGGGGCTTGGCCGGGCCGGGCGGGCCGCCCAGCGCCACACCGCGCGTCGGATGGTCGCCGACGATCGACGGCCGCATCGTGACGCTGCGTTCTTTCTATGACGTCGCCCCGGATATTTCGAAAAACGTGCCGATGTTGATCGGCAACGTCAGCGAAGAAGGGAATCGCATGTCTTCCCGTCCTACCGAGGCGGAATGGCATGCCACTCTCGCCAAGGCCATGGGAGAATCGAAGGCAACAGCCCTCATCGCGGCGATGAAGAAGGCGCACCCGGAAAAAAGTATTCGTCTGCTATCTTATGGCGTCAGTGGTCTCAGTTCACGGAATAACGTTCAGCGGATGGTCAAGCTCAAGTACGAACAGAAGGGAGCGCCAGCGTATCAGTATTACTTCACCTGGCAATCGCCCATGCTCGAGGATGCGGGCGCGTGGCACACCTCCGAGCTGGCGTTCTGTTTCGATAACACGAAGCGCTGCGAGCAGGGGACGGGCCACACGCCGGAGGCGCAGGCCCTGGCGAAAAAGATGGCAACCGCCTGGGTGAATTTCGCCCGGACCGGCAATCCCGGCCTGAACTGGACGCCGAGTGATCCGGTTCGCTGCCAGACGATGGTTTGGGACAATCACTCCCGAATGGTAGACGATCCGGAAGGCGAGCTACGCAGAATCCTGCTCTCGTAAGCAAAGGACCGCCTGCCCGGCATCTCCGGAGACGGAAACCGCGAATGAAGAGACGGTCAGGCGGCGTTTGAGTCAGCTTTCGAACATCCGCCAGTCCAGGCTGCCTGTCGGAAATAGATCGGCCGCCCAAGCGAGATTCGGAAAGACCGTGGGCGACCGAATTTGCGCCCACCGGCCCTACAACGCCGCCTCCCCGCATTCGCCATTGCGAATGCGGATTGCGTCGGCGATCTCATAAACAAAGATCTTCCCATCACCAATCTGGCCCGTCCGGGCGGCCACCGCGATTGCCTTGACTACCTCTTCGGTTTGCTGAGATGACACCACCACTTCCACCTTCATTTTGGGCAGCAGGCTCACCTGGTATTCCTGCCCGCGGTAGATTTCCGTGTGACCCTTCTGCCGGCCGTGCCCCCGGACTTCGCTGACGGTCATCCCATCGATGCCGATCTGCCCGAGAGCCTCTTTGACGTTGTTCAACCGGAAAGGTTGGATAATCGCTTCGATTTTCTTCATGGCCTCTCTCCGCGTATCTCGGCTCAGGCCTCGAGGATATAGCCTTCTTCGCCGTGCAGGCTGATGTCGAGTCCCTGAATCTCCTGCTCTTTGCGAACGCGCACACCCAAAACCAGATCACAGATCTTGAGAATGATCAGCGTCCCTACAATCGCCAATCCCCACGCGATGGCGCATCCGATAATCTGGTTCAGCACCTGAGCGCCATGGCCATCCACCAGGCCTAAGGGCAGTAGCTTGCCGGATGCATCCTTTAACGAATCGTTAACGGCATTGGTGGCGAACACACCCGTCAAGATCGCGCCCAGCGTGCCCCCGATTCCGTGTACGCCGAAGGCGTCGAGCGAATCGTCATAACCGAACTTCTGCTTGACTTTGGCCACCATCAAGTAGCAAACGATTCCCGCACAAAATCCGATGAGCAGCGCCGGAAACGGCTTTACGAAACCCGATGCGGGCGTGATGGCCACCAGTCCGGCCACGCATCCAGAGATTCCTCCGAGAACGCTGGGCTTCCCGTTGTGCAGCCACTCCGCCAACACCCAACCCAGCGCTGCCGCCGCTGCCCCAAAGTGCGTCGCCACAAACGCGCTGGTCGCCAGGCCCGAGGCTGCCAGCGCGCTTCCCGCGTTAAAGCCAAACCAGCCGACCCACAGCAGGCAGGCTCCAATGAAGCTGATCACCAGGCTGTGTGGCTTCATCGCCTCGCTCGGATAACCCTCGCGCTTGCCCATGAAAAGCGCGCACACGAGTGCCGACACTCCCGAAGTGATGTGAACGACAGTACCGCCTGCGAAATCGAAACAGGGAACCTTGCCGCCAAGAAAAGCGTTTAGAAATCCGCCTTTGCCCCACACCATGTGCGCCATCGGGAAATACACGA
>CAZKQQ010000225.1:0-8447 GCA_964554945.1 uncultured Solibacteraceae bacterium | reverse complement strand
CGGCGTGATAATCGCGAACATCAGTTGGTAGACCAGGAAGGTCTGGTGAGGAATGGTGCCGGCGTAATCGCCGTTCGGCGCACTGCCGACATTGTTCAACAGCGCGAATCGAAAGTCGCCGAGGAATGACGAGTCTCCGCCGAACGCCAGGCTGTATCCCGCCACGGCCCAAATCACCGTGACCACTGCCATCAGGATGAAACTCTGCATCATCGTGGCCAGGACGTTCTTCTTGCGAACAAGCCCGCCATAAAACAACGCCAGTCCCGGCCCGGTCATCATCAGCACCAGCGCTGCGCAGACCAGCATCCAGGCGTTGTCGCCAGCGCTTTGCGCTGATTTCGCGGCGGCCTCCACTGCTCCCAGACGGCTCTCCACATCGCTAGCGCTGGCGGCGAGAACCGGGGTGATCAACAGACTCATCCAAATCAATCCGTATCTTGCCGCGCTGTCGCGCAGCATCTTCGTTATCATTGCAATCCTCTCCTTTATGAGAAATACGGCCACCTCCGATGCCCAGGAGGGGCTTGCGTTCCGCAACGCTACCGCGCGGAGCGGTTTCCGTCCACAGACGAATTCACTGTGACGAGCCACTAGATGTCAGATGCGAATGGTTTAGACGGAGAGAATCGGAGGTGCGCGAGGAGAGGTATGCGCATGCCGAGTCGAAGAAGTCAGCGGCTTATCGGACGCCGGCGCGAGAGCGGCGCTCTGTATCAGGTTGCCCGAAGCCGTTCGCCTGGCGAGTGCTTTCGAGGCCCCGGGCGGCCGCGATGCCGTCGAGCGTACACGTACCGGTTCTCGAACAAGAACGCCCGTTGAGGAGACTGGCGCCGCAATGGTCGCGTGGTTTGATGAGCGGCAGTCCGCCGATGCACAGGCATTGTCCGGAGGCTCGGGGAACGTCGAATTGGCGATTAACGCTACCGCCAGCATGGCCGCTAGCCATAGGGTTCGTTTCGCCTTGAATCGAGCGTTCATCGTCGTGGTCCGTGCGCGAACACAGCTGCGCAAGGGGTTGAACGGAAGTGTACCGGCAAACGGCGATGCCGTCCAATCGAAAGTTTCGATTTAGTATTTAAAAATTTCCGATCACGCACGGCCACAGACTGCCGGATTTGAGTCGCGACGACGTACGTCAATCCATTCGTATCGATGAAAGCTGCGGCAATTCGATCGGTTTCCCTGCTTGCTTCCGCTGTATAAAGATATTCAGGGGAGAGCGTGGAGGCATGATTGCAACTAAGAATTAAGCGAAGCATGGAACGTGTGCCGGGGGGCATGATGCTCGTCCCTTTGGGCCTGGGAGCGGTCATCTCCACCTTCGCGCCCTCGACTCCTGTTTTTTTTGGGTCGTTCACCGGAGCCCTCTTTGCCGGAGCCCTGCCCATCCTCTCGGTGTTTTATGTCTGCATGGGTTCCACGATCTCGGTGAAATCACTGCCATTGGTGTTGCGGAGGGGCGGCGTTCTCCTGGGGAGCAAAGTGGCCGTCGGTGTGCTAACGGGCCTGCTACTGGGGCACTGGCTTGGCGAGCGGCCGGTGACACAGGGCTGGTTTGCGGGCCTCTCCACGCTAGCGGTGGTAGCCGCCATCAATGACACGAACGGGGGGCTTTACATGGCGCTGATGGAGCAGTACGGGCGGCCGGAGGAAGCGGGCGCGTATTCGGTGATGTCGCTGGAATCCGGTCCGTTCCTTACCATGGTCACGCTGGGAGTCGCCGGGCTGTCCGCTTTCCCCTGGCAGACGCTGGCAGGCGCGATTCTGCCTCTCGCCGCCGGGATCCTACTCGGAAATGTGGATCGCGAACTCCGCAAATTTCTAGGTCCAGCGGTCCCTGCCTTGATCCCTTTCTTCGCATTCGCGCTCGGCGCGACCTTGGACCTGCACCGTGTGTGGCGGGCGGGGCTGGTTGGGATCGGGTTGGGTTTGGGAGTAGTCGCGGTGTCGGGCGCGGTGCTGGTGGTGGCGGACCGGATGGCGGGCGGCAATGGCACGGCCGGAATCGCGGCGGCCTCGACGGCCGGCAACGCCGCGGCCGTCCCGGCGCTGGTGGCGGCGGCCAACCCGGTGTACGCCCCGGCCGCGGGACCGGCCACGGCCCTGGTCGCTGCCAGCGTCACCGTGACGGCCTTAGTAGTTCCGCTGGTGACGGCCTGGTGGGCGAGACGAACTCAAGGCATCCCCGTAGTGAGGAAATAGATTGGCGCAGATCCTGATCGTTGCGGACGACCTGTCGGGAGCGGCGGATTGCGGGATCGCTTGCGCTGTTCAGGGGCTGGACACGCTGGTCGTGCTAGACGAAGCCTCCGTCGACGCGGCGGTACTGGCCGTCGACGCCAATACCCGGGCGATGGCGCCAGACGAGGCCGCCGTTGAAACCGCGCGCCTGGTACATAAATATGCCGGGGAAGGACAACAAGTCCTGTTTAAGAAGTTCGATTCGACACTTCGGGGCCACATTGGTGTGGAGTTGGCGGCCGCGCTTGAGGCCTGGAAGAGCGTGGCAAATCGGAGCTCAGCTATTGTGGTCGTGGCGCCGGCCTTCCCGGCAACCGGCCGCACGACGATCGGCGGCCGGCAGTGGCTGGACGGCGTACTACTGGAGCCGGATCTGCCGAACATGCTCGAAGCGGCAGGCCTTCAAACGAGCCGTGCCGGGGTGGAGGTGGTGAGGTCGGGGCGACTGCCCGCCTTCCTGCAAACCAACGCGGACGCCCCCACGGCTTTCGTCTGCGATGCCCAAACTGATGCGGATCTGCGATTGATTGGCGAGGCGGCCGCTTCCTTGCGAGAGCGTGCTGTGTGGGCGGGCAGCGCCGGCCTGGCCCGTTGTCTGCCCGCGGTCCTGAAGGCTCCGATGAAGCGACCCCACGCGGCCATGCCGCTACCGCGCAAGGGACCGGTGCTGGTGGTGGTGGGAAGCCTCGCTCCATTGTCTCGCCGGCAGGCTGCGGTGCTGGCTGCTACGAACGAACTTGCGGTGGTGACGGTAAGGCCGCAGGGGCTCCTCGCCGGCCCGGGAGCGCCGGAATGGCGCGAGGACCAGGACCTCCTTGCTCGTGCCTTGGCCGATGGGCGCGACGTGCTGACCGTGCTGGGGGCCGAAGAGCGGGTCCAGGGTGACATGGCGTCTCACCTTTGCAGCGCCCTGGCCCGAATTCTGGCGCCTTGCCGGGCACGCATCGGGGCTCTGGTCATAACGGGAGGAGAAACCGCGCGCGCGGTTTTGAAAGCGTTCGGGGTACGATTTCTCGTCCCGGTCCGCGAAGTGGAGCCTGGTGTTCCGTTGGCGCTGGCCTCCACCAAAAATGGCGAAGGGTTGCCGGTCATCACCAAGGCCGGGGCATTTGGCGATGCTGATTCACTGGTGCGCTGCCGGGCCGCCCTAAGAAATCTGTTGAGATAGGATTAGCGATGGATCGGCCAAAAATAGCGATTACGATGGGCGATGCGGCGGGGGTCGGGCCCGAGATCATTATGAAGAGCCTGGCGCACGGCGACCTCTATGAACGCTGCCGCCCCTTGGTGATCGGGGATGCCGGCCGGTTGCGCGAGGCGGGACGGATCGTCGGCGCCCAACTATCCGTCCGCAGCGTTTCACCCGACCAGACGGAGGAAGGGTACTACAAGGCAGGCACGATCGATTGCGTCGACTTACATCTGATTCCGCCCGATCTTGCATGGGGCGAACTCTCGCCGCTGGCCGGTGATGCGGCTTTCCAATTCGTCAAGACCGCGGTTGAGCTCGCCATGGCCAGTCAGGTCGATGCGATTTGCACCGCGCCTTTGAACAAGGAAGCGCTTCATGCCGGCGGTCATCACTATCCGGGCCACACAGAGCTTTTAGCGGAATTGACAGGCACTCCGGAGGTCTCGATGATGCTCATTGCACCGAACCTGCGTGTCATTCACGTGACTACCCATATTGGCTTGCTGGATGCGATTGAGAGAATCGAGCCGGGGCTGGTGGAACGCACGATTGGCCGCGGCTACGAGGTGCTCTTGAAGGCTGGAATCTCGCGCCGAAGGATCGGGGTTTGCGGGATCAACCCCCACGCGGGTGAGCATGGGTTGTTCGGCCATGGCGAGGAGGAAACCAAAATCGTTCCCGCTGTCCAGGTGTGCCGCGCCCGGGGCTGGGATGTGGAGGGACCTCTACCCGCCGACACGTTATTCTTTCGCGCCGGCCGCGGCGATTTCGATATGGTGGTCGCGATGTATCACGATCAAGGTCACGGCCCCGTTAAAGTGCTGGGATTGGAGGCGGGCGTGAACATCACGGTCGGATTGCCGGTCATCCGCACGTCGGTCGATCACGGGACGGCGTTTGACATCGCCGGAACGGGCAAAGCGGACGAGCGCAGCCTGTTAGAGGCCCTACGCCAGGCGATCGAGCTGGCACCCCGCTCAAATTGAAGACCCCGCTCGGGAAGTCGCGCTCTAGCAGATAAAAAGCTATTTTGGTCTTGAATTGTGGCGCGAGCCTCGATATAATCTCGTCGGGGTCTTTTTGGTCGGCTGCATTCTCATCGTGCAGCCGATTGGGAAAATGTCGCGCAGCCGATGGAGGACCGGCACCTCCCAGGTTGGTTCTCCCGCGGGTATTGGTGCGATCGTCCCGGCGCACCGATTTCGACCAATTCGCAAACGATGGCAGTTCAGGAGGTCATATGAAACACCCGCGTGTTTCGGCTCGTGGAATGGCGTTATGGCTTGGAATCATGCTGCTCGGCTCCGGTCCGCTGATTTTGGCGCAAACCAACCAAGGCTCAATTGGCGGGAACATTGTCGATGAGTCGGGTGCTGTCATCGTCGGGGCGAAGGTGACCGCGATCGGTCAGGAGACCGGGCTGCGTCAAGAGACGAATAGTCAAGAAGGGGGATACAGGCTGCCTTCTTTGCCGGTGGGTGCGTACGACCTTACCGTAGAGCATACCGGCTTTGGAATGGTCAGGCAAAAAGGGGTCGTAGTTCAAGTAGGGTCCACGACGAACGTGAATATTACCCTGCGCATCAGTGCCACTGCACAGGACATTGTGGTTACCGCCGGCGCGGCTACGGTCAACCAGGACACTTCGGATATAGGAGCCGTACTGAACAACCGTCAAATCGTCGAGTTACCCCTGGCGCTAGGAGGGGTCGGGGCGCTTCGATCTCCGGAAGCCTTCAAATTTCTCGCTCCTGGCACGGTCGGACCGGGCACGCAGAACAACTCCAATGGTATTTGGCAGGCCAAGACGAATGGGGGGCAGGCGTTTGGAGATGACGTGCTGCTGGACGGAGCCAGCATCCTGCGGTACGAGAACGGATCCTCGTTCGATGAAGCGTCTCCCTCGGTGGAAGCAATTCAGGAATTTAAAGTTTTCACCTCCACTTTTTCGGCGCAATATGACCGGACTACGGGCGGCATCCTGAGTTTCACCAGCAAATCGGGAACGAACCAGTATCACTTCACGGGGTACGAGCTTTTCCAGAACACTGCCTTGAACGCGAACACATGGTTCAACGCGGGATATCGTGCCCGGTGCGCGCCCGGCGACAGCCAGTGCCGCGCCACTTACGATGTGCCTGCCGACCGCAAGAACGATTTCGGCTTGAACCTGGGTGGCCCCGTGCGCATTCCAAAGGTATATGACGGGCGCAACAAGAGCTTCTTTTTCTTCAATTGGGAGCAGTTCCGGCAGACCGTGGGAGGAACCTCGGTCTCGACGGTGCCGACGGTGGCTATGCGGTCCGGCGATTTTTCGCAGGCTCTCGGCAAAACCCAGATCGGGACCAACCCGTGCGATGGTTCGGCCGTGTTCGGCCAGCAAATCTTCGATCCTCAATCCCAGCGCGTTGGACCCACGGGCGTGCCGTGCCGTTCCGCCTTTTATGGGAACGTGATTCCGCCCAGCAGTATGTCGCAGGTGGCCGGGAATATTATGAAGTACCTTCCCAGCCCGACATCGTCCGCAGCCAGCCGAAACTTCTCGCTCTTGGATTCGAGTCCGCTCACCAACACCGTCTGGAACCTGCGGCTTGACCACAATTTCTCAGAGAGCAACCGGCTCTTCTTTTCCTATAACGGCCGCGACAACACTCGCTACACGAGCGGCTACCGCGCCTATCCGTCTCCAGCCGATTCGAACGGATGGAACCAGGATTTTGTCACGCACTACTATCGTGCCGGCTGGGATTACAGTTTCGGGCCAACTCTGTTCAACCATTTCAACGCCGGGTATAACCGGACCGAGGCGAACAACTACACCGATTCTTACCTGAATGCCCAAGCAGGCAATTTCGACTGGGACGCGATGCTCGGAATTCGGGGCGCATCGGGATACCATTTTCCGGTCCAGAGTTTTGGCGAGGGCATTGCCAACATGGAACGGACGAATGGCAACAGCAGCCTCGACAATGGCGTCCGCCTGAATGATTTCGTGATGTGGATGAAGGGGCGGCACAGCCTGACCATCGGAGCCGACGTGCGGCGACAGTTGTTTTCGCAAGTCGGCCAGATTACGCAGTCCGGAATTTTCAACTATGCGCGCGCACAAACCGCTGCCAGCCAGGCTCTGGCGAGCACGAGCGGCAACGGATTCGGCAGTTTCCTGCTCGGCGCTGTGAGCAACGCCAACTTCGTAGTGCAGTCGCACTACGCCCGCTGGCTCAGTGGTTACTATGCGGGATTCCTGCAAGACGATTTCAAGGTGAGCCGGACCCTCACGCTAAACCTCGGTGTTCGATATAACGTGGACATACCTCGCACCGAATCATTCAACAATACTTCCAACTTCAGCCCGTCCACGCCCAATGCGGTTGCCGGCAACCGCCCGGGCGCCTTGGTATTCGGCACGTTGTGCCATTGCAACACCGCATGGGCCGAAACTTACCACAAAGACATTTCACCCCGGATCGGATTTGCATGGGCGCCGGCTGCACTGCACAACCGCACCGTAATTCGCGGCGGCTACGGCATTTTCTATGGTCCTCTGCAGTATATTAAGGGGCCGCAGATCAACACACAGGGTTACGTAGTCTCGCCGACTATCTTCAATTCCGACAACTTTACTCCCGCCTTCTATCTGGACTCCGGGGTCCCTCGCTACGCCGCGCCCCCGGTGCTGGATCCTTCGTACCTGAATGGCGGCAACCCGTACTATATTGCGCCCAGCTTCGGAAGGCCGGGCATGATTCAGAACTGGAGCTTCCAAGTGCAGCAGCAATTGACCGGCGATCTGCTGCTGACTGCCGCGTATGTAGGAAACCGGTCCACGCATCTGCGCTCGAACCTGCTGAACATCAATAACATCCTCCCGAGTTCTTTCGCTTTCGGCGACGCTTTAGTGGCGCCGGTCGGATCGGCGGCGGCGCAGAACGCCGGTGTGACGGCTCCGTTCACTGGTTTCGCCGGAAATGTCGCGCAGGCCATGCGTCCCTTCCCACAGTACGGCGCAATCACCACCTCGACCATCGAGAACGCCGGCCAGTCCAGCTACCAGGCGCTGCAACTTACTGCCGTGCAGCATGTTCGCTCCGGCCTCAGCGTACAGATCGGATTCACCTGGTCCAAAACGCTCACGGACGCCGACAGTCTCGATGTTCCCGACTACACCGGCGTGAGTGCCGCTCAGAATCCCTACAATCTGAATGGCGAGAAAGCAATCAGCATGCAGAGTCTGCCGTTGGTGTTCACCGGGTCGTGGATCTACGAACTTCCCTTTGGCTCGGGGAAGAAATGGCTGAACCGCAGCGGCCCACTCTCGGCGGTGCTGGGCGGATGGCAACTTGGCGGGATCCAGCGGTATCAGTCCGGTGTGCCCGTCTCGTTCGGATGCGCGACGGCGATTCCGGGATGGGATAACTGTGTCCGGTTCAACCGCGTATCCGGATTAAGCCCGTTCTCCACCCAGGTATTGAACGGGACCTTCGATCCGTTTGTTAACAGCTACTACAACCCCGCGGCTTTTGTGGATCCGAACAAGAACCGGAACGGCGGCGCCTATCAATTGGGGAATTATCCTCGCGTGGCGGAGTTCGCCCGGATGCGGCCCTTCTACAACGAGGATTTCAGCATCATCAAGAACATGCCGCTGCATTTCACCGAGTCCGCGCGGCTGCAATTGAAGGCGGAATTATTGAATGCGTTCAACCGTCACGTCTTTTCCGCACCGGACACCAACCCGTACTCTCCCACGTTCGGCCTGATCATCCCATCCGGCCAATGGAGTGGAAGCTCGGGGACCGTGGACCAGCCGAGGATCGTGCAATTCGCGCTGCGGCTGAACTTCTAACCGACGGGGGCGAACTACGATTGACAGCCACCGCTCCCTCACTGCCGTAGCTCAGTGAGGGAGCGGCCCAAATGAATACGACATATGCGGACGCTTACTCTGGTTTTCTGTGTCTTTGGGTGCTGGAACGCATTCGGGCAGACGCCGGACGCGGTGATTCAGGTC
>CAZKQQ010000224.1:0-11234 GCA_964554945.1 uncultured Solibacteraceae bacterium | reverse complement strand
GAGTTCCTGACGTGTGCGGGCACGATGTATACGCCGACTGAACGCGCTCTGCTCGGGGCCATCGTAGTCCTACTGGCGACCGCCGGATCGTTTATTGTGGTGCGGCTCGCGAATCCGCAATAGGCGAGGCGATTCCGTCAGCGCGCGTCGGCAGTCTTGACCTGACCCGCCAGCCACGCCTGGCAGCGCGCATAGAGCGCTTCCACTTCCGAACCCGTCAGACCGGGCATGTCGGTCTTGACTGGATAACCAATCTGCGATTGCAGATAGGCAAGATGGCGATATCCTTCCGGAAACTTCGCGAGTATCGCAGGATCAAGCGAAAGCCTGGCGGCGGGATCGACCGGGTCCATCCGATCTTTCTCATAGATGGGCTGGCGCAGCACGATGCCCCAGCGGCCGTCCCGTTTCTCGAGAAAGTCGCAAAACCGGCCTGTGCAGTTCACATCGCAAAGCACGTCGTGGACCTTGGCGCGCTGCGAAATGATCATTTTCGTGAACGCGACGGCGCGATTGCCGTTGATGTCCACAGTGCTGGGCCCTTGAAAGTGAAGGATGCGGACGCCTTTGGCAAAGCCGGCCTGACTCATTGCAATGAACTCTTCAAAGGTGCCCTGCGTCCAGGTAGCCATCATGCGGCCGTCGGAGTGCCACACGGTGCGGAAGCGGTCCCACTGGTTGGCGTCGCGATAGAGCACCCAGTTGTCGATTAATTCGCGAATCTTCAGCTTCTCGATAAATTCGTCATCCATGATCGGCTCCGATGCGCTAGGTATGATATCGCAACGCCGGAGGGGACAACAAATTATCCGGCTTGGGCTCTCAGGCGATTCTTGCGGTGACGCCAGGCGACACTGATCATCTCAAAGACTTCGCGTTCCGAGAACGGCTTGCCGAGAACGTTGTAACCGCCGCGATTGAGGACCTGCATCCACAAATCATCGTCGGCCTGCCGCGCAGTGACAATTACAGGAGGCGGCGCGGAAAGGCGCTGCGCGCGATTCAGCAGTTCGATCCACGTTCCATCGGGAAGCTCAGCCTCGCAGATGAGAACGACGGAAATGCACTCGCGCAAGGTGGCGGATGCTTCCTCGACAGTAGAGGCTTCGATCAGAGTCCAGCGGCTGTGCCCGAGCATGCGGCGCAGCGCGGCTCGTTCGGGTTCCGCAGCAACGGCAAGAACGGTGACTGGGGATCCACCCATCGGTTCATCCGATTGCATCACCGGCTTCTTCAAGGGTATGGAGCGCTTGAGGACACTTCTTTAGCTCTCCCCGATGCTCAGTGTATAGCCGTGCGCGCAATCGCGCAAGGGGAATTGAATGGCGCATGCCGGCGAAGCCCCGAAGTGCTTTAGAAACGACACCGGCCCACGCAACCTCGACCCTCGCAGGTCTTGCAAGCCGTAACTTCAGCACCGATGGCAGCGACGGCTCGCTGTTTCTTACGTAGCAGCTGCGTAGGCCTGGGTGCGTGAAAAGGCGCAACCGGGAAAAAGGCGGCTGAGCGAAAATCCTCCTTGGTTTCCCTGGGTGGGCGCGACATAGGACCCCTCCTTCTTCGCGTTTTCAACCAGTTGAGCGGGAAGCTCCAGCTAGCTGAATTTTTCAACAGCCGGGAGAAGGCAATTCAGAGCCCAGAAGTGTGGGTAAGGGCCTGATGTCGCATGCTACTCTGTTCCTTCAGAGCTCTATGCCCGCCACTACTCGCGAAAAAGCCCAACTGATGAGCGCGTCCGAAATCGACCGGACGTTGGTCCGTCTGGCGCATGAAATCCTGGAAAAGGCCGGCAATCCGGAACAACTGGCGTTCATCGGAATTCGCCGGCGGGGAGTACCGCTGGCGCAGCGACTGGCGGCCAAGATCGAGACGCTGGAGAATCGGAAAGTACCGGTAGGGATTCTGGACATCAATCTGTACCGGGACGATCTCACGACGGTGGATATCAAACCGGTGGTGAGCTCGACCGAAATTCCTTTTTCTATCCAAGGCAAGAACATCATTTTGATGGATGACGTCCTGTACACGGGGCGCACGATCCGGGCGGCGCTGGATGCGCTGTTCGACCACGGGCGGCCGGCGAAAGTGCACCTATTGGTGCTGATCGACCGGGGACACCGCGAGTTGCCGATCGAAGCGCGGTTCGTGGGTCGCAGCGTGCAAACGACGGACGACGAGATCATCGAAGTAAAATTTCAGGAAATCGATAGCCTGGAAAAAGTTCTCCTGGTGGAAAAAGTCGCAGCCAGCGAAGTCGCGTAACGTCTCATGCCTGCCGGACTGCTGGGAATCGAGGAGCTCGACCGGGGAGCGATCGAGGCGATCCTTTCGCGGGCCAGAGACTTTCAGCCGTTACAAAGCCAGTCGTTGAAGAAGCTGGACACGCTGCGCGGCAAGATGATCGTCAACCTCTTTTATGAGGCGTCGACGCGGACGCGGACCAGCTTTGAGATTGCGGCCAAACGAATGGGAGCGGACGCGGTTTCGATCACGGCCTCGGCATCGAGCGTGTCGAAAGGCGAGTCTCTGGTCGACACGCTAAACACGCTGGCAGCCATGCGGCCGGACGCAATTGTGATGCGGCACGCGGCGTCGGGCGCGCCGCACTTTCTGTCGCGGCACCTGCCGACGCCGATCATCAACGCGGGCGACGGCACCCACGAGCATCCGACGCAGGCATTGCTGGACGCGCGAACGATCCTGGACCGCCGGCTGACACTCGAAGGGCTGCGGGTGGCGATTATCGGGGACATCGCGCATAGCCGGGTGGCGCGATCGAATGTTCATCTGCTCTCGAAATTCGGCGCCCACATCGTGCTGTGCGGCCCGGCGTCGCTGCTGCCGCGCGAGCTGCAACAGATGGCGCCAGGGGTCACTCTGACTACCGATATCCGGGACGCGATCCGCGACGTGGATGTAATTATGATGCTGCGCGTGCAATTGGAACGGCAGCACGAGACGGCGTTCCCGGCAAACGAATACTTCCAGTTTTACGGGCTGCGACTGGAACACCTGGACCTGGCCAAGCCGGATGCCATCGTGATGCATCCGGGGCCGATCAACCGGGGCCGGGAATTATCTTCGGAAGTGGCCGACTTTCAGCGATCGGTGATTTTGAACCAGGTGGAGAACGGGATTGCGGTGCGGATGGCGGTTTTGGAGAAAGTGATCGGTGATTCGTGCCGATCGTGATCAAGAACGGCCGGGTAATCGACCCGGCATCACAGACCGACCAGGTTTGCGATGTCCTGGTGGCGGATGGCAAGATTGCAGGCGCCGGGGCGAACCTGTCGGCGCCCGGCGCGGAGGTTTTTGACGCGAGCGGCTTGATTGTGGCTCCCGGATTCATCGACCTCCACGTGCATCTGCGCGAGCCGGGGTTCGAGCATGCCGAGACGATCGAAAGCGGCGCGCGAGCGGCGGCGGCGGGCGGATTCACATCGATCTGCTGCATGCCCAACACCAAGCCGGTGAACGACAGCGTGACCGTGACCAGTTACATTGTGGAGCGCGCGCGGCGGTACGCGATTGTGAACGTGTTTCCGATCGGGGCAATCACGAAGGGGAGCGCGGGGGAAGAACTGGCGGCGATCGGCGCGATGAAGGCCGCGGGCGCGGTGGCGATTTCCGATGACGGGCGGCCGGTGATGAACTCGCTGGTCATGCGGCGGGCGATGGAGTTCGCGCGGTCGTACGAATTGCCGGTGATCGATCATTGCGAAGACCTGCACCTGAGCGCCGGCGGCGACATGCATGAAGGGCTGCTCTCGGTGCGGTGGGGGCTGCGAGGGATTCCGGCGGCGTCGGAAGACGTGATGGTGGCACGGGACCTGGTGTTGGCGGAGTTGACCGGGGCACGCTATCACGTGGCGCATATCTCGACCAGCAACTCGGTAAAGATGGTGGAGTACGCGAGGCGGCAAGGGTTGGCGGTGACGTGCGAGGCGACACCGCACCATTTCTCGCTGGCCCATGAGCAGATGCTGCCTTACGACAGCAACTATAAAATGAAACCTCCGCTGCGCGGCTCCTGCGACCGGGGGGCGGTAGTGGAGGGCATCGTAGCGGGAACGGTAAGCGCGATCGCGACCGACCATGCGCCGCACGCGGGGAGCGAAAAGATGCAGGAATTCGAGCGCTGCCCGTTCGGCATCATCGGTCTGGAAACGGCGCTGCCGCTGGCGCTGGAGATGCTGGTGCATCCGGGCAAGATCACACTGAACCGGATGGTGGAACTGTTCACGACAGGTCCGGAGTCGGTGATGCGGCTCGGCCGCGGCACCCTGGCGCCTGGTGCGCCAGGCGATGTAACGATCTTCAGCACCACGCTACCGTGGACTTACGACGTAAACCAGTCGCTGTCGCGGAGCCGCAACTCGCCATTTCATGGCCGCGCATTCCACGGGGGACCGGTGGCCACAATTGTGAACGGAGCGTTCGCATGGCGGCGCGTGTAAGCGGATTCCCCAGTATTTACAAATAATAAGGACTACGCCGCGATATAATCGCCTAGCTTGCAGCTAGCAAGAGGGTGATTTTATGCTTCGACTCGCGCAGTTTGCCGGAATTGTAGCGGCCGTGGGCCTGGTTCCCACAGCAACCTTTGGGGCCGGCGTCAACACTTATATCCAGCGAAATCTGGTTTCCGACGTGGCAGGACAGGCTGACGTAACCGATCCTAACCTGGTCAATCCGTGGGGGATCTCAATCAGCGGCACCAGCCCGTTCTGGGTCTCCAACCAAGGCAAGGGGAACTCGACTCTCTATAACGGATCGGGGACGATTACACCACTGGTGGCAGTGGTTCCGGCGGCCAATGGCACTGGCCAGGGAACGCCCACCGGGCAAGTGAACAACACCAATACAACGGCATTTCTGTTACCCAGCGTGAATCGCGCGGCATCCTTTATTTTCGCGACGGAAGACGGGACGATTTCGGGCTGGGTTAACGGGATTCCGAACAACGTCTCGGCCATTATGGTGAACAACTCGGCTTCGGGTGCGGTGTACAAGGGGCTGGCGATCGGGTCCAACGCAAGCGGGTTGCTGCTATATGCCGCCAATTTCAACTCGGGCAAGATCGACGTGTTCGACAGCAAATTCGCCCCAACGACCGTGGCCGGCGGATTCAACGACCCGAACATCCAGGCGGGGTTCGCGCCGTTCAACATCTGGGCGGTGGGCGGAAAGCTGTACGTGATGTATGCCAAGCAGGACACCAACAAGAAGAACGACGTTGCCGGCGCGGGCAACGGCTTTGTGGATGTGTTTGATTTCGACGGCAATCTGCAAAAGCGGCTGATCACGGGCGGGGCGCTCAATTCGCCATGGGGCGTTGCGCTGGCGCCTTCGACGTTCGGAGCTTTCGCCGGCAACCTGCTGGTGGGCAACTTCGGAGACGGCAAGATCAACGCCTTCGACGTGAACACCGGAGCTCTGGCAGGAACGCTGCAGGATTCGAAGGGGAATGCGATTGTGAACCAGGGGCTATGGGCGCTGATCTTCGGTAATGGCGCGAACGGGGGCGATAAGAACATCCTCTATATCTCGGCGGGGCCCAGCTTCGGTGACACAAAAGTACACGGATTGCTGGCCGCAATCGCGCCTCCGGCGGCGGTATTGAGCGTAATGAATGCAGCCAGCTACGCTACCGGAGCAATCGCGCCCGGCGAAGTGGTTACACTGACCGGAATCACGATCGGGCCGTCGCCGCTAGTGCAGGCTACGATTCCGGCGACCGGAGCCGTAAGCAGCACGTTGAGCGGCGTGACGGTGACGTTCAACGGATTGCCGGCACCGATTCTGTACTCCTCGGCTTCACAAACGAGCGTGCTGGTGCCGTACGGGATGCAGGGCGCCGCGAACGCCACGATCGCAGTGACATACCGCGGCCAGACGGCAACCACGACCGTACCGATCGCGAACACAGCGCCGGGAATCTTTACGCTAAATTTCAGCGGCGGCGGCCAGGCGGTGGCGCTGAATGCGGATGGAACCGTGAATGGCACGACCAGCCCAGCGACGGCGGGAACGGTGATCACGTTCTTCGGGACCGGAGAAGGGTGGACGAACCCGACCGGCGAGGACGGCGTGGTCAACGACCGGATTATCCGCGAGCCACAGGCCGGAGTCAGCGTGAGTATCGGCGGCAAACCCGCACAGCTGATTTACGCCGGGACGGCGTTCGGGCTGGTGCAGGGCGTACTGCAAGTGGAAGCGATCATCCCGGCGGGAGTGACCGGGGCGACGCCGGTGGTGCTCACGGTGGGCGGCGTCAACAGCCAGACCACCGCGACCATCAGCGTAAAGTGATCCGGCCGGGAGAAGGGGCGCTTCTCGTCTGGAGCGGACCGGCAATAAGATCACCGGAGATACGGAATCGGTTCTTGAGCCGCAGAAACCGCTGCTCGATGAGATGCCACGAACCTAAAGCAAGCAGGTAAGAGATCACGGCTCCGGCGACAATCGATGCCACCGCGGTCGCGATGCGGCTGCCCCCGATCAGCGAGGGAGAGACCAAAGCGGGCCAGAAGAAGGCCACCGGCAAGTGAAGGACATACATCCCGTAACTGTATTTGCCGATGCTCACCAGCGGCGGCATGCGAAGCAGACGGGCGGCGGCAGTTCCAGAGCCGGTATGCAACAGCCCGTAGCCGACCACTGCGAAACCAATGAGGGAGACGGCCGTGTATCCGTATCGCGACATCGGCTCGGTACGATACCAACCGCTGTGCACCGCAAAAACAATCGAGAAAAGCACGCCCGCTCCGATGGCCAGCGGCAGGCATAACCAGCGGCGACTCCAGTAGCGGAATGCGGCACGCCGCGAAAGCAGGGCGAGCAGCGCGCCGAATGCCAGTGGATCGACGCGGAATGGCGTGAGCCGGTAAATGAAATCCGAGTGCAGGCTCACCTGCGCCTGAAATTGCGGAATGTTCCGCAAGCCCGTAGCAATCACGATCAAGGCAATGCACACGTTGAGCAACCCGGTTTCGGAACAGTAGAGCACGATGACGGGCCAGACCAAATAGAACTGCTCTTCGATGGCCAGAGACCAGAAGTGGGTGATGGGGGAAGTCTGGAGAATTCCGAATGCCGAGCGCCAGTTGGAAAGATGCAGCCAATACCAGAGCGATTCGCCGGGGCCGACGCGCGTCCATTCGTGGCTACTGAACGAGCCGGGCGCCACCGCATCACCAACCGGAAGGACGACGCAGAAGAAGACAAATACAGACAAATAATACAGGGGCAGGATGCGAAGGACCCGCCGCATGTAGAAGGACCGGAAGTAGTGCCGGGAGTTCCTGGTATCCAGAAGGATCCGGGTGATGAGGCAACCGGAGAGCACAAAGAAGAGATCAACGCCGGCCCACCCCAGCCCGACGACGCTGCCATAGACGCTGTAAAGCAAATTGTGAGAGTCGATGGTGAAGAGTCCGAAGTGGAAGGCAATCACTCCAAGGATAGCGATGCCGCGGATACCGTCCAGTTCCGGAATATAGCGCGAGCCGGCCGGGCGGGAAGTCACCGTGTTTTTTACCGCCGTAAGATGTGACGCCATTCAGGGTCCGAGCTTCAGGTAACCGGCGCGCGACACGCTGAAGTACTGCGAACCGCTGGTAGGGAGGTGAGATGTATCCGGGGGAAGGACGCGCCGCCATCCCTCCCCCTCCGCTGTGCCGGGAAGCATTTCGGCGACAACGAGCGAGACGCCCGCGCGGCGAAAAGCGTCAAGGACGCGCGTCCGGACCGGCGGCGGCGCGTGCCAAAACGCCTGGACTTCGGATTGATTCAGGACAATGCCCCGCGTCAATTTATCGTCGCGCTCGAAAATCACCGGCACCTCCGCCACAATCCGGACGCCCAACTGCCTCGCCCATTCGCTATCCATTGCGTCGCCAATGAAGGCAATGCGATCGCCGGATTTGACACCCAACTGGCGGAACCTTTCGGCCAGCATCCAGTGCAGGTTCCATTCCGATTCCTGGCGCTTGACCGCATCCGACACCGTCATGACGATTGCGGCCCGCAAGCGCAGCGAGGCGAATAGCGCTATCACCGCTACACAGAGAATCTGGATTCCGACATTGGCGAATTGCCGGAATCGCGCCCGGGAAACACTGACGCTCGCCGAGAGGCACGTCCACAGGATCACGAGCGCCCCTCCCACGTAGCGCTTATCCATGAACACAAGGGTATAGAGACCGGTATATGCGACCAAGGGAAGCAGCACGAACCAATACGCCAGGATGCCCCGCCGCGACATCCACGCACGCCAGTTGTCCATGAGAATCAGGGCCACGCACGGAAGCACGACGGGTGAAAGAAGGAACAAGACAATCAGGTAGGGAGCGGTCTTGCGAATCACCGAGATCTGCTTACCGAATTGGAAGTGGGGTGAAATGCCAGCGTACCAATACGAGGGCTCATACCAGGGCGGATAAGTTCCTGCGATCGGACTCGCGAATTCGTAAGTGGCCGGGTAGTCGAGGACTTTTCGGGTAGCGTGCCTGGGTGTACCCAAGTTGGGCGGTTGGCCTTGCCAATGAATGGAACGGGGCGCTCCGTCCACTTCCCACGCATAATTCGCCGGCCCCGCCGCCCCCCAGGTGAAATGTCCCTTCACGACCGACAGCGCGGCGACGAATGGGCCGCAGAACAGCAGAATCGATCCAAATACCAACAGCAGCGGCCTGATAACACCCAAACGGCGTCTGCGCAGGGAGACTACCATCGCGCCGATGTAGAGCGGAAGCACTGGCGCGAATGCCGCGCGGGAGAGGAATCCCAAGGCCAAACCTGCCCCGAACAAGAAGTAACTCAGCGAGCGCGCGCGTCCCGTTTCGATTCGCAACTGGAGATATGCAATGAAGATCAGGATAGCCATCGTAAGCATATCCGGCGAAACGTAGCCCATGGTAATGTGCCAAAGGCCGGCAATCATCACGCTGGCATAGGCGGCCATCCGGATGGTCTGGCCGGACAAGCCGGTATGGGAGACCGGCCGAAAGTGCAGCAGTTCGGCAACGAACATTTCGAGAAATGCCAAGGACGCACAAAAACCAACGAAGTTGATGGCATGCAGCGTTGATACCTGCCAGTACGCCGATGGATGAAACAGCTTGAAAACTATAGCAATGATCCAGGAATGCAGCGGACTCCAATACTCGTTCAAAGCGTTCCGCCAGTCTCCCCGGGCGTAGTGGTCTGCGATATCCAGATAGGAAACGCCGTCACTGAAGATGAGATGCCTGGTCCACCACGCCTGCGCCAACGCGCAGGAAATCAATACGCTCCATGCGGCAAGGCGAAGCGGCGCGAGATGGAAAACGGAAGCCGGCGCCGGCAACCTTTCCGCAACCCCAGAGTGACTCGGCGCAGAAGCCGAAGGAATTTCCGCCTGCATAGCGCAAAACGTAGCAATTTCGGAACGGAGGCGTCTGTTCGGTTCGGCACGGGGCAGCGGGCTATGTCGCATCCAGCACCGGCTCACCGAACCCCCGCTTGCCTCACGGGCCTATGAGTGGCGGGCCGCACGAGCTGAGGTGATGTGACTAGCGCCACATGAGCTCTGTCACTTGTTGAGCGGCATACGGTGTAGCTGCCAGCGGCATTGACTCACCTGAGCCGGCGTGGCACTCTTGCTACCAGGTCACTTCAGACGACCATCGATAGCAGTTTCGCCTGGTTGTGTTAGTAAATACAAGCCTCGATCCGACACATAAAGGGCGGTAGCCTGCGCAATCTACTTCATTTCATCCAGGAGGAGCTATGCCTCAGCAGCACGCGCTTATTATTGGCGCGGGCCCCGCGGGCCTTACTGCGGCGTACGAATTACTGAAACGAACTAATATCCAGCCCATTGTCTTTGAAAAGGGTGACTACATAGGCGGCCTTTCGCGAACCGTCCGCTACAAAGGAAATCGAATCGATATCGGCGGACATCGGTTCTTCTCAAAATCGGATCGGGTGATGAACTGGTGGACGGGCATTATGCCCGTGCAGGCTTCGGCGAATGGGAATGTGCATAACATCACTTACCGGCAGCAGACAACGGAGATAGCAACTTCAGAACAGGGTCCGAACCCGGAGCTGGATGACCGCGTAATGCTCATACGGCAGCGGAAATCGCGCATTTACTTCCTGCGGCAATTCTTTGATTATCCGATTTCGCTGAGCGCCGACACGTTGAAGAAACTGGGATTATTCCGGACGATGAAGATAGGCGTGAGCTACGTGAAGAGCGCGGCCCGGCAAAAGCGGCCGGAGAAAACGCTGGAAGACTTCCTGATCAATCGATTCGGAAAGGAGCTGTACCGCACTTTTTTTAAGTCTTACACGGAGAAAGTCTGGGGAGTCGCCTGCGAGAAGATCAGCGCGGAATGGGGCGCACAGCGCATCAAGGGGCTCTCCATCACCAAAGCGATTACCCACTTTATCAAGAAGCGATACCAGAAAAAGCCCGCGGCGGACATCAAACAAAAAGACACCGAGACATCGCTGATCGAAAAATTCATGTATCCCAAACTGGGGCCCGGTCAATTATGGGAATGTGTCGCCGACGACGTCAAGCGCAACGGAGGCATCGTCTGCACAGGCTGGACCGTGGACAAACTACGGACCGACGGTTTTCGCATCCGGGCGGCGGACCTGGTCCATGTGGAAACGGGCGAACGGCAGACGGTCGAGGCCGACTATTTCTTCTCGACGATGCCGGTCAAGGAGCTGATCCGATCGCTGGATGCGCCGGTGCCGAGCAATGTCCAGGAGGTTAGCGACGGGTTGATTTACCGTGACTTCATTACAGTAGGCCTGCTGCTCAAGAAACTCAAGATCCACGACCATACACCGACCGGGGCCAAGCTACTTGCCGACAATTGGATCTATATTCAGGAGCCGGATGTGCTTGTCGGGCGCATGCAGATCTTCAACAATTGGAGCCCATATATGGTGTCCGATCCGGAAAACGTGTGGATCGGGCTGGAGTACTTCTGCTACGAAACGGACGATCTCTGGAAGATGCCCGACGCGGACATCATCGAACTCGCAAAACGGGAAATCGAAAAGATTGGAATCATCGACGGCAAGGATGCTCTCGACGCGGTCGTGATCCGGGTTCCGAAAACCTATCCCGCCTACTTCGGCGCCTACGAACGATTCGAAGAAGTGAAAGAGTACGTGAATCAGTTCGAGAACCTGTTTCTGGTCGGCCGGAACGGAATGCACAAATACAA
>CAZKQQ010000223.1:0-11303 GCA_964554945.1 uncultured Solibacteraceae bacterium | reverse complement strand
CTGCCGACCTGTCGCTTAGGAGGCGACCGCTCTATCCATCTGAGCTACGTGCCCGAGTCTCTTTATTGTACCGTTGGAGGCCCTTCCGCCCAATGTCGGTGCGGTAGTGCATACCTTCGAAATGAATCTGCCGGACGGCCGCATAGCTCCGCTCGATGGCCGTCTCCAGATCCACGCCACTCGCCGTCACTCCCAGCACCCGGCCTCCGGCCGTCTCAATACCCTCCGCACCCTCGCGCGTACCGGCGTGAAACACGGCAACGCCGGTGGTCTCCGCGGCATCAATGCCGCTAATCGTCTTACCGGTTTCATACGCGCCCGGGTATCCGCGCGACGCCAGCACCACGCACACGCTCGGCTCGTTTCGCCACTCCAGTTTCACTCCAGCCAGTCCGCCCGTCGCCGCTGCCATCAGCACCGGCGCAAAGTCCGAAGCCAAGCGGTACATCAGCGGCTGCGTTTCCGGATCGCCCAGACGCACGTTGAACTCCAGCACCTTGATGCCGCCCGCCGTCATCATCAGGCCCGCGTACAGGAACCCGGTAAAACCGGTTGCCTCTACAGTCGGGTAGATCACGCGATCCATCACTTCGCGCGTTTGCTCCTCGCTCAGAATCGCCGGATCGCAATAGGCGCCCATGCCGCCCGTGTTCGGACCTCGGTCGCCATCGAACACGGTCTTGTGATCCTGCGTCGGCGCCAGCGGCACCACGTTCTTTCCATCGCACAGCGCGATGAAACTGACTTCGCGCCCCTCCAGGAATTCTTCGATCACCAGACTACCGGTCAACATGCTGAGCGCCGCTTCCACCTCGTGCCGGTCATGCGCGATTACCACGCCCTTTCCTGCGGCCAGTCCGTCCGCCTTCAGCACCACTGGATAGCCGAACCGCTCCAGCATTTTTCCGGTATCAGACGAATTCTCCACCGTTACGAATTCAGCCGTCGGAATGTTCCTTTGCACGAAAAAGTTCTTTGTATAAATCTTGCTGCCCTCCAGCCGCGCTCCTCCGCGGCTCGGCCCCACGATCTTTCGTCCTCTCGCGCGAAACTCATCCACCACGCCTTCCACCAGAGGAACTTCTGGTCCCACCACCGTTAAGTCCGCGCCAATCGCATCCGCAGCTTCCCAGGGCGTGCCCGCCACACACGTGCCCACGCGCGCGATTCCAGGATTGCCGGGCGCGCCAAACACCTCGACACCCGGCGACTGCGCCAGTTTCCACGCCAACGCGTGCTCTCTCCCGCCACTTCCAATCACGAGAATTTTCATGGATCGCTACAATGATATCAATGCACGAAAAGTACGACGTCGTCGTGGTCGGCGCCGGACACGCCGGATGCGAAGCCGCCCGCGCCTGCGCCCGCATGGGTCTCAAGACCGCCATGGTCACGATGAATCTTGATCTGATCGCGCAGATGTCGTGCAACCCTGCCATCGGAGGCATTGCCAAGGGCCACCTCGTGCGCGAGATCGATGCCCTCGGCGGCATTATGGGTGAAGTCGCCGACTCCGTTGGCATTCAGTTTCGACTCCTGAATACCAGCCGCGGTCCCGCCGTCTGGTCCCCGCGCGCCCAGATGGATAAGAAGATGTACCGCGCCCGCATGCGTGAGCTTCTCGAGAAGGAGCCGAATCTCCGCATCAAGCAGGCCGAGGTGGCGGCTCTCTGCCTGCAAGAGCGCCGCGTGGCAGGCGTTCAACTGCGGGACGGCCGATCTATTTCCGCCTCCGCCGTCATCGTCACGACTGGAACTTTTCTGAACGGCCTCGCGCATGTCGGCGAGATGCGCTATAGCTGTGGGCGCAATGGCGAAGCGCCGTCCGAACTGCTCGGCGATCAGCTCCGCAACCTCGGCTTGAATTGGACTCGCCTCAAGACCGGAACGCCCCCGCGCCTCGACGGCCGCACCATTGATTGGGGCAAGTTCGAGCGCCAGCCTGGCGACGCGAATCCGACGCCGTTTTCTTTTTTGACCGAGCGCATCGAGCGCCCTCAAATTGATTGCCACATCGGATACACAACCGAGCACACCCGCCGCGTTCTGCAGGAGGCTATCCCCCGCTCACCCCTCTATAGCGGACAGATTGAAGGCGTCGGTCCGCGCTACTGCCCCTCCATCGAAGATAAAATCGTTAAGTTTCCCGACAAGCTCCGTCACCAGATTTTTCTAGAGCCCGAGGGCCTTGATACCAACGAAGTTTACGTGAATGGCATGTCGACCAGCATGCCCATTGATGTGCAGTCGGCCATGGTCGCCTCTATTCCCGGCTTGGAAAACGCCGAGATGATCCGCCCCGGTTATGCCATCGAGTATGATGCCATCGACCCGCGCGAACTCAGTCACGCGTTAGAGGTCAAGTCCATCCCAGGGCTCTACTTGGCTGGCCAGATCAACGGCACCTCCGGCTATGAGGAAGCGGGCTGCCAAGGCTTGATCGCTGGCATCAATGCCGCCTGCCGGCTTTCCTGCAGAGATCCGCTGATCGTCGGTCGCATCGAGGGCTACACCGGTATCCTTATTGATGACCTCGTCACGAAAGGTGCCGACGAGCCATACCGGATGTTCACCTCCCGCGCCGAGTTCCGCCTGCACCTCCGAATCGATAATGCAGATGAGCGCCTTACACCTGCCGGGCGGCAGGCTGGCTTGGTGACGGATGAACGCTGGAATCTCTTCACCCGGAAACAACAACAGAAGACGAACTTGAGGCGAGCGTTCGAATCTCACAAGAATGGGCAGTGGCTGAAGCGCCCCGAGGCCTCCATTTCCGAACTTAATCCGTGGATTCAATCGGTCCTCGGTGCTGAGCCAGTTCTCGGCCTGCTCACCACCATCGAAACGGAAATCAAATACTCCGGTTACATCGGCCAACAGGAGCGGCAGATCGAACGACTCAAGAACTCCGAGCGCCGACGGATTCCGCCAGAGTTCGGTTTTGAGGATATTCCAGGATTATCTCGCGAGATTCAGCAGAAATTAGATAGAGTTCGTCCCGAAACGCTAGGCCAGGCTGCCCGGATACCAGGAGTCACGCCCGCCGCCATTGCGATTTTGGATTGTTATTTGAGCCTTGCCCGTGTTTCCTGAGATTCTCCGGCAGAAATTGAGTGGCATCCTTGCCCTCTCTGACGCTCAACTGGAAGCCTTGAAAAGCCATTACGAACTGCTACTGCGGTGGAATAGCCGTCTGAACCTAACCGCAATCGAATCCGTGGAAGAGTCGGTGGAGCGCCATTATTGTGAGTCGCTGTTCCTGGCAGTCCATCTTCCATCTAATCCATTACGGATCGCAGACATCGGCTCCGGCGCCGGATTTCCCGGTGTTCCCATAGCAGTCGCCCGCCCGGACTGCGCCGTCACCCTCATTGAGGCACATGTCCGAAAGTCTGTTTTTCTTCGCGAGGCTACTCGCCGCCTTGCAAATGTGAGCGTCCTGGCAAAACGCGGAGAAGCCGTGGCCGAAACATTCGATTGTGCTGTTTCGCGAGCGGTGAGCTACAAGGATCTTGTCCCACTCTTAAAGAAACTCAGCCGGCGAGCCGATCTGCTCACTGGAGTTGAAACGCCGCCAGACGAGCTCGGCTTTCGGTGGGAGCCGCCAATACCGCTACCTTGGAGTCGGCAGAAATACTTGCGAACGGGCGTTTCACGTGAAACAAGTTGAGCTCTGTTTCATGTGAAACATCCATCGTGTTAGTATTACCGCTTGAGTCGAGTTTTCGCCATCAGCAACCAAAAAGGCGGGGTCGGCAAAACCACGACCGCCATTAATCTGGCTGCGTCTTTAGCAGCCAGCGAACTAAAAGTCCTCCTGATCGATTCCGACCCTCAGGGCAACGCTACCAGCGGCTTGGGTATACAGAAAGATCCCAACCGCCCTAGCCTTTATCATGTTCTATTAGGTGGTGTATCCGCCAAGGATGCCGTGGTACCTACTGAATTAGAGGGACTTAGCGTCATCCCTGCCGACAAGAATCTAGTCGGGGCGAATCTCGAGCTGGTTGAGATTCCCAATCGCGAACTCAGGCTGCGGGAAAGTATTAAGCAGGTTCGCAGTGATTTTCGGTTCGTTCTTATCGATTGTCCCCCGGCCCTGGATCTCCTCACCCTGAATGCCTTAGTGGCGGCTGATGCTGTCCTCGTACCTATCCAGTGTGAGTTCTTCGCTCTGGAAGGCATTTCCGAGCTCATGGACACAATCGAGCGTGTCCGCGAGTCCTTTCAACATCCCCTCCAGGTTGAAGGTATCTTGTTGACAATGTTTGACGACCGCACCAACCTTGCCCGCCAGGTTGCCGCGGATCTAAAAGGGTTCTTTGGTGAAGATGTATTTGAGACTGTAATTCCCCGGAGTATCCGCCTCGCTGAGGCGCCAAGCTTTGGTAAGCCGATCCTGAGTTACGATCCCCGGTCTAAAGGCGCGGAAAGTTATATCAAATTGGCCAAAGAGATCCTCGATCATGAACAAAACGGAAAATCCGCGAAAAGCGCTGGGTAGAGGCCTCGGCGCGCTGTTGCCGACTCGACTACCCACCCCATCTGTGTCACCTACGTCCGAGGAAAATGCGCAGCACATTTCCATAGATTCGATTGACGCCAACCCCCTGCAACCTAGACGTACCTTTCAGGCCGACCGGCTGGAAGAACTCGCGCAGTCGATTCGAGCCAATGGAATCATCCAGCCTTTGGTTGTTCGCCGGGCAGGTGACCGATACCAGTTGGTGGCCGGCGAACGGCGTTGGAGGGCCGCAAAATTAGCAGGAATTCAGGAAGTTCCCGTGGTCGTCCGGGAAATTCCAGATGACCGCCTTCTCGAAATCACGCTGATTGAGAATATCCAGCGGGAAGATCTAAACCCAATAGAAACTGCCGTGGCGTTCGAGCGCATGATGAGAGAGCTGGTCCTTAATCCAGAACAAGTGGGCCAACGGACGGGCAAGGACCGAACCACCATCGTAAATTTGATCCGCCTTCTCCAGCTTCCCGATGATCTACAGGCGCTGGTTGCAGAACGCCGACTCTCGGCCGGACACGCCCGCTGCCTCCTGTCGCTACCTACCGTGCAGCTTCAGCGCGAGGTCGCCGAAAAATCGGTCGCGCAGGGATGGTCTGTACGCCAAGTCGAGCGCGTCACTCGAAAGATGTTGGAAGGTCGCAGCCCGAAGCATGTGGATGAGGTCGACGTTGACCCCAACGTAAAAGCCGCCATCCAGGAAATGGAGCGGGCGCTCGGCACGCGCGTCCGGATTATCGAGAAGGCGAACCATAAAGGGCGAGTCGAGATCGAGTTCTACTCGTCCGAAGACCTGGACCGGATTTATGCAGCAATCTGCGGTGAGCCTACTTAAGCAGCTGCAGGATCTCCGCCAACTCCCGGCGTATCTCGGGTAACCGGTCATCGGAAAACAACTCCTGCTGTGCACGCTTAGCCGGCCGCACCTTGCCCTGCTTCGCGCCACCCTGCAATGCCTGGCGCGCGCCTTCAATCGTAAAACGTTTCTCGTAAAGGAGATGCTTGATCTTCAGCAGCAACTCGACATCTTTACGCCGGTACAGGCGGTGCCCCGTGCCGGACTTTTTCGGCGTGAGTTGGGAGAACTCGGTCTCCCAATAACGCAGCACATAGGGCTCGACTCCAAGTAAATCGGCCACTTCGCCGATTTTAAAATACAGCTTATCCGGGATTTCGGGAGTCTGTGCCAGCACCGCAGCGTCCGTCATGCCCACAGGACATCCTAACGCACGTCTTAAACAAAGTCACTCTGCGAAGACCCGGATGAAATGCTGGCCACGCGGTAACAGCACAGTTGTTGGTCCAGCCGCCAAAATTGGCTGATCGGCACCGTCGACTTGGATACGGCTTGGCGCCCGGTCAAACGCGGCAATAGCGCGAGCGGGGCTTTGGTACGAGAACTCGATCTCGGACGAATTCACCAGCCGCGCTGCTTTCAATTCGCCATTCAATCGAACCAGCCGGAGACCGCGTGGCTGAGCGATCGGTTCGATCCCGTGGGATCCCGCCGGAAGCCATAGGGTCTGTTCGTCAGCAACTGGCCAAGGCTGGCCGTCCACCGCCGCTCCGCCCTGCCATGGCAAGCCGAAGCCAGTTGCGGAAGTGACCGTGATTCCGGTCCCGAGTCGTTCCATCCGAGTTACCGCCGCCGCGGCCGCGGGCAGAAGATTGAGGTCGACAGCCAGCAGAGAGTTTTCAACGTAGACGGCAACCCGCGGAAACTGAGTGGCTGCCGCGTGAACCAGTTGCAGCAGTTCCGTTCCCGTTTGCTGTTTGGTGGGATAAACATTTTGGTAGCGTTCGACGATATTTAAGTCGATCGCGAGTCTTTCGTGACGCGGAGTGAGCGACTGGTAGTGCTCGGCCATAGTTTTGTAGCGCTCGGGACCAAGATGCCAGACGGTCGCCGGGTCTTCGATCAGAAAAGTGAATGCATGCCGGTCGAGTAGCGCCAATACGCGAGCCGCATCGGCTCCAATAGCATCGCGCATCTCTCGATCGAGCCGATTGTCAACGTGCGTCAGCACGGCATCGAGGTGAGGCTTGTGAAGCCGTGCCGACTCGATCACCTCTAACCACTCCTGCTGCATCTGGCTCGCCAGGCCTGCTCGAAAATCAAGAAATTCCTTCTGCGACGCCCGGTCTTTGCGTGTGGTGAACAGCTCGAGCGGGTCGAACCCGTTCGCTGAACGGAATGCCGCGCGCACGTCTCTATTCATAGGAGTAAAGCGCGATGGATTCGCAATGCCCTCCAGCGATTCGAAGTACAGCTCAGCCAGGTTCACGCCGTCCCAATCGAAACGCGCGATCAACTCGCGAACGCCGGCAGAGACAGCGCGAAAGCAATCGCGATTGGCGAGATTCATGAGCTTCCGCCAATCCAGATTCGCGTCCTGCAGCACGCCCGTCTTCTCGCGCCAGTCCGGATGTTCTGCCCAGAACCGCTCGCTAACGTGCGGCAGCTCGAGCCACGCGTAGACTGAGATGCCTTCGCGATGGCAGGTTTCGATCAGCTTGGCAAGCCAGAGATCGTTTTGCGGGTCCGGCTCATAGAAATGCCACGCCGCAACGTGAAGCGCGGCCATGCCGGCGCTCCGCCAGCGGCTGGCGAAATAATCCAGGTCGACGCGCGAGCGATAAGCGGAATCGAAGAATGCCCACAGGCGCGATGATCGGAAGGGCGGCTCGAGCCCGAGATCGCGCAGGGCCGCGAGGATGTAGGGAAACCGCTCGAAGCCCCGTTGCCCTGGGGAAGCTGCAATCCAGAGCACAGCCCCCGCTTTCTTCTGAAATCCCGCCATCACGGGCGCGCCCGACCAGCGTTCCCGGGTAAAAACTCGCGCGCCTTCTGGCACTGTAAAGACTGGGAGCTCGAGGCCCTGCTCCCAGATAATGCCGAGCTTCGGCTGGTGCACGTCGGTGAGGCTGGAGACGCGCACGTTATCCGGCGTGCGGCGGAATCCGAACATCGCGGCGAGGGAGGACTCGCCTTCGAGGACGAGGATCGCGCCGCCGTCGACGCGCGCATTCCACTCCACGGAAGCCGGCGCGCCCGGGCGGACCACAAAAATACGCGCCAAGCCCGCGGGTTGCGGCAGCAGTCCGATGGACGAGAGAATTTGCGGCCAGGCGCCCGCGTCGTCGGAGAGCACGGCAAAATACGGCAGGTTCGCGGCCGCCGCCGTGGCGCTCGCGATAACCCAGCTAGCGAGTAAACGCATACCAAATCCCGGCGCGCACATCGCGGAAGTTCGGCAGTTGGCCGGTTTCATGAATCAAATACGCTCCGCGCAACAGATCGATCGTGAAGAACATCGCCTGCGGCAGCGCGGCGGCACGGAAGCGGATTCCAGGGCCTGATTCTATGAAATTTGCCCAGTGTTGGCGCTGCGTGTCGGCAGTGAGATTCAAATTCCATTGAAATTGGGCGCGCAGCAGCGTCGGCCCGGTCGTGTACCCGAACCGCGTCTGCTGATACACCAGAAAATCATTTCCAAAGCGGCTGAGGAAGACTGCATCAGTCGTTGAGGCCAGGAACCAGCCGCTGGATTCACTGCCCAGTGTGGTTCCGAGATTGCGCGCCATGGAAATACCGCCGCGATAATCCGGCAGCATATGGCCCGTGAGATAGCTCATAGCGGACCCGGCCTCCGCCCATCCCAGAATTCCGTGCCACGGCGAAGTCGCCAGGCCCACTGCGAGGATGAACGAACTTTCCGAAAGATATTGCGGCGCGGCCGCGCCCATGGTTTGCCGGGTATCGCCGATGAAGCGGACGCTGACGTAGGGACGAATGGGAAGTCCGGTTCGCACGTCGGTTTTGACCTGGGCGTACGAAAAGAGGTCGTGCCAGCGACTGGAAAAAAGGGGGTATAGCCAGCCGGTGGTGCGGAATCGCGCGGCGCCGGCGCGGAGACTGCGCCAGGCGCGCGAGGCCTCGGAGGCGATTTGAGGGTCGGGACTGCGGCGCGCGAGGTCGAACCAGCGCGCGGCATCGGCATCCTGGCGCAGAATATTGTACGTCCAGCCCAGCTTCAGCATGAGATTGAAATCGCCCGGCTCGGCTTCGTGCGCCACGGTCAGGTATTTGAGTGCATCCTTCATATAGCCGGCCTTGATGCTGCGCTCGGCCATCAGCTTGGCATCGATCGAGACGGGTGCGGTTTCGGCGCGCGGCTTCAACACTTGCGGGATACGGAGGACGGCGCGGACGCGGTTGGCGAGATCGTCGTCGTTGCCGGCCAGGACGCGCTCGAACAGGGGCAGGGCGCCGGCCGCATCGCCGCGGGCATAGAGCAGGAAGCCGAGTTGAGTCGCGGAGAGCAGGTCGGCGGGCGCGGTTTCTGTGATGATGCGGAACTGCGGCTCCGCGTCCAACGGGCGGTTCATGCGAAGCAGCAAATAGCCGAGTTCCCGGCGCAACTCCACATTCTCCGGATCGAATTGAAGAGCGGCTTGAAATTCGGCAACGAACGGATAGCGGTCTGGAAGCAGCTCCCGGGCCATTTCGGCGGCGCGCGGTTCACCGCCGCGCGAAGCGGCCAGCAGCGCGGCATTGGCGTCGTCCAGGCGGCCGAGCTGCTTCCAGACGCGGCCGAGCGCGACCAGCACGGAACGCCGGTCGGGCAGAATCCGCCAGGCTTTCTCATAGTGCCCGGCGGCCAGTTCGAGTTCCTCGCGCTGCTCCGCGAGCGTGGCGAGTTCGAAGTGCGCGCTGAAATTGTCCGCACCGAGTTCGATGGCCCTGCTCCAGCGTTCGATCCCCTCGACCAGCGGCGCGTCGATTGTCTGAAAAGCCTCCTCGGCCTTGATACGAAAGGGGGGGCCGGCCGTTTTGCGGAGCCAGTCAAACAGGCGGCGGGCTTCAACCTGATTCTTTGTTTCGTAGCACAGGAAGGCGTAATCGAGGGCGAGTTCGGTGTCCTCCGGGCTGAGAAGCAGAGCCTCCTGAAACTGCTCGCGTGCGCGCTCGTTTTCGCCGGTCTTCAAGTAAGCGTAAGCCAGGTCTTTCCGAATGGACGCACGAGCCGGGGCGGCCGCGATACCTTTGAGAAACGCGGCGATGGCTTTGTCGTAATCGCGTGCGCGCAAAGCCTCATAGGCACGCGTCAACGGCGCATAAGCCGGATCCGCCGCCTGCGCGCCAGCCAGACTGGCCACGAGGAGGAGTATAGCGACAAGCATATCCAGCCACTCGAATAGTGGGGCAGCGGGAAGAAAGTTCGCGGGATTTATGCCGGCCTAGGACTGGCCACAAATGCTATGCAAAAATAGAGTTGTCCCGCCTCCCCGGAAAGTGACGTCATGTCGTTCGTCCACCTGCATTGCCATACGGATTATTCGCTGCTCGACGGGGCTTGCGATATCGACCAGTTGATGGATATCGCGGTCGAGCAGAAGATGCCGGCCGTGGCCATGACCGATCACGGGAATCTGTTCGGCGCGGTCAAGTTCTATAACGCCGCTAAGGCAAAGGGCGTGCATCCGGTGATCGGGTGCGAGGTGTACGTATCCCAGCAGGGACACAAGACACGCTCCGATACCGACCGGTACAACCACCTGGTGCTGCTGTGTGAAAACCAGGAGGGATACCGCAATCTCATTAAGCTGGTTTCCACCGGATACCTCGACGGCTTTTACTATAAGCCGCGCATCGATCTCGATCTGCTTTCGCAGCATTCGAAAGGACTCATCGCGCTTTCCGCGTGCCTGCGCGGGCACCTCGCGGAGACGATTCTGGCGGATCAATACGCGGACGCAAAGCGGCTGGCGCATACGTATGCGGATGTGTTTGGGCACAAAAATTTCTTTCTGGAGGTGCAGGACCACCACCTGGAGCAGGACAAGCGGCTGACGCCGGAGCTGAACCGGCTCTCGCACGAGACCGGACTTCAATTGGTGGCCACCAACGATTCGCATTATCTGCGGCGCGATGACGCGCGGGCTCACGAGCTACTGATGTGCATTCAGACGGGCAAGTTCCTGAGCGATCCAAACCGGATGCACTGGAACTCGCCGGATTTTTATTTGAAAACGCGCGCCGAGATGCTGGAATTGTTCGGCGAGCTGGAAGACGCCGTGGACCGCACCGGAGAGATTGCGGCCCGGTGCAATGTCACTCTGGAAAAAGTCAAAGAGCCGTTCCCGAAATTCGACGTTCCTTCTGAACACTCCACCGACACATATTTTGAGTATGTGGCGCGTGAAGGCTTTGAGAAGCGGCGGCCGCGGCTCGAAGCACTGCGGGCGCAAGGGCTGCTGAAGCACGACTTGCCGGAATATGCCGAGCGCCTGGATCGTGAGATTCAGATGATCCAGAAAATGAAGTTCTCGGGATATTTTCTAATCGTCTGGGACTTCATCCGGTACGCCAAGAGCAAAGGGATCCCGGTCGGGCCAGGCCGCGGGTCGGCCGCCGGCTCCCTGGTCGGTTACGCGATGTCGATCACCGATATCGATCCGCTGCAGTACGGGCTGCTGTTCGAGCGCTTCCTCAACCCGGAACGCGTGAGCATGCCCGACATCGATATCGACTTCTGCATGCACCGGCGCGGCGAGGTGATTCAATACGTCACCGAGAAATACGGGCGCGAGCAGGTGGCGCAAATTATCACGTTCAACACGCTGGGAGCGCGCGCGGCCATTAAAGATGTAGGGCGCGTGCTGGAGATGCCCTTCGCCGACGTCGAGCGTCTCACCAAGATGGTGCCGAACGTCTTGAACATTTCGCTCGAAGACGCGATGAAGCAGGAGCCGGGCTTCGACGCCGCGGCGAAGGCGGACC
>CAZKQQ010000222.1:0-11380 GCA_964554945.1 uncultured Solibacteraceae bacterium | reverse complement strand
CGCCGTGCCGCCGCTCAGCACCAGCGGTATGGCCTGGTCGAGCTTGGGCAGCCGCTGCGTGGCGGAGATATGGCTGCGCAAGGCCTCTACCAGGCTGGTGATCATGTCCTGGTAATAGACGTTCAGCGCATTGTGCACGCGGTCGCCGTTCAACCCGTTCAGCTGAAACGACTGTTCCTTTTGTACCCTTAAGCGGGTCGCCATTTCGCCCGTGACCACGGCCGCGTGGGAGTCGATATAATCTCCTGCTTTCGGAACGCTGAAGCTGATCACCGGAACCGAGAGCACCGCCAGGCATACATTGCACAGGCCACTGCCGCAGGAAATACCGATCCCCGTATAATTGCAGGCCCCGAGTTCACCGAATACGACGGCCAACCCTTCTTCGATCGGGGTCGCGTCATAGCCGAGTTCGGAGAGAATCTGTCGAATCGAAGCTTGATGATAGGCAATACCGCCCTCATCCTCGGAACCGGCGGCCGGAACGCTGAAGAAAACCTTCTGGCCCTCGATGCCGGCTTTGCCGATTAATTTGGTGATAATTTTGTGCACGACTCCGAGACTGTGCGGTTCGTGCGGGTTCAAAACTCCTTTTTTCATCGGCCGCCGGGTTTCGGCGTGAAAGACCTCGGCAAACTTCTGGGCGTCGTTGCCGGCCACCACCAATTCGCCATCCCGGACTTCGTGGAAGACGTTCTCGCGCTGGAGAAGGCTCTCGGCGAGTTTGGAGTGCGGCAAGGTGATGAAGGCGTTCAGTTCAGCTTCGTATTGATACTTGCGATCGCCGTTGCGGGCCACCACGATGCGGCTTGTGCCTATGTCCAGGCCTAAGGGCTGGGTGTATTCGAATTCGGTCTTATTCATGGACGACTTCTCCCAATTGCATTTGAACGGAACTACTCATAGGGCAAGAGCTCTTCGCGCCGCCTTCGCTCTGAGAACCGCTGGATTCTTCGGACGACGTCGCGGTCCAATGGCGGCTCTTTGGCGCCCACCCGGCACCAGGCCGCCACCAGAAAGACCATCAGGCAACCACCTGCGATCAACACGGCACGACCCCTACTTGTGCGCGACGGTCGCGCGCTCCAGCACCGCCGTGAGGCTGCTGACGGAAGCTGCGCTGCCTTGCGGTACGCAATACGCCGCGGCCTCGGTGATGCGTTGCGATTCCTGCTGCTTGGACCTCTGCCAGGAACGGAAATTGTCCTGCTCCTTCGCCACTTCCTCCAGATTGGCTTGAATCCGGGCCATGTATTGGGAGGTCAGCCGGTCCAATTCCTGCTGGATCTTCTTGTTTTCATCGAGCTTGGACTGCTCGAAGCCCTGCACCCGCTTCCCTTGTGCTTCGTCGTAATCGTTGAGAGCTCGCTGGCGGACAACGGCATCCTGGAGCAAATCCTCGATTTCGGCTCCGGCCGCCTCCAAGGCCATCAATAAGGAAGAGCGTCTGGCTTCGGGGGACATTCCGCTCAGGTGGGAACTGTTCATCATCTCCGCGACTTTCAAGATTCCATATGCCAAGCGGGGCGGCTTGACGGCGGCCGTCTGGTAGATTTGCTCGAAGGGGCCATACCTGGGAACCGTGGCTGCCGGAGTGTTGACGACCGCAGTGGACGCCCGCGGAGCCTGGGATGTTTCTTCGGAGGGATTATTGGACGGATTGCCGGCCGCGGTCTGCACCGGTTTCGGCTGCGTTGCCACCTCCTCGAGAGGGGGCAGTGTAAACCATTTCTTTAGCATCGAAAGCTCCTACGCGCTCAAAATCCTTTTACCGAGTTGTGGATCGGACAAATCCTTGAAAACTTCACGGCTACAGCACAAAAATTCACGATTCTAAGAAATTTTTTATTTTCGTCCGATAGCCGGACGTGGAAATCCATGCGCGCTCCCAGCGCGGGTCCAAACGGTGGGTGGACTGGCTGGCGGGCCGGATTCCGGATCCGGTCCAGCGCTTGAGATTTCTGCAGACGGTGGCACCTGACCCGGAGCTGATCCAGCGCCAAAAAGCAGGACTTGCGCAACTGATATTCACGGCCGTGCTACCGGTGCTGCTGGCGATCTTATCGGTTATGCAGACGGGAGGGCATGTCCAGCCCGTATACAAACCAGCTCGGCGCAGCAACATTGCCCGATCACAAACCAACCTGCCGGTAAATGACGTCTGGCTAGTTGAAAAGTCCGCGAGATGGGAGACTTACAGCAACGGGTTGCGGATTGACAATCAGTTTCGCGTATCCAGTCGACCGAGGAGCTACCTGGCATTCCCGCTACAGGACGGGGAGGAATCCGGGGGCAAACGGCAGACGGACGCAGTGGGGATCGTATTTCATGCCACCCAGAGCCGGCAGGCGCCCTTCGAAGCAGACCAGAATGGTGTCCTTAAGAAGATCGGGGAATCCCTGCTCGAGTATGTCCAGCGCAAGCGCGCTTATCATTTCCTGATTGACCGGTTTGGCCGCGTGTATCGTGTGGTGGTCGAGACGGACTCGGCGAACCACGCCGGCTATTCCGTTTGGGCGGACCAGGATTGGCTCTACGTCAACCTGAACCAGAGCTTTTTGGGAGTTGCGATTGAGGCAGAAAGCCGTCCCGGGCAGGATGAGCCGGAGATGAGCCCGGCACAATTGCGCGCGACCGGCATGTTGACCGAAATGCTCCGCAGAACCTACAAGATTGCCGCCGATCACTGTGTGACCCATGCGCAGGTATCGGTGAATCCTTCCAACATGCAGGTGGGTTATCACACCGATTGGGCCTCCGGCTTTCCGTTCACGCAATTGGGACTGCCGGACAACTATGAGCGGGCGCTGCCTGCGATCTGGGCATACGGGTTCGAATACAGCCCGGAGTTTTCGGAATGGGCCGGAGCCCGGCTGGGGAAGGGCCTGCAAGCAGGGGAGAGGGAACTGGCCGAGTTGGCGGAGGAATCAGGGCGATCTCTCCGCAGCTACCGTAAGTTGCTACAGAATCAGTACCATACGCGTCTGAACGAAGTGCGGCGCGCCAATGCCGCGGAAACCGACGATTCCGAGTAGAATCCTGCTAACCGGTTTTCCCCGCTACAGTCTAAGGAACAGACTGGATGGAACTCGCCGACCGGGCGTTCGTAGCAAAAGCGCGATCGGGGGACACGGAAGCGTTTCGCGCGCTCGTGGACCTGCACAGCCGAGGGCTGTTCCGTCTGGCTTTTCGTATGACTGGAAACGAATCTGACGCCGAAGATGTGGTGCAGGAAAGCTTCCTGCGGGCGTATCGGCAACTCGGCAAATTCGACGAGCGGGCCAGCTTCGGCACGTGGCTGTACCGGATTGCAGTGAACTGTGCGTTGGATCTGGTGCGCTCACGCAAGCGCCGCGCCGAGCAACAGCCGGCGGAGGACAGCCGGGAGGATCCGGTGGCCCTGGCCGCATCGAGCCATCCCGGACCGGACCGGCTCGCGCTGAGCGGCGAATTGCGGGAACGGGTCGCCGAAGCCATGAATGAACTCAGTGCGGCGGAACGGTCGGCCTTCGTGCTGCGGCACTTTGAAGGAATGCGAATCGAAGAGGTGAGCCGGGTCCTGGGCTGCCAGCCGGGAGCGGCGAAGCATAGCGTGTTTCGCGCCGTACAGAAATTGCGGCGAGCCTTAGAGCCGCTGGTGAGTACAGCAACATGACACACCTGACTGAAGAGGAATTGATCCTACATTACTACTCCGAAGGGGAGGACCGGACGCCCGCGGAGCAGCACCTCGGTGAATGCGAGTCGTGCCAGACGCTCTACAAATCGCTCGAGATGACGCTGGACGGGGTGGATGCGCTGACGGTTCCGGAACGAGGACCGGGCTACGAGAGCCAGGTTTGGGCGCGTGTACACGCCGCGCTGCCGGCCCGGCGCGGATTCTGGCTGCATGTGCCGGTTTGGCAATGGGCGGCGGCAGGCACTGTGTTCGCCGGATTGCTGGTGCTGGCGTTCGTGGCGGGCCGCTCATCGGCACCAGTTCCCCAGCCGGCAGTAACCGCGGAGAAGTTCCCCTCCGAAGAACGGGCCTTATTGACGGCGGTCGGAAGCCATCTGGAGCGCTCACAAATGATGCTCACCGAACTGGCGAACGCGAGCGGCGCGGGACCTCTGGATATTTCTTTCGAGCAGGAGCGCGCCGCCAACCTGCTCGGCGAAAACCGGCTCTATCGCCAGAGCGCAACGGGAGCCGGAGACGCCATGGTGGCCGATGTTCTGGATGAACTGGAGCGCGTTCTGCTGGAGATCGAGCATGCGCCCTCAACCATTTCTCCGGCAGAGCTGGACGAGTTGCGGCTGCGGCTTCGAGCCGAAGGCATTCTGTTTAAACTCCGGGTGCTGGGCTCCAACGTACGAAACCAGGAAGAACCGGCCCGGCAACCCCTTTGAGGCAAACACTTATGATCGCTTACCGAAATCTGATTTTGACGATTAGTTCGATGCTGGCCGTCGGGGGCGCGCTCGCGCAGCCGGCGCCGGGTCCCGTGCCCCCACGGCCTCTCGCGCCGGCAGCACCAGTACCACCGGCGCCGCCGGTGCCGCCTGCCGCCGCGCTCGACTGGGACGTTCCCGTCGACCTGGATATCCACCTGGGGCCGATGATCCAGGACCAGCTCGCGCAGGTGCGACTGAACGCGGATCAGATTCGAGAACAGGTGGAAAATTTCAGGTTCTCGGGCCGGGGGCCGGGCCGGGGGCCGCGCCGCGGCGATGACGGCCTGTACAGCAACGGGCAACGCGCGCTCGATCGCAGCCAGTGGGACGAGGCGCTCTCCAATTTCAATCGCGTGGTGAGCAATGCGGGCCCGCGCGCGGAGGGGGCGCTCTACTGGAAGGCGTACACATTGAACAAGCTCGGACGGAGGGATGAAGCCAGAGCGGCAATTGCGGACCTGCGCAAAATGTACCCCATGAGCCGTTGGCTGGATGATGCCAACGCGCTCGACATGGAGATCCAGCAGGCCGCGGGCAGGAGTGTGCCGCCGGAAAACCAGCCCGATGAAGAGCTGAAGCTGATGGCGCTGAACGCGCTGGTGCGTTCGGATCCCGACCGCGCGCTGCCCCTGCTCGAAAACCTGCTGAAGAGCGCGCAGACTCCGCGGCTCAAGGAACGGGCGCTGTTCGTGCTGAGCCAGACCGATTCGCCGCGGGCGCAACAAATGCTGGAACAGGTGGCGCGGGGCGGCGGGAATCCCGATCTGCAGGTGACGGCCATTACCTACCTCGGCGCCATTTCGCGGCGCAGGGGAAACAGCCAGCCGTTGTATGACATCTACGCGGCAACCAGCGACGTGAATGTGAAGCGCGCCCTGCTGCAGGCGCTGCGTTCGGCGGGAGACACCGACCATATTATGCAGGCGATCAAGAGCGAGAAGAGCCCGGAGCTGCGGGCGGAAGGCATTCGGTTATTAGGCGCTAAAGCAGATGCGGGCGATGCGTTGGCGGCAATGTGGGCCACCGAAACGGACCAGCAGGTGAAGTACGCGATTCTGGACTCACTGAACGGCCAGCGAAACGCGAAGGCGCTGGTGGACCTCGCGCGCAAGGAGAAAGATCCCCAGATGAAGAAAGAAATCGTGCGGCGCCTGTCGAACATGGAGTCCAAGGAAGCCACCGACTATCTGATGGAGATATTGAAGTGAACCCGGCAGTCTGGGCGCTCGCGGCGGCGCTGCCGCTGGCTGCGCCTCCCAAGCTTCTGGTGAATGCGCAAGTGGATACGGTCTCAGCGGCAGGCGGGCTGGACCGGGCCTTCCGGCAGCTGGTCAGCGCACAGACGCAGCCGGGGTGGATCGGGTACACGGTGCCGCTGGTTCGCGGTTTCAACCTGGGGTGCGATTACGTGAGCCCCGGGGGACGGACGGCGCCCGGCGTGATCCATCTGGAACCTCCGGACCACGCGGTAATTCTGTTTCGCGCCGAGGGCGGCGCGGTTACGCGGATCCGTGCTCTTTCGCCGGACTGCGAAATCGACGGCGGGGGCGCGCCGGTGCACTGGCTGGAGGAGGTGCGGCCGGCGGAAAGCACTGCATTGCTGCAGACGTTCGCGGGGGCTTCCGCGGGGACCGCTTTGAAGTTGCGGCGGGAACCTCTCCGGCAGAACGCGATTTATGCGATTTCCGTGACCGAAGACCCGGGCGCCGTGGATTATTTGATTGCAACGGCGCGGAAAGATCAGGACGCGAATGTGCGGCGGGAATGCGTCGCGGCGCTCGCGCGGTCGAAGGACCCGCGGGCAGTGGCGTTTTTGGAAGAGGTGCTGCTGCGGCGGTGATGATCAATCCCCGCCCGGCAGACAGAAATACAGATCTAGTGGCCGTCGGATTTCATCTTTCTCGCTATCAGAAACGCTAGTTCCAGGGATTGCTCGTAGTTCAGGCGTGGATCAACCTCGGATTCATAGGCGCGCGCCAGATCGTCTTCACTCTGGCCGCGCGCGCCCCCAATACATTCGGTGACATCTTCACCAGTCAGTTCCACGTGCACGCCGCCGAGGCGTTGACCATAGGCACGGTGAATGTCGAAGGCCTGCTCGACTTCCGAATAGATGTCGGCGAAGTGGCGGGTCTTCACTCCCGACGCGGTGACGCGGGCATTGCCGTGCATGGGATCACAGACCCAGAGTACCGATCCGCCGGCTTTGGTGACGGCGTCGATCAGGCGCGGCAGCTCGTCGGCGATGCGACGCGCGCCAAAACGATGGATCAGGGTTAAACGGCCGGGAGTGCGCGCGGGATCCAGGCATTCCATCCAGCGCGCCACCTGTTCGCCCGTGGCGCCGGAACCCACCTTCACACCCACGGGGTTTTCTATGCCGCGCAAATATTCGATGTGAGCACCGCTCGGATCATTGGTGCGCAGGCCGACCCAGGGGAAATGGGTCGAGAGATTGAACCAGCCGGTGCGGCGGGGCACGGCGCGGGTTTGGGCCTGTTCGCAAGCGAGGTGCAGCGCTTCATGGGCGGTGAAGAAATCGATCCGGTCGGTCTCGCCGGCGCGAACGCCCAGCACGTGCTCCATGAAGTTCAGGGATTCGCCGATCATCTCGACCATGCGATGATATTCGTCGCCCAACGGGGAATGACGTACCCACTCCAGATCGAAATACTCGGGGTGATGCAGGTCCGCAAAGCCGCCTTTGACCAGCGCGCGAATGAAATTGAGGGTTAGGGCCGCGCGCTCATACCCGCGCAGGAGAAGATCGGGATCGGCGGAGCGCGCCTCGGCGGTAAACTCGCTGCGGTTGACGTTGTCGCCGCGGTAGGAAGGCAGCAGGACGCCGTTGCGGGTCTCGGTGTCCGCCGAGCGGGGCTTGGCATATTGTCCGGCGAAGCGGCCGATGCGCACCACGGGCCGCTGCGCGCCCACTACCAGGACAAGGCTCATCTGGATGAGCACCTTGAGCGTGTTGGCGATACGATCGGAGGTGCAATAGATGAAGCGCTCGGCACAGTCGCCGCCCTGCAACACGAAGCGGCGGCCGGCGGCCGCCTCGGCAAGCTGTTCCCGCAGCAGCAGCACTTCCCAACTGGTCACCAGCGGCGGCAGGCTGCTCAATTCCGCCAGTACCCGCTCCAGATGCTCGGAATCGGAATATTCCGGCTGCTGCAAGGCAATGCGGGAGCGCCAGGAATGGGGGGTCCAAGTCACGGTTTTTCAGGTTAGCATAGGCGCACTGACCGCTACTTCCGACAATTGTGTGCATCTAATAGTCTTAGTATGCGCGATTTTCACAGCTTATCGGAACGCGAGATCCTGGCGCTGGCGATCGGACTCGAGGAAGAAGACGAGCGGGTCTACGCCGATTTTTCCGAGGGTTTACGGGCGGATTACCCCGCTTCCGCGGCGGTGTTTGACGGCATGCGCGAGCAGGAATCCGGGCACCGGAAGCGCCTGATGGAGCTGTATCGCGAGAATTTCGGCGATCACATTCCGCTGATCCGGCGCCAGGATGTGCGCGGTTTCGTCCATCGGCGGCCGGTCTGGCTGATTCGCCCACTAGGGCTGGAGACGGTCCGGAATCAGGCCAGCGCGATGGAAGCGGAGACACGGCGCTTTTACGAGAAAGCCGCGGCGCGGACCACGGATCTGCGCATCCGGCAACTGCTGGACGACCTGGCGCAGGAAGAGCGCGGCCACGAGGAGCGCGCCGATGAACTCGGCAGGAAGGAACTGCCGGCAAAAGTCAAACACGCGGAGGATGAAGCAAACCGGCGGCTGTTTGTGCTACAGATCGTGCAGCCGGGGCTCGCGGGGCTGATGGATGGCTCCGTCTCGACGCTGGCGCCCGTGTTTGCGGCGGCGCTGGCGACGCACAAGCCGTGGGATGCGTTTTTGGTGGGGCTGGCGGCGTCGATCGGCGCCGGGATCAGCATGGGTTTTGCGGAAGCTTTGTCGGATGACGGCAGTCTCACGGGCCGCGGACATCCGTGGGTTCGCGGATTAATCTGCGGGTTGATGACGGCTTTGGGAGGCATCGGACATACGCTGCCGTTTCTGCTGAGCAACTTTACCGCAGCGATGACGGCAGCGATGGCGGTGGTGGTACTGGAGCTGGCGGCGATCACATGGGTAAGACACCGGTATATGGAAACACCACCGCTATCGGCGGCGCTGCAGGTGGGGTTGGGCGGGGTGCTGGTGTTCGCCACCGGCCTGCTAATCGGAAGTGCGTGAGGATTCGACGTGGTGATTCCGAAGTCTCTTGACCAAGGTGAGATCCGCTTGCTGCGCGCGCGGTTCCGTGTAGGACACAGAAACGCGACCGGAAGAGAGCGGATTGCAATGGTATCCTAAAAAGAGTCCCCTACATTGGTGCATACGGTTTGAAAGTCGGTTTTGTCAGTCTGGGCTGCCCCAAAAACCTGGTTGATAGCGAGGTCATGATGGGCGAACTTGTGGCTCGCGGCCATGAGCTTACGCCCCATCCGGATCAGGCCGAGGTTCTCGTCGTTAATACCTGTAGTTTTATCGATCCGGCGAAGAAAGAATCGGTCGATACCATTCTCGAGATGGCCGAGTACAAGAAGACCGGGCGCGCCAAGAAACTGATTGTCGCCGGGTGCCTGGTGGAACGCTACCGGGGGGATATCCGCAAGGAAATGCCGGAGGTGGATGCGATCGTCGGCACGAACGAGCTGGAAAGTATCGTCGCGCTGTGCGAGGGTTTCGAGGCATCCGCGAGTTCGACTGAACCGTATCTCTATCATGACCTGACACCGCGCGTGCTCTCTACGCCGCGGCATTATGCGTACGTGAAGATCGCGGAAGGGTGCGACCATCCGTGCACGTTCTGCGTGATCCCCCAATATCGCGGAGCGTTTCGCAGCCGGCGGTTCGAATCGGTAATTTCCGAGGCTACGCGGCTTTTTCAGCAGGGCGTTCGTGAGATTAACCTCATCGGGCAGGACACCACTTGTTACGGCGAAGATCTCGGTTTGAAGGATGGGCTGGCCGCGCTGCTGGAACGGCTGGCACGGATCGAAACGGGGCGTGAAAAATGGATCCGGTTTCTTTACGCGTATCCGAACAAGATCACCCAGAAGCTGCTCGACACGCTGGCAGCGTATCCTTCCCTGGTCAAGTACATCGATATGCCGCTGCAACACGCCAGCGCGCGGGTATTGAAACGGATGAAGCGGGGCGGTTCGGGCGATATTTTTCTCAAGCTGCTGGAACGGATCCGCCGCACGGTTCCGGGAGTGGCGATCCGCACGAGCTTCATCGCAGGTTTTCCGGGCGAGACCGCGGACGATTTCAAGGAGCTGTGCGAATTTGTGGAAGCGGCGCAGCTCGACAACATGGGCGTGTTCGCGTATTCGGACGAAGACACCAGTGCCAGCTACGCTCTGGATGAAAAAGTGGATGGCCGCACGATCCAGAACCGCAAACGCCACTTGATGGCGGTGCAGCGAAAGATCGCGCGCGCCGGGCATCGCAAACTGGTGGGCACGGAAGTTCCGGTGCTGGTCGAAGGGCCGTCGCCAGAAACCGAGTTGCTGTGGGAAGGACGCCGGGCCGGGCAAGCGCCCGAGATCGACGGCACTACGTTAATCAACGATTTCGAGGGAGCGGAGCCGCGCGGGGGCGAGATCCGGCGTCTGCGAATTACCGAATCGCACGATTACGATGTGGTAGGCACGCTGCTGGCGCCCACCGAACCGCCGCCGCAGTTCGCTTCTGCGCCCCTTATCAACATCTCTCCGGTATTGGCATGATCCGTTGTCCGATTTGCAAAAAAGAGACCGCGCCAGGAAATGCGGACTTTCCCTTCTGCAGCGAGCGCTGCCGCCTGATCGACCTCGGCAACTGGGCGTCGGGAAAGTATGTGATTTCGAGTCCGCTGCAGCCGGGCGATCTTCCTGAACAAACCGATGACGAAGCCGAAGGAGAATAGGTTCGCGAACCTGATCTCCACGTGGTTCGGCTGCGGCTATGCGCCGTTCGCGCCGGGAACCGCGGGCTCGCTCGCCGGACTGGCGATCGGCATCGTGCTGCATGAGGCCGCCGGGTTCGGCTGGTGGCAATTCCTACTGCTGAGCGCGTTGGCGTTTGCGCCCGCCGTCTGGGCGGCTACGCGCACGGCGCGGGCGGTCGGGGTTAATGACCCTGGCATTGTAGTGGTGGATGAGGTGATCGGGCAATGGATCACGCTGGCCGGGGCTCATCCATTGAACTGGAAAAGTTATGCGGGGGCGTTTCTATTGTTTCGCTTGTTCGATATCTGGAAGCCGGCGCCGGCGCGACAACTGGAGAAGCTGCCGGAAGGGTTGGGCATCGTGGCGGATGATGTGATGGCGGGATGCTATGCGGCTGGGGTGCTAGCTGCGGCTGGGTATTTTCATCTGTACTAGCGTTCGCCCGTAAGGTCGCGCCTCTGTGAGAACGCTTGCTATTCTATCGGTACTCGCCCGATCTGTACTCGCGGCGTGAGGAAGCTTGCCTGACTATAGATGATGTCCACGTTGTAAAATCGGGTTTGGCATCTCGCTATGGCTCTTCGTAAAACGGCTGATCCTAAACCTCAGATTTCGACGGTCACGCCTCCGGCGGCTATCGCGGGAGGGGAGTTGCAGATCCGCGGTAAAGGGTTCGTCAAGAACTCGCGGCCTCGCGTGACGATTGGGGACATCACAGCTCCGATCGTCATCGGGTCGGATTCGTTCGTGATTGCGCGCGTGCCGGACGGAGCCACAGCGGGCGAACTGGTGATCGAGAATGGCGAGCAGGCGAGCGAGTCATGGGCTTGCGATATCGGCGTGCTGATCGCCGAAAGCCTCCATCCTGTCTCTAACCCGGCAATCGATTCGTTCGGGAATATCTACACGACCTTCAGCGGATCGCGCGGCCAAAAAGTGCCTGTGGCCGTCCACAAGGTGGA
>CAZKQQ010000221.1:6117-11585 GCA_964554945.1 uncultured Solibacteraceae bacterium | reverse complement strand
TGTCTTCGGCCGAGTGCGCTTCCGCGACCTTGATCATGCGGTCGAACTCCTCTTACGAGAGTTGCGTCGAGCCGCTGATCGTAATCTTCTGCTCCTTACCTGTATCTTTATCCTTCGCGGTTACGGTTAAGATTCCATTCGCATCAATGTCGAACGTCACTTCGATCTGCGCTGCGCCGCGCGGGGCGGGCCGGATCCCTTCCAGCCGAAAGTTGCCCAGCGTGCGATTCTCTTGCGCCAGTTCACGCTCGCCCTGGAGTACTTTGATGTCGACTGCCGTCTGGTTTTCCGCGGCCGTCGAAAACGTTTCCGTCTTGCGCGTCGGGATGGTCGTGTTGCGTTCGATGAGCTTCGTCATGACGCCGCCGAGGGTTTCCAGCCCCAGCGAGAGCGGGGTCACGTCAAGCAGCACAACGCCTTTTACCTCGCCGGCCAGCACGCCGGCTTGGATCGCCGCGCCAACAGCCACCACTTCGTCCGGATTAACGGACTGGTTCGGTTCTTTGCCGCCGGTAAGACGTCGTACCAACGCTTGTACTGCCGGCATCCGGGTAGCGCCACCCACCAGGATGACCTCGTCGAGTTCACGTTCGCCGATCTTTGCATCGGCCAAGGCCTGCTTGACCGGTCCGACGCAACGTTCCACCAGGTCCGCCGTAAGCTGCTCAAATTTCGCGCGCGTGAGCTTCGTCTCGAGATGTTTCGGGCCGTTGGCATCCGCCGTGACGAAAGGCAGGCTGATGGTTGTCTCTACGGTGCCCGAAAGTTCGATTTTGGCCTTTTCGGCCGCTTCGGTCAGCCGCTGCAACGCTTGGCGGTCCTTTCTCAAATCGATACCATTGCTCTTCAGAAATTCCTCCGCCACCCAATCGACGATGCGCTTGTCGAAATCATCGCCGCCGAGATGGGTATCGCCGGACGTGGCTCGAACTTCGAAAACGCCGTCACCCACATCGAGAATGGAAACATCGAAGGTTCCGCCGCCGAGGTCGAATACCAGAATTCGTTCATTCTTCTTCTTATCGAGCCCATAAGCCAAGGCTGCCGCCGTTGGCTCGTTAATGATTCGCAGAACATTCAGGCCGGCGATTTTCCCGGCGTCCTTAGTGGCCTGCCGCTGGGCGTCATTGAAGTATGCGGGGACCGTGATGACCGTATCAGTGACCTTCTCGCCCAGGTACTTGGCCGCGTCGTCAACCAGCTTTCGCAGAATGCTGGAGGAGATCTCCTCGGGCGAATACTGTTTGCCTTGAATGAGGAAGCGCACGGCGTCGTTCGGACCGGCGACCACTTTATACGGAACGTTCTTGATCTCGGACTGAACTTCCGAATAGCGCCGGCCAATAAAACGCTTCACCGAGTAAATCGTATTCTCCGCGTTGAGCACGGCCTGGCGCTTCGCGAGCTGGCCCACCAACCGCTCGCCTGTTTTCGTAAACGCTACCACCGATGGGGTCAAACGGCTGCCTTCGGAATTAACGATCACGGTCGGTTTGCCGCCCTCCATCACAGCCACCACCGAGTTCGTGGTTCCCAGGTCAATTCCAACGGCTTTTCCCATGCGGTTCCGTCCTTCCTTGAGTGGACACCACCACCCCACCCACGACCATGCAGATATCGCGCCAGTCGAGCGGAGCGCGGGCCGGCGCCGGCCCACTTGTAATGTGAAGGAGATTAGCCCGGCAGACAAACACGAATCCGAGAACGGCCGTCGAGCTTTCGACGCCGGCCGTCCACGGATAGATCGAAAAGCGTTTCGCGCCTCCAATTGAAGACCGTCGCCGCATTCTGCAAGTGCGGCAAAACTGGCGGTATCGCCCTCGAACGTGACGATTTCCGCGTCCGTGATGTAGCCGACCGGTGTCTGCCGGGCAAGCGGTTCAACTCGCCCGTGGTTTACCAGTGCCGATGATTTGGAGCCGTTCCTACCCGTAGAGTCGAAGGGGGCCCAAAACGCGCACATCATGGCCATTCAGGAGGCCCCGCAATTTCGGGCCCCCGATCTGCTCCATGCCAATACACCCTCAAACCAGAAGCCGCGCCGGTAATGGGCATCTTCCGATCATCGATTCCCGAATCGTTTCGGGCATTGAGGCTCCCGGAGTCATCAGTGTGCCGGCTTACGATCCCCTCGTGGTGTTTTCGCGGCCGGCCCGGGGCCTCGAAATCAGTGGCGCAATTCGGTTCGAACCCGGCATCACAATTGGAGGCCTATTCCTCCTTTCGGGTGGACGCGTCCGCGGTTTCTGTGGCCGTCTCATGCCATTGTCATCAATCGGCTGTGGGAAAGAACATGGGCAAATCCTGAAGTGTACGTCATCCATATGCACGGCGGTGGGTCCGGCCGGCAGGTCCACGCGTCGAGCTTCACGAGTTGGGACGGCGGTAGGCGTCGCGGAGCTCGAATCGGACGTGAGCAACCTGTCGGATCAGACTTTCACCGCAGGCAAAGGTTAGGCCGTGAGCCGAATCAACCGGTAGACGAGCCACCATCCATCTAACGGCGGTTGCTGTGAGGTGAACACCGCCCGCCGCCGGCCGGCCGTAAGAGCCAACAGAAAACGCGGGTGGTATTGCCGTCCAGTTCCCATGGCATTGGAGCTGCACCCAGCCAGACCCGGGAGGGCCGCGCAGGCCCGATTCAACGAGGAGGTAGTATATGTCAGTTCAACGTTATGCAGACAACCTAAGCGGCGGCAGCGTATCATCCCCTACCCGCAGGCAGGCCGGGTCTGTCCCAGGGCAACCAACGAGTTTGCCCATAGCCGTGTGGGAGGTCGGAATGTGCCTTGCCCTCCTGCTTTCCGTTCCCATTCATGCCAATGCACAAAGCAACGAGGAATATGAGGAGCACGCCGTCACCATCAGCGCTGGAGCTGGGCTAACGACGATCGTGGGCCGCGACGCCGGCAAGTTGGATCACGGAGGAAGCTTTCAGATAGGTGCTGGACATTTCTTTAACCGGTACTTCGGCGTGACCGGAAATTTTATGTTCAATGACTTGGGCATAACGCGAGGCGAACTGAACCGCCTCAACCAACCGGATGGCCATGCGAGGGTCTATAGCTTCACGGTAGACCCGACCCTGCGCCTTCCGCTTCACGGCCGATGGAGCGCGTATGTTATGGCCGGTGGTGGTTATCTGCGCAGAACCATCGAGTTTACTCAACCGACTGTCGCACAGACTTTCGTCTTCGATCCTTGGTGGGGATATTTCGGACCAGCCCTGGTCGGTGTCGATCAGATCTTGGGATCTGTGACGTCCAATTCGGGTGCGTTCGATGTGGGCGGCGGAGTCAATATCCCGCTGCCTGGAACACAGTTGCGGCTCTTCGTTGAATCCGTTACTTCCACGGTTTTACCAGCAACAGCAATACGACCGTAGTTCCCATTCATTTGGGTCTTCGCTGGTAAGCCTCGCGTCTGCCCGGCTCCTGAAGATAAGGAGGCACTCCGATGTCACCGGCCGTCGCTCGCGCTCAGCGATTCAGAGTCTTCGCGTTGGTCTGGCTGTTGTCCAGTTTCATGACGTGGGGCCAAAACGCAACTGCGCCAAAACCTGAGGCTCTCCGGCCGACCGCGGGGCAGATCCACATCCCCAACCGGCCGGCGCCTTTGTTCCAAGGCCAGCAAGGGAAACAAAGAACAGAGATTCGCTACGATCCGGCAACCGGTTTCGTAACTCTCAAACTTCTCGTGCAAGACCCGAACGGGTACTTCATTCCGAACATCCGGCGCGACAACTTTGTTGTCTATGAGAATGGTGTTCGCCAGAATATCGCGATGGTCGAGATCGAACATGCAGCTGTTTCCTTGGCGATGCTCATCGAACATGGCGGCCGCTTTCCAGGATTGAACAGGGTGCTGACTCTGGAAATCTCTGAAGCAGCCCAACGACTGGTGGATGTGCTGGGGCCGCAGGATCAAATTGAGGTTTGGGCATACGGCGATACGGTGAAGCAGCTTGCGGATTTCTCCGTGAGCAGGGAAACCCTGGATGAGATATTTTCCACTCTTAAACCTCCGGACGTATCGGAAACCAACCTTTACGACGCGCTCCTCCTTACACTGAACCGCACTCGGTCACAACAAAGGCGGCAGGCGATCGTGCTGATGTCCTCGGGTGTAGATACATTTAGCAAGGCAACTTATCAGGATCTAATAATGTCAGTCCGGGATGGCGACACCCCGATATATGTTATTTACCTGGGCGACGAATTGCGTAAGACGGCTCAATTACGAGGGCCAACAGGTGCGCTAACGGGGATCGATTGGAAGAAGACCGAGAACCACCTGCTTGAAATCGCCAAAGCCTCAGGCGGGCGGTTGTACTCGCCGGAAAGCACAATCGATTTTTCGGCTATATACGATGACATCATGGAAAATCTGAAGGTCCGGTATGTTATTACTTACAAGTCGTCCAGCATCAATCCTCCCACCGCGGCGCGCTCCGTGCGGGTGGAACTGGTGGACCCGAAGACAAACGAGCCTCCGAAGATTATCGATGCGAACGGCGGGCCTGTCAGGGCCAAAGTGATCATTCAAGACTCGTATACGCCGTCCAGTTTCCACTAGTCTCCCTCACCTGGGAAAGAACGCGTACGGTCCGGCTCGCCAGACCGTACGCTGCCGGCGAAGATAATTCTCTACGGTGTCACTGCAATGTAATTCTCAACTCTTGTAGTTCCAGGCGCCGACCATGCCGCCCGTTCGGCCTCGCTCTTTTCGGCCCAAGAGCGCACACTGCCATAAAGTTTTACCACACCGCCGTCCGCCTCGACGGTGATCCGGCGAGCATCGAGCTCGGCACTGCGTTTCAGAGCCTCTTCAATCTTGCTTTTGATATCGGAAGCCGAGATCTTCGGTTTGACTTCAATATTATTGGTAACCCCGATTACTCCCCTTAAACTTTTGACCGCCGACTCGGCAAGAACCTTCTGATATTGCCAGTCTACGGTTCCTTCCAGCGTCACCCAGCCGTGCTTGACGGTTACCTTGATCCGGTCATGCGGTAAGCTGACGTGGTTTTCTAACTCGTGGACGGCGTCCCTGGCAATCTCGGGATCCGTCCGCGTCGAGGTCAGCTTCACTTCGATATCGTTCGCAACCCCCTTCACCCCGTAGACCCGCTTCACGGCCTTTTCGGCCGCGTCTTTCTCCCAGTAGCTCGGAACATAACCGGAAAGCGTCACGACCCCGTCTTTCACCGCGACAGCGATGTCGCTTGAGGTAATCTTGGGATCTCACTTCAGCTCGGCCAGAACGTCCTCACGGATCGCTTGATCGGTCCGTGCCGGCGCTTTAGTCATTGTTGCCATCGTATCCGTCCCTCCTTGCTCCAGGTGGATCGTCACCCGGCAAATAGCTTCCGATGCAGATCGGCTGCCATCCCGTTTCGCAAATCTGTTACGTTTTCCGTACGATATACGTCGCCCACGGGTCCCCCGGCTAATCAACTCGTGCGCAAC
>CAZKQQ010000221.1:0-6107 GCA_964554945.1 uncultured Solibacteraceae bacterium | reverse complement strand
CTTGGGCACGGCCCATCTACGGTTAGACTCTTAGGCAGATTCGGACTTTACCGCTATACCTTAGGCTTCTGGTATGGAAGGTGCAGCAAATCTCGGTAGCGGGAGAGAGTGACGTGTATGACTGCACAGCTGCCCCTTTCTCATAAGATAGTAACTTTTGGCGATTTGAAGACGCTCGCCTCCGCGGGCCCGCTTCATATCACCGCCGTCGTGCCGCTGCCCAAGCCGGAAGAACTGGAGGTCCGGCTGAAGAATACGATCCGCTCGATTCAGACTGAGCTCGCGAAGGGTGGACTGAACAATGCATCCAGCGAGAAGTTGATTGCGCCAATCCAGGATCTCGCAATCACGGGGGAGGCGGCCGGCATCTGGGCGCATACCCTCATCGTGCTTCGTTCGCCCCACCTGTTCCGGTATTATCTACTGCACCGGCCTTTCCCGGAACTGCTGACGGTCGAGCAGCGATTCCAAATTCGGCCTCTCCTTGCCACCTTGACGCGGGAACAATGCTTTCATGTCTTATGCTTAAGCCGGCATCACGTGCGCCTGTTGCACTGTACGCATCATCGTGCCGAAGAAGTACCCATCCACGGAATCGTGCCGCAGAACATGGACATTTGGCTCCACAACCGCATACCCGATCATGTCCTGGACAACCGGGCGACCGCGGGTCCATCGGCCGGGACTATGAAAGGCGTGGTATTTGGCACCAGCACAGATCGCGATCGCGACAAAGAGTACCTCGCGCATTTCTTCAAAGAGATCGATAAAGGCGTGACCGCCCTATTGCATGAAGACACGGGCCCGCTCATTCTCGCGGGTGTGGAATATGAACTAGCCGTCTACCGTCGCGTGAACACCTACAGCCGGTTGCTGCAGAAGGCAGTCGAAGGTTCACCCGATGGCTTGACGGGCAAGACTCTCCATGAACGTGCTATGGACGTCGTTATGCAGACCTTTTCCGAACCGCTGCAGAAGGCCCTCAGTGGTCTTCAGAAACACTGGGACACGGCGCGTGTATTAACTGACGCGGCGCGCATTATAAAGGCCGCTTGGAACGCCCGCATCTCGGATCTTTTCATCTCCGAAAATGCCGAGCAACGGGGCGTCTGGAATGAAGCCACGCAGGAGATCGAAACCGGCAATGGTGGCGAAGATCTTCTGAACGCCGCGGCATTGCAGACGGTGCGGGATGGCGGCCGCGCCTTCGTCCTGAACAGGGCGGACATATCTGGCTCTGCGGATGTCGTGGCTGTTCTGCGTTTCTAAGCTGGACGATTTGCGCTCCGGTGTGTCGAAACGTACGCTCTTACTCGAAACACAAAACAAGCTACTGCAAATATCTGATATCCAAACTGGTCCCAGTGCTCTATGGTTCTTGATTGTGAAGGCTGAGCCGCGCCGGAGTCAATTGGCGCTGACCGGTGCCTCTCGCAAGGAACACGGTAACGAGGCGCTTCAGCCGGCGGATCGGCGTACGTCCTAAAGAGTTCGGCGGGTGTCGAAATCGTGATGGCCATTCGCGAAGCGTTATAGGAGAGAACAAGAAAATCGCAGAAGATTTGCAGATTTCTCCGAGAGCTGCGGCATTTCACCGCTATTGCGCTATGAAATCCCTCGGGCTGCACACTATTGCTGAGTTGGTCCAGTACGCGATGTTGCAAATACCTGCACGTAGTTTTACGAGCTAGCCAATTTACCCCAGGATAGGACAACATTGAACGTCGAGCGCTCCGCTGAGGGAACGGCGCCGTGTGGAGCAGGCGCCCACCTGGCTTACGACGAAATGGAGAACATGGTGAAGGCACGCACTGCCGAACTTGCGGCGGCCAACGAACGGCTGCAAGCCGAGATCGTCGAGCGCAAGCGGGCTGAAGAAAAGCTGCGCCGGAGCGAAGAGTTCCTGGCCGAAGGCCAGCGGTTGAGTCACACCGGTAGCTGGGCCTGGAACCCGGTTTCCGGTCAACTGCTGTTTTCAAAAGAGACGTTTCGGATTTTGGACTTCGACCCGGAGCACCCGGCGCCGAGGTTCGAGGCAGCCATGGAACGATTTCATCAAGACGATCGGGCCGTCGTAGCCGCGGCTCTCCATGGCGCATTGCAGGAAAGTAAGAATTGCGAATTCGAGGCCCGGCTCGCCGTTCCTGATGGCACTCTCAAGTATGTTTACTGCATCGGGCACGTGCTTTCGATCAAATCGAGCAACCCGGAATTCGTGGGTACCATTATGGACATCACGGAGAGGAGGCGGGCGGAGGAATCGGCACAAACAGCGCAGTCCCAATTGGCTCACATCGCTCGCGTAACCACTATGGGCGAACTGGCGGCATCGATTGCCCACGAGGTAAACCAGCCTCTGGCCGCTGTCGTGACCAACGGCAACGCCTGCCTGCGCTGGTTGAATAGCCCGATCCCGGATCTGGAGGAAGCGCGGGCGGCCGTGTCGCGGATTGTTAGAGAAGGCACTCGCGCCGGCGAGATCATTGGCAGAATCCGTTCCCTGATCAAGAAGAGCCCTCCCCAGATGTCGCCAGTAGACGTTAATGAAGTGATTAGTGATGTGCTCACAGTCACCCGTCACCAGATTGTCCGTCAGGGCGTTTCACTTCTAACCGAACTCAGGGCCCGCCCCAGCAAGGTTAAGGGCGATCCTGTCCAGCTCCAGCAGGTGGTCTTGAACCTCGTGTTGAACGGTCTTGAAGCGACTGCAGTAAAGGACGGGGGGCCGCGGGAGCTTCTGCTGAAATCCGAAACTCAAGGTCCGGATTCCATAGTGGTTTCGGTGCAGGACTCCGGTGTGGGCATTGATCCCGAAGAAGCCGATCAGCTCTTCGAGCCTTTTTACACGACCAAGGCCAGCGGAATCGGTTTGGGACTATCCATCAGTCGCTCTATCGTCGAAGCGCACGGCGGCCGGCTCTGGGCTACGCCAAACCCCGGACGGGGCGCAATCTTTCAGTTCTCACTTCCCGCAGACAGTCGGGATTGACATGACAAAGAGAGAACCAGTGGTATACGTTGTGGACGATGATTCCGCGGTGCGGGAGTCCCTGGACAGCCTCATTCGATCGGTGGGAATCGGCGTCAGGACATTCGCTTCTTCCCAGGCTTTTCTGCATAGCGCGCCCCCCGACGGTCCTGGGTGCCTGGTGGTAGATATACGGCTCCCCGGGTTGAGTGGGCTGGATCTCCAGAGCGAACTAATGCACTCGGGTGTTTACCTTCCGATTATTTTTATCACTGGGCACGGGGACATTCCCATGGCAGTTCGCGCCATCAAAGCTGGCGCAGTTGAGTTTCTAACCAAGCCCTTTCGGGACCAGGATTTGTTAGACGCCATCCGGCAAGCCATTGACCGCGACCGAGCCTCTCGCTTTGAGAGGCAAGCTCTGACCGAAGTGCTCCAGCGTTTTCAGACGCTCACGGCCCGCGAACGCGAAGTCATGCACCACGTTGTCGCGGGCCTGCTTAATAAGCAGATCGCCGCTGAATTGGGAACCAGCGAAGTCACCGTGAAATTGCAGCGCGGCAATGTCATGCGAAAAATGTGCGCTGACTCGATTGCCGGACTCGTGCGGATGGCCGAAAAGCTCTCATCCGGTATATAAAAGACACTACCGCGTAAAAGTCCGGAAATCAAGAGTGGTATCCGGGCTGTACCAGCGTATTATCTGGCATTGTTCCCTAATTGTTAGCGTTTGTATAGAATGCTTCGCTTCAGTTCCGACACAAATCTTTGGATTTCGACCGCACGCCCCGTGAGGCCGTTCCCGTCATTGGCGTGGTCGACCACGAATCAGCTCGGGAGGCAGTTACAGCCTCTTCCGTTTGGCCGGGTTACAGATGTGTGGCATTCGCCACAGCCGCGTGCAGGGCGCATCTGCCGCTCGCGGCATCTTCTGAAGCGATTGCAAACCGAAGCCCGAGGTTATACCAAGGTATGATAGTGCGACTACCCAATCAGATCTAACATCGATCTATGCCGACGATTCTGAGCAATGGAGATGCCGCCTTGAGCGGCCTGGAGCTTCTCAGGACCGGCTAGCCGCAAATGGTGTGACTGCTCAGACCACCGAACGTCCGTACATTGGTGCTGTGGCGCCTGCCATCGCGTTCTTGAACAAGCCATCTAGCTGACCTGTTCGATACGACTCGGTTGCGAGCTCTAAGTACCTGTTCGGCTGGCCGGCCCTAAGAGACGAGGGCGCCTCACGCTGCCAGCTCGACAGGTGCCTCGCTCTGAAATTGTGAGGAGGGCAAAATGACTAGACCTGCGAGACAAATCGAACACCATTGGACATCACATCCAGCCGGCAAATCCGCTTTCGCGGAAACCGCCGGTCGCACAGACATCTGCACCTCCCGGAGCGAGCAGCAGATCATCGGGGAAAGCGCCAGACTGCAAAATCTGTTGAGGCAAGTAGAGATTGTCGGACCGACGCACTCTACGGTGCTCATCTTGGGCGAGACCGGCACCGGCAAAGGCCGCTTCGCCCAGGTGCTTCACGATCTAAGCCCGAGGCGCGATCATCCCTTTGTGAAGGTGAACTGCGCCGCCATTCCTTTGGGACTTCTGGAAAGCGAACTATTCGGCCACGAGCGGGGCGCCTTCACCAGCGCTATGGCCCAACGCATTGGCCGGTTTGAGCTGGCAAACCACGGCACGCTGTTCCTGGACGAAATCGGCGATATCCCCGCCGAATTGCAGCCCAAATTACTTCGTGTGTTACAGGAGCATGAATTTGAAAGGTTGGGTAGCACACACACCATTCGCACCGACGTCCGGATGATCGCGGCAACCCACCGCAATCTCACACAGATGGTCAGCGAGGGAAAGTTCCGGAGCGACCTTTTCTATCGCCTGAACGTGTTCCCGGTGACGGTTCCCCCACTGCGTGAACGCCGCGAAGACATCCCGCTCCTCGTCAGACACTTTGTTGAGGTCTTCGCCCAGGTGATGGATAAACGGATCGAAGCCATTCCCTCCGAAGCGATTGACGGGTTGACCAGGTATGCGTGGCCCGGGAATATCCGGGAGCTGGAAAATTTTGTAGAGCGTGCCGTAATTCTTTCACGGGGCGCGGTGCTCGAAGCACCCTTACATGAACTCACGGTTGTAGAGGGGGATCGCCATTCGGCACCGGTTACCCTCAAAGATGCCGAACGCGCCCACATTCTTCAGATACTGCGCGAGTCCGATGGTGTGATTGCCACCGCGGCGGCCCGCCTCGGTGTTCCACGCTCCACTTTGTTCTATAAGATGCGCCGCCTGGGTATTAGCGCGCCACGCCCCCAAAAGCTATCTCACCAAGGCCCGGTTCGGTGTATGCCCGACTGAGCCTCGTCGGCTTTGGTATCCTTTTTGCGCTGGAAAACTCGATATGGATATCAATCGTGCCACGGAGAAAGTACAGGAAGCCCTACGCGCCGCCCAATCCAAGGCGATCCGGCTCAACAATCAGCAAGTTGACGTTGAGCATCTTCTGTCGGCGCTGCTCGAACAGGAAGGAGGTCTTACCGCCGCCATACTCGGCAAGGCGGGTGTGGCCCCCGACCTTCTCTCGGAGCGCCTGGAACAGGAATTGGACAAGCTGCCGAAAGTGGCCGGCACGTCTCCCGACCAGGTGTATGTCACCGGACGCTTGAACCGGCTGTTTGTGCAAGCCGAGGACGAAGCCAAGCGCCTTAAGGATGAATACGTATCGGTAGAACACATCCTGCTGGCTATGACGGAGGACAAGGGTGCCGCCGGAAGGCTTCTTGCCCAGATGGGTGTCACTCGGGAACGCCTGATTCGTGTTTTGCGGGAAATTCGCGGCACCCAGCGAGTGACAAACCCTAACCCTGAAGCGACCTACCAATCTCTGGAGCGGTACGGCCGCGATCTCACCGATTCGGCGCGTCTCGGCAAGCTGGATCCGGTTATCGGCCGCGATGAAGAGATCCGCCGCGTCATTCAGGTCCTGTCCCGCCGTACCAAGAACAATCCCGTTCTGATCGGCGAACCCGGCGTCGGGAAAACCGCCATCGTCGAGGGATTGGCGCAACGGATCGTCCGCGGGGACGTTCCCGAGGGGCTCAAGGAAAAGCGGATCATCGCGCTGGAT
>CAZKQQ010000220.1:0-11633 GCA_964554945.1 uncultured Solibacteraceae bacterium | reverse complement strand
TGAATTCGGGCCGCCCTCATCAAATCAGAATCCATCTGGCATCCATCGGCCATCCGCTGGTAGGCGATCCGCTGTACGGCTTAACCGGCCAGCCTCTTGAAAATCTCCCCGGCCTTCCCGGCGATGGAGGATATTTCCTGCACGCCCAATTTCTGAAATTCCACCACCCCATCACCGGAGAACAAATCAATCTTGAGGCCGCTTTGCCGTCCGGATTCTCATTGCATCAGTAGGTTCACGGCGGCAATCAAACATCAGGGTGGCCGTTGAAACCTGCGCGATCCCGCCATTCCGAATCCTAACGACGCGAGTTCTATTACACTCCGACAATGGGGACGGGAATGGGCCACCGAGGAATGTCAGTTAATTGCGAAACAGTAGAAAGGCCGGCGCCGTCCGTGCTTTCCAGCGCTGCCTGGCTGCGTCCTTTGGTGACGTTCGAGGAATTCCAGGAGGAGCCATTGCCGATTCGATCCGAATGGCCGGCCTGCGCGGCAGTCCGCCATCTGTCTGATTATGGCTGGGACGGCAGGACACTCGAGCCTTCGAGGTCGCAAAATGCGGACTGTTCGGTCGTGCCATCGAGCATCTTTTCGATTAGTACGGCGACCTGCCTGTCCACACTGTCCTCGGTGCCAGGAGGGAACGGAGGCGGAGGGGGTACCAACCACTGCAGTCGAAATCGCGTTCGCTGAACCTTGCCGCGCTGTCCACGATCAATAGAGATCTGCCGTCAGGCCTGCCGAGCCGATGGAATGCACCCTCGACGAACTCCCGAAGACGAAGCCGGCGCCGGAAACCGTGCGGGCTCTCAATCGCGGAAACGCCGAGCGGTTGTTCCCGCGCGTCAAATCGTAGGGCCGTTCGAACGATATCAAACCCTGGTGGCGCGAGCTGCGACGCCGAGGATGCGATGGCCCTCGAGCCGGGCGAACTCGCTCGCTGCGAGCTGATGCTGCCGCTCCACACGTTCGAGCAGACTCACGAGTTCCGGCCTCTGTCGAATGGGCTTGAGCCACGGATCGCTGAAGATGGCCGGAAAACAAAAATGACCGCCTGCGACCACGCGTGACAGCAGATCCAGCGCGGCATCGGATTGATTCAAATGCGCTAAGTGCCGGGCGAGATATAACAGCGCTTCGGGATCGCCGAACGCGGAACCGAGAATCCGCTGGACGGCGGCGATGCTTGACTCCGCATCCCCTTCGATCATGGTCCGGGCCGCCACCATGAAATCCCGCATGCGGGTCTTGACCTTCTCTTCGAGATTCCGTAGCGCCGCAGCGGCTTCATTTCCGCGGTCCACTTCGGCCAGTGACACGGCCACGATATAAGCGTTGTCCTCGAGCTTGGTCGCCGCGACCCGTTTGTAGTCCCGCTGCAGGAACCAGGTATGCACAATGCTGGTGCGGATGGCCGGCTCCAGCGCGACCGCACGCGCGTAGGCGGCTGCCGACTCCTCCAGCAAGCCGCAGTAGCGCAAAGGGCTGATCACGGCGGCAAAGATCTCTGGATCCGCGGTCTCCCGTGCTCGTTGGAGCAGGCGCGCCATGGCATCGCGCGCGCGGCCCAGATCCACCTCCAACTGAGCGTAAAATTTATGCGCGATCGCGAGATCGGGGTTCAGATCGAGAGCCTGCCGGAACGCCGCTTCGGCCTGCTTCAATCCTTCGGCGGCTCCCGTGGTGAGGTACTTGGCCATCACGTGGTGAATACGCCCGAGCCGGGCCCATGCAGGCGCATAGCATGGATCAGATTCGACGCAACGCGTGTAGAGGTCGCGGGCGGCGGCCCATTGCTTCGAATCGTGGCTAAACTGATTGCCGCGCAAATAATATTCGTACGCTTTGGGGTCGGAGGGAACGTCCTGCCGGAGTATCCGCTGTTCGCGCGACGTGAGTTGCAAGGAGAGCGCCTCGACGATGCACTCGGTCAGCTCGTCCTGCAATCGAAACACGTGGCCGATGGAAGTCTGCATGGAGTGGGAGCACATCAGCGTCCCAGTGGCCGCCTCGGTGAGCTGGGCGCTCACGCGGATCTCGTCGCCGGTAGAAAGCAAAGTGCCCGTCACAATCAGGTCGACATGGGCTTCGGCGGCGACGGCTTTCAAATCCTGGGTCCCGGCGGCAAAGCGCGACGCGGCCAGGCTGGAGCGGACCACTACGGCTTTGAGGCCCGATAGGGAATTGGTCAATGCCTCCGGCACGCTGAACGCCAGGAAATCCGTCGCGGGATCGGGGCGCAGCATCCGGAACGGCAGCACGATGAGGCTGCGGATCGCGTGCGGCTTTGCAGCCGAAGGCGTTTCTACGGGGAGTAAAAACCGGTAGCCGCGGCGCGGCAGTGTTTCAATAAACCGCGGCGCGTTAGCTGTATCGCCTAGCGCATCCCGAATCTGGCGAATACAAAAATTCAGACCCTGTTCGAAATCGACGAAGGAGTCGGACCAGATGCGCTCCCGGATATCGGCGCGCGTCACAACTTCTCCGCCGCGGCGAACCAGCAATTCCAGCACCCGGAATGGTTGCGGCGGGAGCTTGACGCGATCGCCCTGCCGCCGAAGTTCGCCGGCGGCGGTATCCAGCTCAAATACATCAAATCTCAGGATGGCGCCCGGTTCACTCATAGAAAACTCATGCCGCGCTCAGGGCGCGTCCATGGTAGCTAAGAGGCAGCTGTCGTAAAAAACATCATATCAGCGTAACGCAAAGTTCCCGCGTGCGCTGAAATCCGAAAGTTACTCAGAGGGAGATTGGTTATGACATTAAGAATTAATGACATGGCGCCTGATTTTGCGGCCGACACCACGCAGGGGCCGATCCGCTTTCACGAGTTCATCGGCGATTCCTGGTGCGTGCTGTTCTCGCATCCGAAGGATTTCACTCCCGTCTGCACCACCGAGCTGGGTTATCTGGCGGGACTCGAGCACGAATTTGCCAGCCGGAATTGCAAAATCGTGGGCCTGAGCGTCGATCCGGTGGCGGATCACAACCGGTGGGCTGCCGATATCGAGAAAGCGCACGGCCACAAGGTAGGCTACCCGATGATCGGCGATTCCGACCTTAACGTCGCCAAGCTCTACGGCATGCTGCCGGCCGAAGCCGGCGATACCTGCGCGGGACGCACGCCTGTTAACAACGCCACGGTCCGCACGGTCTTTGTCATCGGCCCTGACAAGAAAATCAAGTTGATGCTGATGTATCCGATGACCACAGGACGCAATTTCGATGAAGTGCTGCGCGTGCTCGATTCCATCCAGCTCACCGCGAAACATCCCGTATCGACCCCGGTGAACTGGCAGCCGGGCGACGATGTGATTGTGGCGCCAGCAATATCGGATACCGACGCGAAGCAGAAGTTCCCGGCGGGCTTCAGGCCGGTTCTGCCGTACCTGCGGATGGTCGCGCAGCCGCAGTAGGTGACGGCCTCCGGAAGAACAGACTATGGAACCGGTGCAAGTCGAGCGATTCTATTTGGGCTGCCTGGCCCACGCGTCTTACATGATCGCATCGGAGGGTATTGCCGCGGTCATCGATCCGCAGCGCGATGTGGATCTCTACCTCGAAGCGGCGGCCGGGAAGAATTGGAGAATCGAACACATTATCGAGACTCATCTTCACGCCGACTTCGTGTCGGGGCATCGCGAACTGGCGGAGCGCACCGGAGCACGGATTTATCTGGGCGCCGGATCGGGTGCGGAGTTCGCTCACGTCGCGGTGAAGGATGGAGACGAAATTGAGTTCGGCCAGTGCCGCCTCCGGTTCCTGCAAACCCCCGGGCACACGCTGGAAAGCATCTGTATTGTACTGGAGGATCGCGGCCGGCCGGACCGGCCCGCCGCGGTTTTCACCGGCGACACTCTTTTTGTGGGCGATGTGGGCCGGCCCGATCTTTCGCCGACTCACACGCCGCAGCAGCTGGCCGCCATGCTGTACCGGAGCCTTCACGAGAAGCTCCTGACGCTCCCCGATGAAACCGAGATTTTTCCCGCGCACGGAGCCGGTTCGCTCTGCGGCCGCCAAATGAGTTCGGAAAGCTCTTCCACCATCGGCAAACAGCGGCAATCGAATTATGCGCTGCTGGCGCGGATGCCCGAGGAATTTGTTCACCTTCTGGTAGACAATCTTCCCGCGCGTCCCGAGTATTTCGCGCGGGACGCGGACCTCAACCGCCGGGGCGCGGCGCCGGTATCGGAACTGCCCTTGCTGCCCGCATTGACCGCCCCCGAGGTGCTGCGGTTGCAGAAGGAGGGCGCGGTCGTCGTAGACACCCGCCCGTCGATCCAGTTCGCCGTGGCGCACGTGCCGGGATCGGTGCACATCGCGCTCACCGGTCAGTATGCGTCATGGGCGGCGCGAATTCTTGGATTGGATACGCCGCTGATTATCGCCGGAGAGGATCCCGAACACGTCCGCGAATCGCAGATGCGCCTGGCGCGGGTAGGAATTGAAAATCTGGTGGGATATCTTGCGGATGGCGTGGTGGGTTGGATCAAGAACGGATTCGAGTTGGACTATATTCCTCAAATCACGGTGCAGGATTTCATCGAATTGCGCGATCAGGAGCCAGACCGAATCGCGGTGCTGGACGTGCGCGAACCCGGAGAAGTCGCCGGCGGAGTGATCGAGAACTCGCGCTGCATCCCGCTCGGAAAGCTGGCATCGCGGCTCGTGGAGCTGGATCGTGAAAAACTTCTGGTGGTGCACTGCAAGGGCGGTTATAGAAGCTCGATCGCTACCAGTATTTTGCGGCGCGCCGGTTTCCGCGATATCGCCAACCTGACCGGCGGGTTCGACGCGTGGAAGACAGCCGGCCTGCCCTGCGCAGTCCCGGGTGCAATCGCACCGAGGCACGCTAGTTAATTAGACCCGATGTCCAATCGCTGACGGCGAGAAACCCGATTTTGGCAACCTGCTCAGACGTTTCCCATGGCACACCCGGCTGACCCATGCTTCGGAACTGAGACGTGGGATAAGAATTGTGCCTGGCAATCTGTGCCAAACTTTCCACATGAAGCGCAAGAACATTTACCTGTTATTAGCTCTGGTTGGCGCGTTGATTCCATATTTCCACTTCGGCCCGTGGTTGCTTGAGCACGGCCTTGATTTGCGCTTATTTTTTCATGAGGTCCATGTCAACCGGGTAAGTGAATTCTTCGCCGCCGATGTCGTCGTGTCGGCAGCGGTCGTTGTGGTCTTCCTAATCTACGAACGAAGGAGGCTGCGTGTCCTCTGGTGGGTTCCCGTTCTTGCTCTGCTGATCTTTGGTGTATCCGTCTCTCTTCCCGTCTTGTTGTACCTGCGAGAAGAGTACGCGCCGACCGCTAGCTGAAAAACGGTATTACTGGAAACTACAGCCTCCAGCCGTGTAACCGGCGGGTCGGGCCTTCGGATGGTGGCCCGCGACCTGGCCGTGAAATCCAAGCCAGGCTGAGAAGCCGCAGTAAGCTACAAGGAGCCGCACTCGGGCCGCAAAGCGCGCAACGCAGCCCAGGAATGTCAGTTAACCGCGAAACAGTAGAAAAGGCCCGCGCCGCCGGTGCTTTCTAGCGCTGCCTGGCTGCATCCTTTGGTAGCGTTGGACGAATTCCAGGAGGAGCCATTGCCGATTCGATCCGAATGGCCGGCCTGCGCGGAACCGGTTGAGCTGCTGGTCCAGTTGTTGCAAGTATGGTCGGCGCTATCCCTGTACGCGCGGCCGTCCCACTTCGATCCGGTGAGAATTTCGTGCTGAATCGGGGGCGTATCGCCGATACCGTGAATCACCTGTCCATGCTCGTTGCGCGCGGACTGTTTGAACAGATTGCTACCGCGCTGCGCCTGGACCAGCGTGTCTCCGTGAAGTTCGCCAAGGTCTGCCGAAATGATGGCGTTTTGCGGCGCCCCCAGTTGCGCGAACGACCAGTTGAACCAGGGCCCGGTGCCGATCCGGTCGCGCGCGTTGACCGCGGGTTGTCCGGGACGAGCCTGGGTGCTGAGATACGCGTGCCAGGTGTGACCGCCCGCGCCGACAGCCGCCGCAAGCGCCTGGCAGTGCGCGTCGGCGCCCGCCAGTCCGCCAAGGTCTCCGCCTTTACCAAGACCGACGCTGGTGACGAAAAACGTCATTCGAGCCGGAGTCGGCGTCGGGCTACCGGGGGGCGGCGTGACGCCCTGGGTATTCGGCGCGTTCTGTTGAGCCAGCATCAGGCAAGAGGCCAGCGTCAAAGTACACAAGACAACAACGTGAGCGTGTGGCTTGGTTTGCTTTTCCGCCATTCTAGTTAGTCGCGAAACAGTAATACAGGCCGATGCCGTGAGTTTTCGTCAAATCCGTCTGGGCGCAGCCGCGGGTTCCGTGTGCGGAGTTCCAGGAACCGCTGCCGCCGCCATTGCGGTCGGGAAAACCGATCTGGGCGTTCGGCCTGCCATCGGCAGCATTCAGATTTCCGTTCGACGCTCCCGGAGCCGGGCTCTGGTTGCTGGTCCAGTTATCGCAGGTGTGATCGACCCCATCGGTGAACGCGGTGCCATCGGTCTGAGTACCGGTGAGCATTTCGTGGCGCGTCGAAAACCGGGTGACTTTGGCGTAATTCCAGTCGTTGTCGCGTGGATCGGAATAGTCATACAAACCCGGCACGATCTGGCCTTTTTCCGTCAACCCGGTGAGCTTGTTCAGATTATTTCCCTGATGCGCCAGTTCCATCGTGTCGCCATGCAGGTGCGCCAGATCCTGCGCGATCATTTCGCCTTTGAAGTTGTACCATGGACCTTTGCCGATGCGGTCGCGCGCGTTTACTGCCGGCTGTCCGGGCCGCGCCTGCGTGCTCAAGTAAGCGTGCCAGGTGCGATTTCCCGCGCCTGCGTCCGCCGCGAGCTTTTGGCAATGGGCGTCAGCGCCGGCCAGTCCGCCGAGATTGCCGCCGTCGCCGATGGGTTCGCTCGTCACGAAAAAACTCATCATCGGAGAAGGCTTCTCGCCCCGCGGATACTCCCCCGGCCTTTGGACCTGTGCCAGCAACAGGCAGGACGCCAGCGAAACAGTGCCAGACAACAGCAGAGCTGAACGTTTACTTTTGGTCATGGATCGCTCCAAATGCGAGCGCAGGATACCACAGAAGGTTGCCGGCGCGAAACGCGTTACCGCTATCGACAAGAGCCTGGGCACAAAGAAGGCGTTGGCAGTGCGCTTCAGGAAGCTCGCCATCGATGGCGAGAAGACGCTCCAGGCAACTTGCGTACCAGCAGAGGCCAGCTCCCGGGACGCGCGTTGGTGTAGGATGTTATCACGTGGTCCCAACCGGAGGAATCGCATGAATATCCGCCACCTCGTGCCGTCCGTGAGCCGCCGGCTCCTGTCCATGGGAGCCCTCCTGTTAGCAGCCAGCCTGCTGGCGCTTGTCCAAACGGCGGTTCACGCGTCAAGCGTAGACCTCTCGAAGTTTCGGCGCATCGAGCCGCAGTTCATCGCGGCGCTGGGAGACCCCGGGGCCACCTCCGGTAACGGCGCGCAATCCTGGGGCTTCTGGAACCAGGACCCGGGCCCGCGCGCTTGCAAGCTGGACCACTACCCTCAATTGAAAGCGGCGGGCGGCGTGGCGCCGGCACAGTGGAAGTTCGACGCGAAGGACTGGTGGCTGGAGGAACACGGCTTCATTATGGAGAAGCCGACCTTTCCGCTGGCTCCCGGGAAATACCTCGTCACGGGCGACCGCAACGTGACGACCGTGCTGACCATTCATCCCAAGGACAAGGACGGCAACGAGCGGTGGGAACTCGCCGACGGCGCGACCCTCTACGATGTCACCCATCTCGGATGCCGCTCCGCACGTTACACGCCGGCGACGGGCAACAACTCGTGCTCGCCCGAGAACGTTCAGACCAAGGGTTTTCCGGTGAATCCAGGGGCGGCCATGCCCGCCGTGAACGGCTGCAGCAAGCAGGACTACGCGGTTCTCATCGTCGTTGGACTACCCGCCACTCACTGAGTGGCCGCACGCAGGACTCGACCGCTCGCCCCGTGACCACGCCGACACCCGAACGCTACCGCTCCACCGAGTGGCCGGAGCGCCTCTAGAGAGAGGCTGTTGAGAACGGCTGACTTCGCAACTTCCAGGTCTGGCAATCGCAGTACGGATCTGTGTAGCTGGGTGCTTTTGTATACGTTTTGACTTGCGCTTCACCCCTGGCCTCCAACGCCACAGGTCCATCCTGCAATGCGCGCCGTCCGCCAGCCAGCGTCCGGTTGGCGCATGATTCGTTCAGGATGGCTGTTATCCTGGTTTGCGTATGCGCGTTCTCGGCATGGTTTGGATCGTTTTCCCGTTGACGCTCCTCGCGCAGACTGGCACGATCGAAGGCAATGTCACAGATCCGTCCGGCGCTGTCATCCCCGGCGCTTCGGTCACGGCGACGCTCGAGAGCACACATGCCGTCCGCGACGCCACCACGGACGAGCAGGGCCGTTACCGAATACCCGCGCTCCCGGTCGGCACTTACACCATTCGCTGCCAGAAGTTCGGATTTCAGGATGCCAGCGTCCGGCAAGTCTCGCTTTCACTGAATCAAACTGTAGATCAACGGTTTCATATGAACCTTGCGGCTGCGGGCACATCTGTTGATGTCAACGAGCAGCCGGATGCGCTCAACACCACGGCTACTACCGCCGGGGTTGGCATCGGAGGTGAAGCTCTCGAGGAAACGCCGTCTCAAAACCGAAGCTATCTTGGCATGGTCCTGCTGGCGCCGGGAGTCGCCCCAGCCGCAGGTTCCAACGCGCTTCGCTCCAAAGCCGGCGTGCGAAGTGCTCTGCCCGACAGCGGTTTCACGGTTGCGGGGATGCGCCCCCGCAATAACAGTCTCTCCATCGACGGCCTGGACAATCGGGATGAAACCACCGGCTCCACGCGGATAGCGATCGGGCAAGAGGCCGTCGCCGAATTCCGCGTCACCCCATCTGACGTCAACCCGGAATACGGGGGCGCCGCCGGCGGCAATCTCAACGTGGTCACGCTATCAGGTACCAACCGCTTCCACGGCGATGTGAATCTGTTTGCAGCCGATTCCTTCATTGAAGCGAGGAGCCCGGAAGCCGAAACGAGCGCTCGTCCGAACCGCCGGCAATACCAGCCCGAGGCGGCCCTGAATGGTCCTCTTCAGCGCGATCGCACGTTCTTTGCCGCTACGATAGAGGGGGAACTCGAGAACTCTCAGGAATTCTCGGAAATCGGCGAACCAGGCGCCCTGGCCACGATTAATCGTGCCCTATCCAGTCCGATCTTTAGTCGAAGCGCGGTCAGAAACATTTCGGAACGCTTGTTCCCCACCGCATCCTCATCCACCGAGACCTCCTTCAAGCTGATGCACCTTTTCGGGACATCGCATCAAGTGTCGACTCGGTACGCTTTCTCCGGCGCCAACATTTCGAGGGAAGTGTTAGGAAGCGACAATTTCAGCGAGGAATCGTCGCGCGGCGGCGCCGGTAACCGCGATCACTCTCTTGCCGTCAGTTGGCAGGAGGTCGGGAGCCCGTCGTTCATCAACGAGGTCCGCTTCCAGTTCGCTCGTCGCAGAGTCAATCTGACGCCGAATTCCCAGGGCGCCCTTCTGGAAATTCCGGGTATCATCAGCATCGGCCAATCGCCAGTCCTGGATTCCTCCCGTACCGAAGACCATTTCGAGGGCGTGGACACCGCCACGCTGGTGCAAGGGAACCACCAACTCGGTTTCGGCGCGTCGGCCCAACATATTTCCCTGGATGCCCGCCAGGCGAATCGTTTCGCCGGAATTTTTGTGTTCCCAACCCTCAATGCCTTTATGGCCGGCGCTCCGGACATGTACATTCAGGCGTTCGGTGACCCGCATACCCGATACACTACCGATCCTATCGCCTCCTGGGTACAGGACCGATGGCGGCCGGGCGCCGGTGTGACCGTAACCGGCGGCGTCAGATACGAAGCCCAAATGTTGCCTGCGCCGTTCGGTACCGTAACGCATAACATCGCGCCCCGCCTCGGGATCGCGTGGCAGCCGAACGGCCGCGGGAAGTGGGTTTTTCGCGCCGGAGCAGGCTTGTTTTACGATCGCTTCCCGCTCGCGTTTTTGAACGATGCGATTCAGAAGAACGGAGTTCACGGGTTTGAGCAGTATGCTGAAGGCATCGAGGCCGCGCGCATCTTCGCCTTCTCCCTCGGTGGAACTCCAGCCGCACCTGTCCCGGGAATTGCGCCCTCCATCTATCGCCCGCAGGCGGCGTTCGCATCCAATTCCACGTACGCCCGAAAGGTTACAGCAGGCGTGGAGCGAGCCCTCGACGCGGACACCACGATCACTGTCGAATATATGAACCTCGCGGGTTTCCATCTGCCCCGCCTGCGTAACGTCGCATTAACGCTGCCGCCGCAATTCCTCCTCGAACAAAGCGCCAGCTCGCGTTATCAGGGTGTAAGCGTAACCCTCCGGCGTCGGCTCACCAAGGAGCTGACCTACCTGATCGGATATACCGGAGGCGCGGCCTACGACGATGCGAGCGATTTCAGTGAGCAACCCTCAAATCCTGCCAACACGCGCCTCGATTGGTCGCGTTCGCGACAATACCAGGCCCATCGTGTCGTGGCCAGCAGCTTATTCGAGCTACCGTTCGATGAGCTGGGCGCGCCCGAGTGGCTGCAAAGGTTGGGCAAGAACTTCGACCTCGCGCCGATCATCTCGGTTGGAAGCCCGCGGCCCATAAACGCGCTTGCCACCACGGACTTCTATGCGACGGGAGCGTATCCAATCACGGCTCGTCCGGCCGGACTCACGCGAAATCCGTTCTATCAACGAGGTCTTTTCAATATCGATCTTCGCGCCACCAAAGGCTTTGTGTGGTGGAAAGACCATGGAATATTTCTGTTTGGCATCGGAGTCTACAACCTGACTAATCACACCAACCCAGTGCTGCTCAGTGCCTATTACGGCTTGGATACCTATCGTGGTCTCATCGAAGCGTTGAATGCGCGTCAAGTGCAGTTTAGCTTTCAATGGGAATTCTGAGCGGATCGTCGCGGGGCTCTTCCTTATCCAGCAGGGTTCCGCTTACCTGCTGACTTGGATACTGGCTCCAGTTCCGCCGCCGCGGCCGGGACGAGCGCCGCCGCCGTCAGAGACCAGCTTGACCCAGAGTGAACCGTCGCCCTTGTAGTACGAGGTGTCGCTGGTGCTGCGCAGTGCATCCATGCTGGTTTGTGCCGTGCCCGTGGCTGCGCTGGTGTATCCCGGTAATTCGAGGATCACCCATGAGCCCTTGTCCAGCTCCCGTACGTTAATGTTCAGGGACGGCGCTTCGCTTTCCGCGCGGATCTCGGTGCCGGCGAGCACCGTGGTGTCCCCGTTGACCGAAAGTTTCCTACCATTCCGGGTGAGAACGACCGGTGGAGCGCCTCCAAAGAAACCTCCTCTCCCGCCAGCTCCGCCACGACCTCCCGCTGCGCCAGGAGCGGCAGCCGCGCCGGGACCGCCTGCTGCGCCAGAACCCCCAGGTCCACCACGACCTCCGGCGCCTCCTCTCCCGCCAAATCCGCCAAATCCGCCACCGGGCGCGCCAATCCCGAGGCGCCCGAAATCACCTTTACACACGGCAGCGTTCCAGTCCGGCTTGATTTGACAGTGTTGCGG
>CAZKQQ010000219.1:0-11641 GCA_964554945.1 uncultured Solibacteraceae bacterium | reverse complement strand
ACACCGGTCGCGGCCGATGCCCACCGGAGCCCGGCCCGAGCGCACGAACAATTGCGGTTCGTCTCCGGTGCGATCGGCGGGCACCGGCGCGCCGGGTGGCAGAATCAGCTCCTTCTCCGGCGATGAGCGTCCATAGCCGCGCGTCAGGATGCCGGGCTTGCGCCCGCGCTGTCCCAGAACTTGCGCCAGCCGCAGCACGCACGGAGTTTTGCCCGTCCCGCCCATCGTCAGATTGCCGATGCTGATCACCGGCGCCGGGAGTTTCCGTGGCGCCGCTCTCGCGCGGCGGCGGCCGCCCCATCTCCAGATGCGCTCCAAAATCCACGCGGCCGCATACCACGGTTGCGCCGGACGGTAACCGGGCAGGTGCGCATCGTATAAGCCGCGTGCGGCCGCCACCGCCCGCGCGGTAGCGCCCCGCCGTCCTTCGGCGCACGCCAGCGCGCGGCGTCCCAATTCCAGCGCGCGGCTGGGCTCCTCGAGCAGCCGTTCTACGGCCGCGCTCAGTTTTTCGGCATCGCCGATCTCGACGAACGCATGCGCCGCCCGAAATTCGTCCGCGATCACTTGAAAGTTTTCCATGTGCGGGCCGGCGATCACGGGCTTGGCGAATAGCGCCGGCTCCAGCAGGTTGTGGCCTCCGCGCGCAACCAGCGTGCCGCCCATGAATACGAGATCGGCGATCGCGAATAGCCCGCTCAACTCTCCGATGGAATCGAGCAGCAGCGCGCCCGGCAGCTCCAGCGTATCGTCCGGGCGCAGGCGCGACCGCCGCAAATAACGAATGCCCGCCGCCTCGAGCTTCTGCGCCGCCCCGTCGAACCGCTCCGGGCGCCGCGGCACCAGGATCAGCAGCAGCCCCGGATACTTCGGAGCCAGTTCCCTAAACGCGGCGATCACCGCATCGTCTTCATCGATATCGCCATCGGCCAATGGCGGCATGGTGCTGGCCGCGATCCACACGCGCGACGGCCTCGCGCGGTTCAACAGCACCCTCACCGGCGATTCCGGCGGCGCCGGCCGCGGATCGAAATCGTATTTGAAATTGCCGCTGGTCTGGACGCGCTCGGGCGGCGCTCCCAGCATCGCGAAGCGGTTGCGGATCTCCTCGCTTTGCGCCAAAACGCAATCGGCCCACGGCAGCACGGCCTGGAAAAACCAGCGCAGCCTGCGGTATCGCGCCAGCGCGCGGTCGGAGATGCGGCCGTTCACAATCACCAAGCCCGTGCCGAGGCGCTTCACCTCGCGAAACAGGTTGGGCCAGATTTCGGTTTCGGCGATGATCACCAACGACGGCCGGATCGCGCGCAGCACCCGCCGCACCGCCCATACCGTGTCCACCGGCGCATAGAACACCCCAAGCGCCAATCCTTCCAGCTTTTCGCGAGCCACCGCCTGGCCGGCCAGTGTGGACGTAGACACAAACAGCCGCGTCCGCGGAAATTCCCGCTGCAGCGCCCGCACGAATTCCACGCAGGAAAGTACTTCGCCGACCGAAACCGCATGCAACCAGATCGCTCCCGGACAGGTCTGTCTAAATGAGTGCGAGAGGAAGCCGAAGCGCTGCGGCAGCGAGCGCCAGTAGCGGCGGTTCGTAAAACCGCGCAAAAGGAAATACAATAGCAGCCACGGCAGCCCAAACGCCTGAAGAACCCGGTAGAGGAGATAGATGCCTTTTCTTTTCAAACGTTTGGTTCTTTTCCTGAGTATAACGGCGGCCTTTGCGGCGGACAAGGAACAGCCCGTGTTCCGGCCCGATGCGGCCGTTCGGTTCCCGCATCACCAGACCAACGCCCAAGTCACGGTCGCGGCAGACCCTTATGTTGGCGAAGACAAAGCCAAGACGGCGTTCGGAAAACTCAATCCTTATGAGTATGGCATCCTACCGGTGCTGGTGGTGGTTCAGAACGACGGCAATCAGGCCATCCGGCTCGATCGCATCCACGCCGTGTACACCGGTCCGCAAGGCGCGAAGGTCGAAGCCACGCCGGCCGCCGACGTGCGGTATCTGCGCGGTCCCGACCGGCCGAAGGTTGTTTCCGGTCCGCCGGGAATACCAAAGATCGGCCGCAACAAGAAGAACCCGCTCAGCGCCTGGGAAATCGAGGGTCGCGCTTTCGCCGCCAAGATGCTGCCGGCCGGCCAGAGCGCCAGCGGCTTCTTCTACTTTCAGACCGGCCTGCAGCGCGGCGCCACGCTGTACCTGAGCGGCCTCGCCGATGCCGCCAGCGGGCAGGAACTGTTTTACTACGAGATTCCGCTCGATCAGACTGCCCCTTGACGCGATCGCGCCGGGACATATAATAAAGCCGAGGACGTTTCGCGCCTCTCAACACACCGTAACGCGGTCCCGCATTACGGGCCCTTGGAACTAAATCTACGAAGCACGGGGCAGGCGTGCTTACCCTTTCCCCCGCGTGACAGGAGATCGGCCCTTGTGACCGCAACGGCTTCGGCCCTCCATCTGGTTTTCCGCGCCGGTTCGCAAATCTGCGCGCTTCCGCTTTCGGAAGCAGTGGAAATTCTCCGCCCGCTGCCGGTGGAACCGCTGGCCGGCGCGCCCTCCTTCGTGCGCGGCCTTTCGATTGTTCGGGGGACGCCGGTTCCGGTACTCGATCTCGCCGCGTTGCTGCTCGGCGCCCCGAGCTCCTGCACGAGGTTCGTAATGGTGCGCGCGGGGGAGCGAAGGCTCGCTCTGGCAGTCGATGCGGTGCTCGGCATTCGCGAGTTCCGCGATTCGGTTTGGAGCGATCTGCCCCCGCTGCTTCGGGATGCCGGCCGGGACGCGGTTGAAGCGGTGGGCACGCTCGATCGGGAGACGATCGTGGCGCTGAAAACCGGCACCCTCGTGCCCGATGCGGTGTGGGACGCGCTGGCGAGCCAGGAGACCCGATGAATACCTTCGAGCGCGCCGAGCTTGACCGTTTCCGCGGAATCGTTGCGTCGCGCCTGGGCCTGCAGTTCGACGAGGGCAGGTTGGACATGCTCGGCGACGTTCTGCGGCAGCGGCTCGAAGCCCGCGGACGAATGAGCGCCAACCGCTATCTGGCGAGTCTGGGCGCGGGCGGGGACCGGGAGGAGTTGCGAACGCTGGCCGCGCTGCTTACCGTCACCGAAACCTATTTCTTCCGCGCGCCCGAGCACTTCCGCGCGTTGGCCGAAGTGGCGCTGCCGGAGCGGCTTCGCGCGTTGCAATCCGCGCGGCCCTTGCGCATTCTCTCGGCCGGTTGCGCGTCGGGCGATGAGGCCTATTCGGTGGCGCTGGTGCTGCGCGAGCAGTTTCGGGAGTTGTCCGGCGTGACGATCCTCGGCGTGGATCTGAATCCGGCGATGCTCGCCAAGGCCGCCGAGGCCCGCTACGGTGAATGGGCGCTGCGCCAGACCCCCGCCGCCTTGCGCGAACGATATTTTGCGCGCAATGGCGGCCAGTTCGTGCTGGATCCGCGCGTGCGGAGCATGGTGGCATTTGAGGAACGCAATCTCGGCGTAGAGAACGGGGCGCCATGGAACCTCTCGTCCTTCGACATCATTTTCTGCCGCAACACCATCATGTACCTGGCTCCGGAGGCGGCTCGCCTTACAGTCGCCCGGCTGACGCGCGCTTTAGCGCCGGGCGGTTTTCTGTTTCTGAGCCACGTGGAGACGCTGCGCGGCTTGTCGCATGATTTTCATCTGCGCCACTCGCACAATAGTTTTTATTACGTAAAGCGAGAGGAGGACGAGTCGTGGCGCGAGCCTGCCGCGCCGGAGCCCGCCGGAGTGCGGCAACCCGTGGATGCGGCCGATGTCTCGTGGGTTGATTCCATCCGCCTGGCTTCGGAACAGATTGACAATCTGTCGCGCAATCGCAAGGCGCCGCACGAGCCGGCAGCCCCGCCTTCGCGGCGCTCACAAACCCTTCAGCGGCCCGTTCAGTTGGACGCCACGCTCGAGCTGCTCCGGCAGGAGCGTTTTCGCGAGGCGCTCGAGACGATGAGAAACGTGCCTTCCGAATTCTCCGGCGATCGCGACGTGCTGCTTCTCCGCGCCGTGCTGTTGACCAACTGCGGAGAGGTGGCGGCGGCCCAGTCGGTTTGCGAGCAGCTCCTGGCTTTGGACGATCTGAACGCCAGCGCGCAGTACGTTACCGCGCTCTGCCGGGAACACGCGGGCGATTACGAGGGAGCCCGAGAACACGACCAGGCCGCCGTCTACCTGGATCCCTCTTTTGCCATGCCGCATCTGCATCTGGGACTGATCGCAAAGCGGACGGGGGACCTGGCTGCCGCGCGCCGCGAAATGGAACACGCTGCCCTGCTGCTCGAGCGCGAAGACGCCTCGCGAATTTTGCTGTTGGGCGGAGGCTTCAGCCGCCAGGCTCTGCTGGAATTCAGTCATGCCGAATGCCATGCGTGTGGAGGACAGCAATGAATATCACCATCCCGGAGCAGCGGCTGGCGCATCTGCGGCGCGTCTTCGACGAAAGCTTCGCCGCGCCGGCTGCAACGGAAACCGCAGATCTGCTTGCGCTGATTGCCATCCGCCTGTCGGGCGAAGCGCTGCTGTTACGGGCCGATCAAATAACGGGTATCTCGAGGCTCCGGCGAGTGACGCCGGCGCCAAGCCGCGTCCCCGAGCTGATGGGGCTCGCCGGGATGCGCGGCACCTTGCTGCCGGTCTTCAGCCTCGCCGCGCTGCTCGGCCTCGCGCGCAGCGAAGAGTGTTCCTGGGTGGCGTTGGCCCACCGCGAGTCGCCGGTTGGGCTGGCCTTCGACGCGTTCGAAGGGCAAACCGAAATCCGGCCTGCGTGCCTGTATGACGACGCGAGCGCGCCGGCGCGGCGGCATGTCCGCCAACTGGCGCAAATCGGGTCCGCTGTGCGCGCGGTCATCGACGTTCCTTCCGTGGTGGAGGCGATCCGGCTGGCCGCGGAATTTTCAAGGAGTCTTCAATGACACATTCGTGGAGTTTTCAACGGAAAGTAACGGCCGGCTTTGCGGTCATGGTGTTGCTGGGGGCGGTTACCGCGGCGGTGGCCATCGTGGCGCTCCGGTCGGTAGTTGCCGGTAAGGATCGAGTTACTAACGTGAATGCCCAGAATCTGTTGAATGCCGAGCGGCTGGAGGCAGCCGCGCACCGGGAAGTAACCGGCTTTCGCGGATTCCTCCTGGTGCCCGAGGAACGGCTTCTGACGGACGTAGCCGAAGGCCGCCAGGATTTCGCGGAAGCGTCCGCGGCTCTCGCAAAGGGACTCTATACCGACGAGGGCAGAAGGATGCTGAGGGACATCGAGCAGTTGCATACGGCGTTTACGGCGAGCTTAGACAGAATCATCGCGGAGCGCAAAGCCCACGCATCTCTGGAGGTGGTGGCTCGGGAAATGCAGGAGCAACCGTTACCGATTCGCGAGAAGCTCAAGCAGACCATCGCGGCATTGGTCGCGCACGAACTGCATCTTCTGGCCGACGCGCAGCGCGACTCCGCGGCCGACGCCTCGTTGGCTATGAATTCGGTGATCAGCCTGTCGGTACTGGCGGTCTTATTCGCGGCGTTCACCGCATTCTTCCTATCCCGCGCACTCTCGCGGCAGATCGGCTCGGCGGTGCAGCACGTGCAGAACTCGTCGGCGGAACTCCAGAGCACCGCGAACCAGCAGGCCACCGGCGCGCGCGAGGCAGCCACCTCCATGAACGAGGTCACCACAACCATGAGCGAGCTGTTGGTCACCTCGCGGCAGATTTCCGAGAGCGCGCAACAGGTGGCCCACATCGCGCTCGAGACCGCGACATCGGCGCGCGCGGGCGATGAGACCGTCGGCAAGATGCAGGAGTCCATCGAGGCTATCCGTCGTCAGGTGGATATTATTGTCAGCCACATGCTGGACCTCGGGAAGAAATCGCAGCAGATCGGCAGCATCCTCGACATCATCAACGAACTCGCCGAGCAGACGAATATTCTTTCCATCAACGCCACCATCGAAGCGGCGGGGGCGGGCGAGGCGGGCAAGCGGTTCGGCGTAGTGGGAGACGAAATTCGCAAGCTGGCGGAACGCGTGGCCGGCTCGACCCGGGAAATTCGCGCGCTGGTGGAAGAGATCCGGTCGGCTGTCAATACGACCGTGCTCGCGACCGAGGGCGGCTCCAAAGCGGTGGATGCGGGGCTGCGCCATTTCGAAGAAGTGACGCGCGGCTTCAAGCAGATCACCAACCTGGTCGCGACCACCACCGAGGCGGCGCGCGAGATCGAGCTCAGCACCAAGCAGCAGATGACCGCCGTCGAGCAGGTCAATACCGCCATCACCGGCGCGGCGCAGGCGGCCCGCGAAACCGAAGCGAGCACCGGCCAGACGCTGCAGACCGCGACGCAACTCGCGCATCTTTCACACGACCTTTCGCAGATCGTGCAGCCGCACGCGGCATAGGACGCGCATGCCGAAGGATCCGTACAAGTACTTCCGCGTTGAAGCCGCCGAGCTGCTGGACAATCTGACCCGCGGCGTGCTGGAGCTCGAAAAAGGCGCGCCGGACAAGGGAATGGTGGCCGGGCTGCTGCGCCTCGCCCATACGTTGAAGGGCGCGTCGCAAGTAGTGAAGCAGCCCGCGATTGCACAGGCGGCCCACACGGTCGAGGACATCCTGGGGCCGTACCGGGAGGCCGCCGCGCCGCTGCCCAAGGAGCAGGCCGGCGCGGTGATGCGCCTGCTCGATCAGATCGGCGCGAGGCTGGCGGCGCTGAATGCCGCCCCGGCGGATGGCGTTGCCGCCGAAGCGCCGCGTCCCGCCGAACCTCTCGAAACCGTGCGGGTGGAACTCGAGGAAATGGACGGGCTGCTCGGCAGCCTCGCCGAAGCCAGCGCCGATTTCGCCGGCATCCAAAACGAAGCGGCGTCGCTGCGCCGCGCCCGGGACCTGGCCGGCTGGATGGCCCAGCAGGGCGGCGGCGGCCGGATGCGTGCCGTCTCCGACGAACTGGTGAGCGTTCTGGCAGCCGCGGAACGCCGCCTGATCGCGGGCGTGGAGCGGACCGAACGGGAGCTCAAGCAGGCGCGCGATCGCGCGAACCGGCTGCGTCTGCTGCCGGCCCAAGCCATTATTCCTTCGCTGGCGCGCGCCGCGCGGGAAGCCGCCGGAGCGCTGGGCAAGCAGGTTGATGTAGCGGCCGTGGGCGAGGATGTCCGCCTCGATGCGCAGGTGCTCGCGGTTCTTCGCGATGTTTTGTTGCATCTGATCCGCAATGCCGTGGCGCATGGGATCGAGGAGGAAGAGGAGCGCCGCGGCAGGGGCAAGCCGCCCGCGGGACGCATCGACATTCAGGTCCGCCGCGCCGGCAGCCGCGTGATCGTTCTCTGCCGGGACGATGGCCGCGGCATGGATCTCGCGGCCATCCGGCGCGCCGCCGTCCGAAAAGGCGCCGTGTCGGAAGCCGACGCCGAGGCTCTCGGGTTGAAGGACGCGATCGATCTCATCTTGAAAGGCGGCCTCAGCACGTCGGCGGTCACCCGCATCTCGGGACGCGGAATCGGCCTGGATGTCGTCCGCGATGCCGTCACGCGGCTCAAAGGCGAGATCCGCATCGAGACCGCAGCCGGGGAAGGCACGACGATTGAAATTTCCGTTCCGGTTTCCCTCACCTCGGTGAGGGCGCTTCTGGTGGAATCGGCGGGAATTGTGGCGGCGCTCCCGCTCGAATCGGTGCGCGAGACGCTGCGCCTGTCCGCGGCCGATATCGTGGACACCGGAGCCGGCCAATCCATTGCCTTTAATGGCAGCGCTATTCCATTCCTGCCGCTTTCCGAAGCTCTCGGACGAAACACGACCGCGACCAACGGAAATACGGAACGCATCGCGGCGATTGTCACGGCGGATTCGGCGGTGGCGGCGCTGGGCGTGAGGCGGCTGCTGGGAACCGGCGTGATTCTGGTGCGGGCGCTGCCGCCGCTGGCCGCCGCCAAGCCCGTTATTGCAGGCGGCTCGCTCGATGCCGAAGGGAATCCGCTGCTGGTGCTCGACCCGGAAGTGCTGGTCGCCGAGGCCCGGTCAGCGCGCCGCCGCGGGGAGCATTTGGCTGCGGCGCCGCGCGCGCCGATCCTCATCATTGACGATTCCCTGACCACGCGTATGGTGGAGCAGAGCCTGCTGGAATCGGCCGGGCATCGCGTCGAATGCGCGGCTTCGGCGGAAGAAGCCATCGAAAAAGCGCACCAGCGGCGCTATAGCCTGTTTCTGGTGGACGTGGAAATGCCGGGGATGGATGGTTATCAGTTCGTCTCGCGCGCGCACGACGATCCGATGCTGCGCGAAGTTCCGTCCATCCTGGTGACGTCGCGCGGTTCGCCGGAAGACCGCCGGCGCGGCCAGGAAGCCGGCGCGCGCGCGTACATCGCAAAGAGCGAATTCGATCAGGCGCAATTCCTGGAGACGATCCGGCAGTTGGTGGCGTGATATGCGAAAAATCCGTGCATTGGTAGTCGAAGATTCCCTGACGGTGCGGAAGCGGCTCGTCGAAGTGCTGAACGCCGGCCCGGACATCGAGGTGATTGCCGAGGCGGAGGACGGCAAGACGGCTATCGAGCGATGCCAGCAATTGCGGCCCGACGTGGTGACGCTCGACATGGTGCTCCCGGTGATGAGCGGCCTGGCCGCGACCGAGTACATCATGGCCTACTGCCCTACCCCCATCTTGATCGTGTCTTCTTCGTCAAACCGCGGCGAGATGTTTAAGACCTATGACGCGCTGGCGGCCGGCGCGGTGGACGTTCTGGAGAAGCCGAGCGGCCGCGAGCAGGATGGCGCCTGGGAAGAGGAGTTGCTCGCGAAAGTCCGGCGGGTTTCGCAAATCAAGGTGATCACGCACTTGCGCCCGCGCTTATCGGCGCCGGTACGGAGGGTTCCGGCAGCGCCGCCTCGGGCCGGGGCCCGCCGCTCCGCGAAATTTGAGGTGGTGGCCATCGGGACTTCCACCGGAGGGCCCGCCGCCGCGGCCGAAATCCTGCGCCACCTTCCCTCCCGTTTTCCGCTGCCGATCCTGCTGGTGATCCACATCGGGCCGGCGTTCGGCGGGTTTCTGGCGGAATGGCTCGACAGCCAATCCGCCTTTCGCGTGGCGTATGCTCAAGACGGCGCGCTGTTGTCCCAATCGCCGCCCGGCCATGTGTTCATGGCCCCGCCGGACCGGCACCTGATTGTGTGCGGCGGACGGTTGCGGTTGACCGGCGCACCCGAGCGGCATTCCTGCCGGCCGTCGGTCGATCTGCTGTTCGAATCGCTGGCCGCGGAAATGGGTCCGCAAACGGTGGCGTGTCTGCTGACCGGAATGGGCAAGGACGGCGCGCAAGGCCTGCTCGCGATCCGCCGGGCGGGAGGATGTACGCTGGCGCAGAACGAGCGCACCTGCACCGTATTTGGCATGCCGCAGGAAGCGATTCGCCTGGGAGCCGCCGAGCAGGTGCTTGGGCTGGATGAGTTTGCTCCAGCGCTGGAGTCGCTCGCCGGCGGGAGTCGCGAGAGGACGGCGTGAAACCATCGGTTCTGATTGTCGATGACAGCCTGACGGTCCGGATGGACTTGAGCGAGTCGTTCACGGCCGGCGGATTTTCGGTGGTGGCTTGCTCCGAACTGGCCGCCGCGCGCGCCGCTCTGGCGGAACAGGGCTTTTCGGTCGTGATACTGGATGTGCTGCTCCCGGATGGAGACGGCGTCGATTTGCTCCGGGAATTGAAGAGCGCGCCGGCCACCGCCGGAACGCCCGTGATCCTGCTTTCGATCGAGGCCGAGGTTCACGACCGCGTGCGCGGGCTCGAAACCGGCGCGGATGACTACATCGGCAAGCCGTACGACCCGACGCACGTGCTGGCGCGGGCGCGGCAACTCATCGGCGAAACGCCGCGCGCGTCTTCTCAAGCCCCGCCGACCTGGTTGTTAGTTGACGATAGCGCCACCTTCCGTAACGAGTTCAAGGACGTCTTGGAGGCGCACGGATATCGCGTCGTGACCGCGGAGAACGGGGAAGAGGGTTTGCGGGTGGCCGTGGCCGCGCGTCCCGCAGGCATCATCGTCGATGGAGTCCTGCCCGAAGGAATGGATGGCGCCACGCTGATCCGGCGTTTGAAGCAGGACGTGACGTTTCGCGATACGCCCTGCGTGCTGCTCACGGCCGCTGAAACGCCCGGCGACGAGCTGCGCACGCTGGATGCGGGAGCCGATGCGTACATCCGGAAGGGAACCGAGATCGACGTCATCCTGGCCCGCCTGACGGCTCTTCTGCGGCCGGGAGCAGCCACATCCACCGCTGAGGCTCGGGCATTCAGCCTGCTCGGGCCCAAGAAGATTCTCACGGTCGACGACAGCATCACGTACCTGCACGAACTTGCCAGCGAGCTACGCAAGGAAGGCTACGACGTGATCCTCGCGACGTCCGGAAAAGAAGCGCTCGATTTGCTGGAGGTCCAGGCCGCCGACTGCGTCCTGTTGGATCTCCTCATGCCCGGCCTTTCCGGGCAGGAGACTTGCCGGCTAATCAAGAAGCGGCCGGCCTGGCGGTACATCCCGGTAGTGATTCTGACGGCGGTGGAAGAGGCCGATGCCATGATCGAAGGAATCAACGCGGGCGCCGACGATTACATTCCCAAGTCCGGCGATTTCGAAGTCCTGAAGGCCCGCGTGCGGGCGCAACTTCGCCGCAAGCAGTTCGAAGACGAATACCGCGCCATCCAGGAGCAACTTTTCAAGAAGGAGCTGCAGGCCGCCGAGGCCATCCGCAAAATGAACGTCGAACTCGAGAGCCGCGTCCAGCAGCGAACCGCGGAACTCGAAGCAGCTAACCAGGAGCTGGAATCTTTTTCCTATTCGGTCTCTCACGACCTGCGCACGCCGCTGCGCGCCATCGACGGATTTTCGAAGATGCTGCTCGAAGACTATGGCGCCCAACTCTCCGGCGACGGGCAGCGGTACATCCATGTAATTCGCACGAACACTGCCTACATGGGTGCGCTGATCCGCGATCTGCTGGCCTTCTCCCGGCTGGGCCGGGCTGCGTTAAACAAACAGCGGGTCTCCATTTGTGAGATTGTCCGCCAGGCTCTGGAGGATCTGCGGCCCGAACAGGAAGGGCGGCAGTTTGAATTCGTGGTAGGCGAGCTGCCCTGCTGCGACGCGGATCCAGTGCTGATCCGGCAGGTGTTCGTGAATCTGCTGTCAAACGCCATCAAATACACGCAGCCGCGGGAGGTGGCGCGCATCGAGGCGGGCGCGCGGACGCCCGGCGACCTTCGGAATGAGGGAGAGCCGGTCCCGGACGAGCTGCGGGATTCGGACGCCCCGGTCTACTATGTCCGCGACAACGGCGTCGGTTTCGACATGCGGTATGCCGACAAACTGTTCGGTGTCTTCCAGCGGTTGCATCGCAAGGAAGATTTCGAAGGAACGGGCGTCGGCCTGGCCACCGTGCAGCGGATCGTTCAGAAGCACGGCGGCCGGGTGTGGGCCAAAGGCGAAGTGGACCGAGGCGCGGTCTTCTATCTCACGCTTTCCTGATTCGAGACAATTGCGGGCGCGTGCTACACTCCGGTCATGCCGGAACTTCGCGAGGTGCGCGATGAACCGCCGCCGTTTCTCGGATCATGGCGGCGAATCTACGGGGCCGTGCTCATTTATCTCGCGCTGAT
>CAZKQQ010000218.1:8574-11657 GCA_964554945.1 uncultured Solibacteraceae bacterium | reverse complement strand
CCGCCAGCGCGGCGACCACCTCCGTCGAATTCGGAAGAGCCGAGAGAAGTGAAATCGGGCCATGGCAGAGCACTGCCGTAGGTTTGGATGTTTCATGAAAGTGTTTCATCACGGTGCCTGCGTCGGGATCATCGAGAAGATCGATCATCGGGCCGTGGCCGCCGGGGACGAAGACAGCGTCATATTGATCCAGGCCTGATGCGATGACATCCGAGATGCGCGTTGGATTTTTGAGCCCAGTCAGACTGTCGCGGAATTTTAGATAGTCCTGAAGCCTGGCCTCGTCCCCGCCGAAGAAGTCGGCGACAGCTGAATGGACATCCAGTTGCGGTGTGTTGCCTTTGGGGTTGGCGAAGGTGATCTCGTAGCCTTCCTTCATCAGGGCGCGAACCGGAACCGTCAGCTCGTTGAGATAGTAGCCAGCGCCGGCATAAACCTTGCCATCTTTCAACGGCAAGCCGTGACCGCTTGAGACTAGCACCAGGACTTTTCCTTTTGTTGGCATTTTGTTCTCCTCTTTGAAATCGAGTCTGTTCTCCCGAAGTATGGAACTAAAACTGGGGACAGACGGGGGGTTCACTCATTCCCATTCACTGAAATTGGGGAACGTTCCGTCTGTCCCCACTGTTTCCTGTCCACGGTTTCCTCCAAAGTGCGCACGGACGGACCACCGCCGTCGATGAAGGTTATGGCTGCGGGAATCCGAACATCAACCAGGACTGATTGGCTACCCAATGCGAGTATAGCGCCGTCATCTGATCGAAGAGCTCCTGGTCCGACGTCGCGGTTTTCTGGAGCCGATTCGAAGTCCTCTGATCGGAAGCTTCGGGCGAGTGACGCGCCACTCGTAGAGTTCACCGCGATGATCGCTCTCAAAACAGGAGCGGGATCGTTTTCGGATGCCCTCATTGGCGCGCTCGGCGAGTGAGCGGGATGCGCGGCGAATGCAGACTAATCGGGAATCAGCGCCTCGGTGAAAGCGTCCTGCAAAGGAAGACCAGCGTGTTTTGAGAAACCCGCTCCGATAATGTAGAGGGTGCTACGCATTCCTGACTATTTCTTCTGAGATGGCCCGGCGGATGCACACCAGTCGCGCGGCACTCGACCGGCTCCTCCGGTTCACGCCCGGCATCGGACCGGTAGAACCGTGCCGGCAGCCTCTTGGGAACTGTCTTCCTGGAGTGTATCAATTTTGGTACGTTACGTCAGGGAACGCCAAAATACCGGCTTTTCCGGCGGTTGTCACTGGCGCCTGGGGCTGGGGATTCTGGTCATTTTCCGGCCGCCGCGATCGCCTTCTGCACATCATTCAGAATGTCCCGAGCGCGAGCATGCCCGGCCTTCTCGGCCGCAAGCAGACTTTCTTTGGCTTCTTGAAGGCGTCCAAGGTGACCCAAGACGCAACCAAGATTGAAGCTTGTGCTTGCGTCCGAGGGATTCAGCCGATGAGCTGCTTGGTAAGCCAAGATCGCCTCCTCATACCGCTGCAGCGCCGTGCAGGCAACACCCCAGTGGTACCAGGCCGAGAAGAATTGCGGATTCAGTTCGGTCGCGCGTTTGAAGCAGGCAAGGGCTTCCTCGTGGCGCTGCAAGCTTCCAAAGGAGACACCCTTCGCTCTCCAGAGCTTGAAGGAGCCCGGATTCTGCTTTAGCGCTTGATCGATTGCCGGAAGAGCCTGCGCGAATTGGCGACTTTCGATCTGACGTTGAATAGCGGGATGCGTTTCCGCCACGCTCGTATCGTCACGGAAGCGCAGGGCATCTGGTATCGAACCGTTCACGACATCGAGTTTGGAGCGGCAAACGCCGACAAAGACGCGCTCGAAGGCGAGCGAGTCCGGAATCCTTCTCATTTCGTAGAGCCGAACGTCATTGGCAAGGTGGGAGGCGGCAAGATCGGTGTAGCGCTGGCGCTGCTCCGGAGTACACCGCAATCCGAACACGATCTCCACCAGCGGCCCAGGAAAATCATATTTTCCTTCCGTCGATTCGACATAACGCCATTCGCGCTCGTATTCCCAACTCACCGATTTCGTGCCGATCGCCGCGCGTATTGTCTCATCCGTTAGGGATACGCGGCTGGTTGTGGCCGGTCTGCCCTCTTCGTCGATGGCGAAGGCTACTTGCTGGCGGAAGCCCTGCTCCGGCATTTTCGGTATCTGATCGGTGTATGTCACCCGGATGAAACGGTCCCGGTCCGAGATCGCCATGCCGTCGGCAACTTCGAACCCAAAGCACACGCCTTCGTGACTGCCGGCATAATGCGCCCACATCAAGGGATGCTCGGCGGACTCGGAGAGGCTGAACACGCCGACGTTCTTCAGTTGATCTTCCAGCTGCGCGAATATGAGATCCGGATTCGACAGCCGCGAGCGGAAGCGGGCCTCGAACATGCGGCGGAACGTCTGATATCTTTCCTCGAAGTCTCCGATGTTACGGAGCTCGGCACGAAATTCGGCTGCCGCAGGGTCGGGCGGACTTCCGGGCATGCCGACGAGAGAGCCCGCCATCTGCGCGCTCTTCATGGTCTTCACATTTTCCGCCACCCATTCGGGCGCGAGCGAGTGCAGCGTGCATTCGCAAGGATCGTTAAGGCTAGAGGATCTGGCCAGCCATACCTTGCCCTCCGTCAATATCTGATCTGTAAAAGGAGAGTTCTGGCGATATTTATAGAGGATCATTGGCGGCCTCAGGCGATTTTACATTCTCCCGCCGCGTAGGTATAGGGGCGAATCTGTGATTTAACGGTCTCACACACATCGCCCATTTCATGCGCCGGCCGTTTCTTTTTAGGGCATCTTTTCCCGCCCGCCCCACTAGCATTCCAGAACCGATGAACTGTAATTCCGTATCTCGGGCACATCGGACAGCGGCACAACGGTGGTCCGGCTCAGGCGGCAGCCCATGCGCGAGGCGGGTCAGTGCGCAGATAGCTACTGCGGACTGCGGATCGGATGCAGCCGGTTTCGAGGCGGCGCGGGCTGAAGGTCCCATCTTTTTGGTATATACTGCGAACTATCCGTTGAACGCACCTGGAGGGTGAATATGAAACACGTTCTACTTGGAATGGTTGTTCTGCTTAG
>CAZKQQ010000218.1:0-8564 GCA_964554945.1 uncultured Solibacteraceae bacterium | reverse complement strand
CATTCGCGCAATCGGAAATCCCGTACGACGCGAATCCTAATTTCTTAAAAGGTCTGCCCGCCGATCTGCACCTGGGCGAAGCCTCTGGCGTCGCCGTGAATTCGAAGGGACACATCTTCGTCTACTCGCGCGGCAACTCAAACGGACCGGCGTATGCCGCCACCGCTTCGCAGATTCTGGAATTCGGGCCCGACGGCAAGTACATCCGGGAAATCGGCCATAACCTCTACGCCTGGTCGTTCGCGCACGATGTTCGCGTCGACAAGGACGACAATATCTGGGCGATCGACAAGGGCTCGGACATGATCATCAAGTTCAATCCGCAGGGCCGCGTCGAAATGGTGTTTGGCCGCAAGAAGGAAGCTTCCGACGATGGCGCCGAAGCCTGGAAGCGCGTCAACCCGCCGCGCCCCCCGGTGGATGGCCAGTTCCGCCAGCCGACCGATGTCACCTGGGATCCGCAGGGCAACATCTACATCAGCGATGGCTACATCAATTCGCGAGTGGCGAAGTTCGACAAGGGCGGCCACTGGGTGAAATCCTTCGGCGAGCCGGGCGCCGGGCCGGGCCAACTCAACACGCCGCACGGCATTGCCGCCGACGCGCAGGGGAATATTTACGTGGCCGACCGCGGCAATAGCCGCATCCAGGTGTTCGACGGGGATGGCAAGGTGCTGCGCGAGATCAAGGTCAACGTTCCGGTTCCCGCGAACGCCATGCCGTGGATGGGCCCCAAACCTGCGCCCGGGACCACCGGCACGATGGGCGCCGGCGCGCCGTGGACCGTTTGCATCACGCCTCCCGCCAACGGCACCCAATATCTATATATGTCGGATGCGTTTCCGGGCCGAGTCTATAAGCTCACGCTCGACGGCAAACTGCTCGGCTACTTCGGCAGCGCCGGCCGCATGCCGAAGGAATTCGGATGGATTCACGAACTGGCTTGCCCGTCCGAGAACACGCTGTACGCTGGCGAGATTCTCAATTGGCGCGTGAACAAGCTCACGCTGCACCCGGATAAGGCGCAGCAGGCAGTGACTTCCGCCAGCCGGTAACTCCGCTCCCTGACGGCCGCGGTTCTGTGAGTGAGTCCGCGTTGAACCGCGACCGTCCCTACTTGGCCTTCGCTTTCCCGCCCTCTTGCGGCAGGTAATGGACGACGTCCGTGTTGCCTTCGATGCAGGCGAACTCCATCTGCTCGTAGTTCGGCTGCATGTTCCGATTGAACGAAAACGCCACTTTCCACGGCTTCGTGTAGGCCTTCGGATCCTCGATGGTCGCTTCGTATTTGATGGTCCGCTCGTCTTCCGGAGTGAACCGTTCCACCACGTGCATCTGATCGCTGTGCGCGTTCCCCGCGGAATCGAGCCACGTCCGGTCGTTGAAGTTGGTGGTATCGACCACCAGCGTGTCGCCTTCCCAATGCCCCACGGAATCTCCTTCAAACAGCTTCGTTCCGGCAGGCAGGCTATGCGCGCGGTTATCGGTCGGAATGATGCGAAACGCGTGCATGAATTCCCAATTCATCACGACGTATCCCGGCGGCTGCAGGATCTGAAACCCGAACTGGCGGTACATCTGATTCGGCAGCCCCGATTCGTAGCAGTGCAGTTCCGGCTCGTCGGCGAGGTGGTTATCGAAATTGTCTTTGGCCTTGGCGGCGTATTCGGGAGTGTAGGGAATCAGCCCGTCCGGCGGATCCACGATGGCTCCCTCGCCAGCCGGCAGCGATTGCATGCGCCGCGGGTGCTTCTGCACTTCGAAAACGGCGCCGCCATTGTTGCCGGCATTCCAGTAGCCCGAGATATCGGGCTTGCCATCGGCCATGCGCTTTACCGGACCCGCGGGAGGCAACGCTGCGCGGCCTCCCCGCCCGCCGCCTCGACCGCCGCGCGGGCCCCGGCCTTCCGGACCTCCACGCCCACCCGCCGGTGGAGGAGCGTCCTGACTGAAGGCCGGCGTCAACGCCAGTACGGTTCCGAATGCCACCGTGCCTACTAACAAGTTCCGAAGGGTCTTCGGCATCCCAGTTCTCCTTCCAGACCGCGCCTATTTGCCCTGTTTTTTGGCTGCTTCTTCGGCCAGATACTGGCACTCATATTCCAGGATCCGCGCGTTCGGCCTGGTGTCGCGCTTCAAGTCTGCACGAATTTTCCACGGCGCCGTGAACACCTTCGGATCTTCCACGGTCGCTTCATACTGCAGGGTGTCGGGGCCGATGCGCGTGTACCGCTCGGTGACGTGCAACTGGTCGCTGTGGTAATCGCCGGCCTTGTCGAACCAGGTCTGATCGTTGAAGTCGCCCACGTCCACCACCAGCGTGTCGCCGTCCCAATGTCCCACGGAATCGCCCTGCCAGAAATCGATCTCGGGCAAATGCTGGTCGCGCTTCATGTAAATCGTCCGGAAATTGTGGATGTACTCATAAGCAATCGCAACGTACTCGGGAGTCTGGAAGATCTGGAACGGATAGTTGAGCAGGTTGATGCGCGGCACGCCGGGCATAAAGCACTTGTTGAGCGGATCGTTCGCGTTGCTGCTCTTTCCGTTCTCCTTCTTTTGCGCGAGCGCCTCCGGTTTATACGGAATTTTGTGGTTCGCCGGCTCCACAATCAGCTTGGATGCTTCCAGATCCTTATCGGGAGACTTTCCAATTTCCCAGATCCCCTGCAGATCCGCGTGGCCATCGGGCGTGCGGGGCGCCGTGTAACTCTTCGACTGCCCGATTGCGGCCGTGGCGAGGGCCGCCGCGATCATCAAAGCTGTAAGCTGAATTTTCATCGATAAACTCCCGTGCGGGTCCCGCACTTACTGGCGCTATTGTGTGAAATTGAACTTCGTATTCGCCGGCCCGGTGAGGATGAAGCGAGGAATGCCATCCTCGGACCGGACCGGACAATCTTATTGCTTGGGCGCGCCGGCCGGGGGTGCTTCCGAGGTTCCGCCACCCGGACCGCCAGGGCCTTCGGGTGAACCGGCGAACAGACGTCTGCCGTCAGCGGTAGTGACAGACTGTGTCCACATATAATTCGTCCCGTCTTTGGCCTTGAATCCCTTCACGATGACTTCGTCACCGGCCTTCACGGAGGTCTTTCTCCATCCCTGCCGGTACAAACCGTTCGGAGGGAGGCATTCCGCCGACCAGTGCTCGATGGTTCCGTCCTCGGCCTTCACATCGAAGCGAAGATGAGAATGGGGGTTCACCCAATCCATCGCGGTCACGGTGCCTTTTACCTCGATCGGTTTGGTCGAATCGAACTCGGCCGCAAAGGAGTGATGTGCCATGACAGGCACAGCAGCTACGAATAGCGCGGCGCTCGCCGCCAATATTGCGTACTTGGCTTTCATTGGATAACCTCCAGGTACCATTTCAACAGACCCGAAATCCGCCCAATACTTGAAATCCCCTGAACAAGTACGGTGCCCGAATTGTAAAACGGCCTGTCGGATAGTGTCAAGTTATTGATTCTAGTGGGGCAGGCTGCGGGCCGGCTGAAAGCCGGCTGCGGCCATGATTGGCCGCCCCACAGTTATTTTTTCCTCGACTTCGCCTTGCCGCCTTCGCTCTCCACATAATGCAGTGGATCGTCGTTGCCCTCGATACACGCAAATTCCATCTGCTGGTAGTTCGGATCGATGCGCCGTCCAAACGTGCCCGCAATTTTCCATGGCTGCGTGTACATGGTGGGATCCTCGATGGTGGCCTCCACGTTGATCGTATTCGTATCCACTGGCGTGAACCGCTCCACCACGTGCAGATGTTCGGTGGTGAAGTTGCCCATCATGTCGAACCATCCGCGCCCGTTCTGATTGGTGGTGTCGATGACGAGCGTGTCGCCCTCCCAGCGGCCTACCGAATCACCCTCGAATAACTTCACATTGGCGGGGATATGCGGCCGCGCGTCGGTCGGGATCACGCGGAAGGCATGCCGCGCCTCAAATAGCATGACGAAGTAGCCTTTCGTCTGCAGAATCTGGAAGCCGAACGGGCCGTAATCCTCGTGCGGGATGCCGGAGAGATAGCAATGCGCCTCGGGCTCCAGGTACATGTGATTCTCGCGAAGGTCCTTGGCCTTGGCCGCTGCCCAGGGTTGATACGGAATTTTTCCTCCGGGAGGGTCGACAATCGCTCCCTTGCCCGCAGGAATTCCCGGGCGCGCTACGGGATGATCCTCGATGTCGTAGACCGACTGATTGAAGCGGGGCGTCCAGTAACCCTGCATGTCCGGCTTGCCTTCCGGCGTACGGCCGACCGGTTCACCCTTCACCAGCGGAGCTTGATAATAAGGCCCGTACTGCGCTCCAGGAGGTGCGCCCCCGCCAGCGCGCCCGCCGCGCGCCGGTGGCTGCGCCGCCATCATCATCACGCTCGCTATGGCGAGCAATAAAATCCGCCGCATGCCCATCCTACTTCTTTCCCGCCGCCGTCTTCAGTTCGGCGAGCGTCACCTTGCGGTTGTCGGCCGGCAGGTGGATTGGAATAATGCGATCCACGTCCAGGTGTAACCGCTCGATATTAGCCAACAAATTCGTGTGATACGGTTTGATCGTGGCCGGCGTGGGCGCGTTTGCCGCGCCGACATTGAACTCATCCGCTTCGAGGAGCACTTTTTGTTTGGGCAGGTACGCGATCAGCATACCTTCGTTATGCGTGCTGTTCTGCACGTGATACAGCTCGATGGTGTGGGTTCCATCGGTCATAACCTTCTTCTCGGTCATGGTTTCGATCTTGATTTTTGGCTGCGGGTGCATCTGCGAGAGTTTGTCCGGAACCAATGTGTGCGGATCTTTGAAGATCTTCTCGTAATACCCCTTGTTGATCTTGTGGGTGACGATGGTGGAGCCTTCCGCCACGAAGGCCCGCAACCCGCCCGCGTGATCGAAATGCGCGTGCGTGTTGATCACGTACTTGATGGGTTTGTTGGGAACCAGCCGGTGGGCCTCGGCAATGATCTGTTCGGCGCGCATATCATTCTGCGGCCCTTCAATCACCACGATGTAATTTTTGAAATCGGCGACGACGGCGGCGTAGCCGCCCGTAATCAACCAGAATCCGCCGCCGAGATCCTCCGGGGCGGGAGCGGGCGCCGCGCGGCGTGCTGCTGGACCTACCTCGCCGCCACGGCCGCGGCCGCCGCGCGCCGGCTGAGTCAGATCCACCGGAACATTCGTCTTCACGTCCGAGACTGCCAGCTCGAAGTATTTCGGCTCGCCCTGATACTGCACGATGTGCGCTGGAAATTTCAGGCCGCCGAAATCTTTCCAATCCGTGTAGACCGCGTCCCAAACAATGTCGCCCAGCACGGTATTGTCGATCCTGGTCTCGACCTTCTCCACATAGCCCGCATCATTAATATAGCCCTCGACCGGGGCCTTCGCGTCACCCATGAATGAGAGAACCGTATACTTCTTCCCTTTGATGGTTTCCGATTTCACCGACGCGTTCTTCTCCAGCGCCACACGGAGAAAACCTTCGGGCAGAAGAATGTACTCCATCTGATTATTCCAGGGCGTGCCCGGACCGGCCATGGTCACCTGGTTCTGGGTCTGCTCGACGATGGGACCAGCGTTGCAGCCGCCGCGTCCGGGGTTCTCCCCTTCTCCGCGGACTCGCTGCAGCCGCCACCCGCGCGCGTCCAGATCGACGGAGCGCACATAATTCTTATCCGAGAATCGCCGCCACCACGCCGAGTTCGGATTATAAGGCTGCCCGACGCAGCCGTCTGCGCCCTCGCCCGAAATCACGAGCGTCTTTACATTCCCGGCCCCCATCGCTTTGAGCGAGCGATCGACCGCTGACTTCAATTCGGGAGACGCATCGGCCCATAAAGATGATGTCAGAAGCACTACGGCCGCAATCGGCGCGCCGGCAGCGAGACACTTCCCGACCATACGCTTGTTAACTCCTCCAGAGAGGGACAGTATATCGCGTGCGGCAGGCCTCCGGCCTGTCTGGTGGTTACTGTGCTTTCTTGCGGCGCAGGTAGCTCGACACGTACGCTTCCGCCTGGCGGCACACGATGGGGTCCAGCGGAGTCTGTGCAAATGCCGCGCCCCGGCGTGAGTACTCCAAGGAACCGTGCGCCAGGGGATGATGATCCCGCTCGAGCACATAATAAAGGTGGAGCAAGGCTCCATCGTCGGCACGAACCGTGAAGCGCACCGCATCGGCGCCGGCATCGTTCGCGGGAAACCGGGGGCACTGCCCGCGCGCGTATCCAAGATGGCAGAGCGGCCGCACGACATCCTGGTGGGGCGCGCAACTCTCGCCCGGCACTGCGCGGCAAAGGCCCTGCCAAAAATTCCCGAGCGGCAGCATTGCCGCGCGCGAATCCGCATCTTCCGCGCGCGGCTGCACGGGATAAAAATAGGGACAGGACATTTTCGGAGGTATAGTAACACGCATGGCGACGAATCGGCTCGAAACGTTGAAGAATATGGTGGCGCAGAACCCAAAGGACAGCTTCCTGCGCTACGGCCTCGCGATGGAGCACCGGAATGCAGGAGACCTCGAGACAGCCATCGCCGAATTTCGAGCGTTGATTGCCGCGAATCCCGATTATGTCGCCGCCTACTTTCACGGGGGACAGACCTTGGAGCGCCTGTCGCGCGTTGAAGAGGCGCGTGAGCTGTACCGCGGCGGAATCGAAGCGAGTCTTCGCACCGGCGATGGGCACGCGCGCGGTGAATTGGAAGCGGCCCTCAGTATGCTCGATTAACAGAGCTTTCCTAAAGGTTGCAAACTTCACTCACCGATTGCCGGCTGCCTTGACACGCTTTCGCCGGCATAGAGACGCTGAAATCATGGAACTCCAGACAGTATTAGGCGCGATGGTCAATCAAGCCGGCGTAAAAATCGTGTACAGCGAACCCGTAACCGTAGATGGCCGGACGATTGTTCCGGTGGCGCGCGTGCGGCTCGGCTTCGGGGGCGGCTCCGGTCACAACGGCCGCAGTAAAGAAAGCGAAGGCGGCGGTGGCGGCGGTGGATTCGTCGCCCGGCCGGTCGGCTTCGTCGAAATCGATGCACAAGGTTCCCGCTTCGTTCCGATCATCGACCCGCAGGCGATGGCGTTTGGCGTAGGCTTAGGGCTGGGACTCGGATGGGCTTTCGGCCGCCTCTTGTTTCGCAAGTAATGATTCGCCGGAAGCCATGGTAGACTGAGGACGTTCAACGAAAACGAATCATCGGGCCGTGGCGCAGCCTGGCTAGCGCGCTTGCTTGGGGTGCAAAATAAAGGCCGTTTCTCCTTTCCGTTGAATCATAACCGCTAGTCTGTACTGTTGCAATCAAAAACTGCCATTAGGCAAGCCGGGTAAAAGTACCGGGGGTAGGGTCATTCAAAGCAGGGGTGTCACGCTCCATCAAGCCGGGGGCAGATCGCTCTCGCATGAGCGAAAAATTCAAAACAAAAAATGACAACTCGTGATTCGGTGCTGCCGGTTCACGAGATGTAGTCCCACTCCTATGCCTTATCTCCTCTCCCGGCAGGGGGGTACTTCTAGTGAACGGGCTTGTGACGAATCTCAGCCATCACTCCCACTGCTGCCGCCACGCAGATCGGGAGCCAAAAGGCGATGTAAACCACATCCGACAATTCCCGTCTCGCAGTGAGAACAGCCCACGATGTGAAGATGGCAGTGGTGAGCAAGAAGAGCAATACTCCCACAGCCACGGCTGCGAGATTGAGAAGGAATCTCTTCATCACAACTTGATGGTAGCTCCGTGCGCTGGCCGCTGGCACTGACGAGGCCCATACCCCACAAAATGGACGGCAACGGTGCAAGGGTTTGGAAGTGTTGCAGTGTTGCACGGGGGAAGGGGGATAAGAGGCATGCGCATTCTGTTAGGATGCCTAAAACGGAATGGGGCGTGATCTCCTCATCCTAATCTTCTGCGCGACGGTTGCCGTCCTCCTTGGACGGGGTTACTACGACTCCCTTAGGAGTGGTGTGCTTAGAATCAAAGGCCGCACCTCGCGCAGAGATCAAGAACCGATCCAATACTGGTTTGGAATGATTGTAGGGACTCTCGCGTTTCTCATCGTGGCTACCGGGGCAGCGCTGATGGCCTTCTTGGTATGCGTGCATTTATTCGGGTAGCGCCGACCATCCCTCTACCCTCCTCCACCCTGCAACGCTGCAATCATCTCAGAGCACCCACGGAAGGAGGGAAATGAACCGGACCCACCGCTTCCAGCCTGTGACCCGGTTGCCTTGATCGTCAAAACTCGCTGCACCAAGGGCGGCAAGCACATACCACGCCAAGATGAATATGAAGAAGCCTATGGCGAGCCATTTCATGGTGCAATCCTGACCTTTACTCTATACCTTCCTCCACCCTGCAACGCTGCAAGGGTTGGCGCAGGGCCGGTATTCACAGACAGGCGTCTGGCGTGTGGCGGCACGAGTATTCGAGTAATGCAAGCGCCCCCGGCCAAAATGCAATCATCGGCAACGTTGCGAGGAGCCAAAGACCCTTTCGGCCATACTTCCAGAGGGAGATCGCCAGAAGCACAGCCCAAGGGATTATCAGAGCGGCACTGAAGCCAACAAATGTGAAC
>CAZKQQ010000217.1:0-11678 GCA_964554945.1 uncultured Solibacteraceae bacterium | reverse complement strand
TCCTTCAACCGTCCGGCAGCGGCGTCACTGACTATCCGGGGCCATGTCTCGTCGGCTTCTCCTAAGGCTACTGCGTCGGCGTGGCGGGGGCCGCCGTCGCGGCCGAGCGCTTCACCGGGAACCTCAGTCACATGGGGTCCTCCCATCACGACCGGCACGCCGCCCGCGCGGATAGCGTCTGCCACCCGGTATGCCTTGGCTACCATTCGGGTCATGGCGCCGATCCCGACCAGCCCGATCTTTCGGTCGAGCACATACCGAACCACGTCGGCATCACTCATCGGCTGAGTGTTGCCATCGATCAGCAGCACCTCGTGCTCGCGCGGTGTGAGCGATTGGAGCAGAAACATCCACAGGTGCGGCATGAAGTTTCTGGTTACACCGTTGTCCGGGCAGTATAGAAGTATTTTCATCGAGCCTCATTTGCGGGAAGGGATGTTGGTGTCCACACATCCATCCTCGGGGCGAAAAATCCCCCGGCACTACGGATGTTCCGGCACGGCATCGTGCTGAACGTGCTCCGGCGATGCCTGTGCGTGCACTTTCTGCCGGCCTTCATGCACGTCGATTTCCTGGCCGTCGACGACCTTGCCGTTTAACTCGGCAATAGCCTTGTCAGCTTCCGGTTCGGCCATTTCGATGAAAGCGAATCCGCGAGACAGGCCGGTATTCTTGTCCAGCATCAATTTGACCCTGCGAACGGTTCCAATCGGTTCGAAGAGGGAGCGGATTGACTGCTCCGTCGTCTCCAAATGCAGGTTGCCAACGAATATGTTCTTCACATGACCTCCTTACCTGGTTCGAACGGACTCTTCGGGCTGCCGGCGCCCTCACCATCCCGGGTTTCCCCGCCGTCCGGCTGCGAGACAGCTTTTGCGGCAATTTCAGCCTGGCGTTGCGTCGGCGATGTAGAGTAACGTGGATGAGCACCGGTACGCCGATCGGTGGCAGCGCGGCTTGCTCCTCTCGCCGCCCTGACTTGTTCCGGCGGCCGCACGTCCGGTTCCGAGAGCCTTATCTTCTCTTTGGCGCGCGCAACCTGGCGCTTGTGGCGTTTCAAAAGTCGCTTGTTCATCGGACTCCTTTCCGGCCCGTTCCAGTTCCTTTCAGGCAATCCTTTCGGCCCTGACGATAAACCTGCCAGGGGCAGGGCCTAAAAAGTAAAACGGATAACAGGTCACTAATGTTAGGACCTCGGAACCGACGGAATCCAATACTGCGATATCGGCTGGACCCACTACCCTGGTAGAGACCACACGATAGCGGTACTCGCCAGACAATGTGATGACACTAATGACGTCGTCGTGCTGGATGTTTCGCAGTGGCCGAAAGAAAGTGTCGCGGTGTCCTGAAAGGCCAATGTTGCCGCGGCCTCCCGGAAGTGCGGTGCCGGGAATATGTCCAACAGCGCGGCGAAGCGTGGCTTGGGTGATTCCCTCGACGATGACGACTGAGAGATGAAGACGTGGTATTTCGATACGACCGATAAGGTCTCCCCCCCTGCCAGGCACAGTAAGTTTCGACGAAGCGACCTGTTTGTTTTGATCACTGCCAAGCGCTGCCGCCTGCCGATCGAGCAGTTGGCGATCCAGTCTGCGGTCCTCCTGGCGCTGGTAAATCCAGCCATCCACTACAACGAAGCCGCAATACCCGAGCAACACTACCGCACACGCAAGAAACGTTCGCCGGCTCCAGCTAAGTGTGCGCTTGAGCGGGTGTTCGCTGACCCTGAGCCTCATTTCGCGACCTTGTCCCTCACCGGAGGAAGTTCACCACCGCCAACATAGCCCGAGCGCGCGCGGACGACGAGCTTGCGCCCATCCGTTCCGCGCGCTATCACTCTAAGCCTGTGGTAAACGCCTGGCTTCGACTGGGAGTTCGAAACGTACCCAAGAGTATATTGCTGGCGAATGTCGCGCGCGATGCGCTGACAAATCGCTATCAACTCGTTGAGTTCTCCGGGGAAGAACGCTTCCCCGCCGGATATCTGTGCCAGGCGTTTGAGAACGGAGACATTCTGGTCCGGATCGGTTTCGTCGAAAATGCCGATGCTGTAAATAAGTGCATTAGAGCGCGCCGCGCCTTGCAAGGCGTCATCCAGCCGGTGAGCACTTGCATTGTCGCCGCCGTCGCTGATAACCACGAGAACTTTCTTGTCCCGGCTGCCGGCCTTCAGCCGCTCCAGAGCCAGGATCACCGCGTCATAGAGCGCAGTCTTTCCGGCGGCGGGCGCGTTGAAGATCGCGCGCGCCAATTGATCGGGCCGATCGGAGAATCGGACTGTATCCGGCAGGCCCGGTGCGGCGCTGTCGCTGAAGTTGATGACGAACATCTCGTCTTGCGGGCTGCTGGCCTGAACGAATGCCCGCGCGGCTGCGATCACCTCCGGCATCTTGGGCCGCATACTTCCGCTGTGGTCCACAATTAATCCAACGGTCACCGGAAGATCCTCGTGACGGAACAACCCGATGGATTGCCTGATGCCGTCTTCGTACACTTCAAAATTCTGGTCACCCAAGTCGTCCACTCCGTGGCCGTTCTTGTCCCGCACCGACGTACTCAGCACAACAAGATTGACATCCACGGAGAGGCGATATGCCGTCTGATCCTGTGGAGCTTTGGTGCTCTGAGGCTCGGCCCGGCCAGCGCAAGCGATCAGGAGCAGCATCGAAAAGGCAATCGCGGCCGTTACGCTATATTCTCCGGGCTGTCTCGGTTTACAGGTCACGACGAACCTCCTCAGGCCGCCTCGATCTGTCTATACACAGGTTGCCCCATCGCATCTGACACTTGTTTATCGATGGCGCCACCTGCGGGATAGCTCTAGTTCGGATAGCCTTCTCCGTACGCCTCCCGCAGCGCGCCGGAGGCGCGCTGCGCATGAGACGAACTACAGAACGCGGTGCTCGGTAAGGCGCAGGGCGAAGAAAGCGCCCAACGCCAGAAGGCCGATTAACCCGATTAGTGGCAGCGTACTAGCCGTGGCCGGAAGAGTTTTCTCCTGGACCTTCGATTCGTTGGTGGCTATTTGGGCGGCCGGCGGCGGCGTGACCGCATCGGCGAGTTGCACCTCTTCGCCGGTCGGCTTAACCGCCATGATCGGCGCCCGTTTCATTTCCATCACCGTTGGCTCTGCCGCCGAGGTGATAGGCGCGGCGGCTTCAACGGGAATCTCTGTAGGAGTAAAGAGCACGGGCGTATTGGTGGTTTTGGCCAGGGCAACTGCCTTCTCTTTCGGATAAACGAACTCCTCGCCCGAGTTGCTGCCGGGATAGAACCATGCTCGTAAAGCTTCGGGTTGGCCGGCCGGTCTCTCATTGAACGTGATCACGGTTTTGTCCGTGGCTTTCAGCCGGTAGTTCGGGATAGCCAGAATTGTGGCGTAGATGGTCTTTTCGTCCTTGCTGAAGATCTGGACAATGTGGCGGTCCGACTGGGAATCCAGGATTTTAAAGACATAGGTGCCCGCCGGCAGGACCGCGAACCCGGTAAGGTGAACTCCGGGAATCTCCACTGGACCGCTGAAGGTGACCACTGTTTTTCTATTCCAATCGTCGGCTTTGACAGATGGCGCGAGTACAGCGCCCGCCAGCGCTACAAAACACACTGTTGTCGCTGTTTTGAACGTTTTCATTTTTTTTCGTTTCCTCTTCTCTGGAGTTGTGGCACTTCGAGGTCCTTTCACACCGATTCCGCGTTATGTCATACACGTCAACGCCGGCCGGGATTTGAGTTCGGTGTAGACGGCCAAGGAAGTGACCGTGCAGGGTCATCTGGCGGCTTATGGTCAGGGCACACGCCGGGCGGGAGGAGATCAGTTCGAATTCAGAAACAGGCCGCGATCCTTGATAAGCTGGGCAACCTCGGATGGCACCATGGTCTCCCAACTGGCGTCACCCGATTGCAGCCGGGCAAGGACTTCTCTCGGGGTGATATGCAGTTGGTCGGCATCGAATTCGTGTATGGGCTCGATCCAGCCGTTTTCCAAAAAGTACTGGTACAGGCTTCGCTGACCGGCGTCGACGTCCAGCGAGTCAGCGGTGTCCACATCGGATAAGGCGGTCTCTCGAGTCGGATATACGAATAGCTTCACCTTGCCCTGAATGAGCTTACCCAGACCTTCGAGAATTCCTCCGGGGAGATCAGCGTAGTATTTCGCTTCAAAGATCTCGCGTAGCGTGGGTACGCCGATCACCATCGCAATCCAACCCGGTGTGGATTTGCGGAGATAACTGGTCACTCCGTCGAATCGCGTATAGTTCGAGACCATCACGAGCTTTCCGAGCGCGCCCAGAAGGTCAACGCGTGCTAAAAAATCGGGATGGTCGATTTTCGGCCCGCTATTGAGATTGCTCAACGTCATTTCCATCATCACCACCGGCGGGTGTTCCAGTGCCGGCACACGTATTTCAAGCTGCTCTTGCGCGCGCACCAGCATGTCCAGCGTCACATTGGTGACGGGACGAAAACTACCGCGTTCGATCAGCACGCACCTGTCGTAGAGCACCTCCGACGGTTGCACGACTTCACCTTGCGCCGTGAACACGACTGCGTCGGTCAATCCTTCTTCAACCAGTTCGAGGCTCATGAGCCGGTTATCGACGCCGTCGAATGCCGGTCCGGAAAACTTGATCATGTCCACATCGACTCTTCTGCGATTCAGGCCATCCATCAACGAGTGGATCACCACCCTCGCATCGCGATGGCAATAGAACGCGGCGTGCATCAGGTTGACCCCGAGGATCCCAATCGCCTCTTGTTGCTGCACGGTTTCTCCTCCCGGCAGTTCCACGTGGAGGATGATGTCCGACGCTTCTTCGGTGGGCTCGTTCTGAAAGCGAATTCCCATCCATCCGTGTCCCTGCCGGTGGCTCGTCACCGACTGCGTGGTGACCGTATCCGCAAACACAAACAGCGCGTTGTGTTGGGGGGCCCGATCGCATTGGCGGCCCTTAAGCTGTTTGAACTCCGTCGAAAGCATGGCTTCCAGCCGGGCGCGGCTCACATAGTGGCCGGTTGCGCCGTATAGGGAGTCGCTTACGGCCATATCGTAGGCGGAGATGGACTTCGCGACCGTGCCCGAGGCGCGTCCGACATGGAAAAACCAGCGGGCAACTTCCTGGCCGGCGCCGATCTCCGCAAAGGTCCCGAACTTCTTCAGGTCAACGTTGATCTCGAGCGACTTCTGTGCCGTGCTGAGCGTCTGCTCCATAGCGGGTTATCTCCGCTAAGGTAGCGCACGTCGAGGGCCAACCGGATAGGCCATACTCTAATCAGTCCTGTGAACCTTTCAAACTGGCTGTTGGCCGATCTCCGCTTACCGAAGGGCATTCACGGCACGGCGGAAGCTGAGCATGCGTGGTGGCGAGTGATGTGCCTCACGGGCGTCGACTATTTCTCCACGCTGGGGTACCAGCCGGGCATCGCATTTCTGGCGGCGGGCCTGCTCTCTCCAGTAGCCACACTCATTCTGGTGCTGGTGACCTTGTTCGGTGCGCTGCCTGTTTACTGGCGGGTGGCGCAAGCCAGCCCGAATGGGCAGGGCAGCATCGGCATGCTGGAGAATTTCTTTCCGCAATGGGGCGGCAAGACGATGGTGCTGATTCTCCTCGGTTTCGCGACCACTGATTTCGTTATCACGATGACCCTCTCCGGCGCTGACGCGGCCGCCCACGTCGTTCAGAATCCGTTCACACCCGGCTGGATGAAGAGCCAGATGGCAGTCACGCTAGTCTTGCTGATCGTACTGGGCGCAATTTTCCTCAGAGGGTTCAAAGAAGCCATCGGAATCGCGGTTGTTTTGGTGGCGCTTTACATGGTTTTGAACGTGGCGGTCGTCGCGGTAGCCATCCGGCAGGTGCTGCTTCACCCCGACCTATTCGCGCGTTGGAAAGACAATCTCTTCGCTCAGCACGATAGCGGGTGGGCCATGGTCGGCATTTCGTTGATCCTGTTCCCGAAGTTAGCTCTCGGCCTTTCCGGGTTCGAGACCGGGGTGGCCGTCATGCCGCTGATCCGCGGCGCGGATCTCAGCGCGCGCGTCCGGAACACCCGAAAGTTATTGGTAACCGCGGCGCTGATAATGAGCGTGTTCCTGATGGCGAGCAGCATGGTGACCACGCTGCTGATCGAGCCCGAGAAATTTCGGGAGGGGGGAGAGGCGAACGGCCGCGCTTTGGCCTATTTGGCGCACAAGTACCTGGGCAACGGCTTCGGATCGCTCTACGATGCGAGTACGATTCTGATCCTCGCATTCGCCGGCGCCTCTGCCATGGCCGGCTTGCTCAACCTCATCCCGCGATATTTGCCACGATTCGGCATGGCGCCGGAATGGGCCCGCGCGTCACGTCCCCTGGTGTTGGTCTTCATGGGCGTCGCAACGATCATCACTCTACTCTTCGACGCGAATGTGGACGCGCAGGGTGGCGCCTATGCCACCGGCGTTCTGGTCCTGATCGCATCCGCATCGGCAGCGGTGACCATCACTTCGTGGAAGGAATGGCTGCGGTGGCCCCTGCTGTTCGTCTCGATGGTTTTTCTCTACACAACGGTGGTGAACATCCGCGAGCGCCCGGAAGGGATCAAGATTGCCGGATTCTTCATAGGGACAATGGTGGTGACCTCTGTGATCTCTCGCGCGCTGCGTTCTACGGAATTGCGGATTAGCGAGGTGAAATTGGACGGTCATGCTCGTACCCTGTTGTCGCAGGATGAGGATCGAGTGATTCATTTGATCGCACACCGTCCCCGCATCGAGAATGAAGCCGCTTTCGACGAGGCCGATCGCAAGGTGCGCGAGCGCTACAGTCTTGGTCCTGAGGAACAGATTTTCTTCCTGGCCGTGCATCGAGGTGACGCCTCTCAGTTCGAAGACACTCTTCGCGTGACGGGACAATGTGTGGGGCGCCACGCCGTGCTGCGGGCGGAAAGCCCGGTTGTCGCCAACGCCATTGCGGCGCTGCTGATCCATTTGGAGAAAACGACTGGACGGATCCCTCATGCTTACTTCAATTGGACCGAGGGGAACCCGGTGGGCAACCTGCTGCGGTTTCTCATCTTAGGTGAAGGCGACGTTGCGCCGATTGCGCACGAGGTGCTCCGCCGCGCCATTGCGGACCCGGCGCGCCGCCCCGTGATTCATGTGAGTTGAATCGCGCCGCCCGCTTTTGGGACTTCCGCCCGGCAGTTCCAGAGCTCCTACGTGTCCGCCTCCTCTACCTGACTGCAGATCATGGCTTCGGTGGTGAGCATTAGCGAGGCGATAGACGCTGCATTCTGAAGGGCGGATCGGGTTACCTTTGTCGGGTCGATTACACCGGCCTTCACCAGGTCTTCGTACTCTTCCGTGGCCGCGTTGAAGCCGAAGTTCGGATCCTGATAATTCTTGATCTTCTCGGCAACGACGGCTCCTTCGGTCCCGCAATTCAGTACAAGCTGGCGGACCGGCTCTTCGCAAGCCCGACGTACGATCGCGACTCCGAACTGCTCGTCGCCCTCAAGCGCGAGACTCCGCAGTGCGATTGATGCCCGCAGCAGAGCGACACCACCGCCGGGCACGATGCCTTCCTCCACCGCCGCTCGAGTTGCGTGTAGAGCGTCCTCGACACGAGCCTTCTTCTCCTTCATCTCGGTCTCGGTTGCCGCCCCCACCTTGATGATCGCCACCCCCCCGGCCAGCTTTGCCAGCCGTTCTTGGAGCTTTTCGCGGTCGTAATCCGAGGTCGTTTCTTCGATCTGGGCCCGGAGTTGCCTGATACGCCCTTCGATATTCTTTTGCGATCCGGCGCCATCGATGATGGTGGTGGTATCCTTGTCGACCGTTACGCGCTTCGCGCGGCCGAGTTCTTCCAGCTTGATGCCCTCCAGCTTGATGCCGGTCTCTTCCATCACGGCGGTGCCGCCGGTAAGGATTGAAATATCCTCCAACATCGCTTTTCGGCGATCCCCAAAGCCCGGGGCTTTCACGGCGCAGGCATTGAGCGTACCTCGAAGCTTGTTGACTACGAGCGTAGCCAATGCTTCACCTTCCACTTCTTCGGCGATCACCAGCAGCGGCTTGCCTGCGCGCGCAATTTGTTCCAGGATCGGCAGCAGGTCCTTCATGCTACTGATCTTCTTCTCATGAACGAGGATGTAGGGGTTCTCGAAAACGCACTCCATACGTTCGGCGTCGCTCACAAAGTAGGGTGAAAGGTAGCCGCGGTCGAACTGCATCCCGTCGACGGTCTGCAGCTCGGTGGTCATCGTCTTGGATTCTTCAACCGTGATCACGCCGTCCTTGCCGACCTTCTTCATCGCATCGGCAATGATGTTGCCGATAGTCGAGTCGCTATTCGCCGAGATGCTGCCGACTTGGGCGATCATGTCTCCTGAGACGGGTTTGGAGAGCTTCCTGACTTCCTCTACGGCAACCTCCACCGCCTTATCGATACCGCGTTTGACCGCCATTGGATTGGCGCCGGCGGTGACGACCTTGACGCCTTCGCGGAATATGGCCTGGGCCAGAATCGTGGCAGTCGTAGTGCCATCGCCAGCGACGTCGGAGGTTTTGGACGCGACTTCGCGAACCATTTGGGCTCCCATGTTTTCAAGCGGGTCCTTCAACTCAACTTCTTTGGCCACGGTGACCCCGTCCTTGGTGATGGTTGGTCCGCCGAACTTCTTTTCAAGAACGACGTTGCGTCCCCGGGGGCCAAGGGTCACTTTCACTGCTTCTGCAAGCTGGTTAACCCCGCGTAGGATTGCCTGTCTGGAATGTTCGCTGTAAATGATCTGTTTGGGCATGGTCCGCTATTCTTTCTTTCTCGTCTTTGTGGTTATCTTGCCGGTGTCCGGAGCTGATTCAAGGATGCCGAGGACATCGTCCTCGCGCATAATGATGTACTCCGTGCCGAGCAGCTTCGTCTCAGTGCCGGAATACTTGCCAAACAGGACGCGATCGCCGGCCTTGACATCCAAAGCCATCAATCGGCCGTTTTCAAGCATCTTGCCGCGGCCGACGGCGATAACCTCACCCTCTTGCGGTTTTTCCTTGGCGGAATCGGGGATGAAGATACCATTGCGGGTGTCCTCCCGTTCCTCGATACGCTTTACTATGATTCGATCGTACAAAGGTCGCATACTCAAGGCTGCCAGCCTCCACTGGTTGTCGAACTGGAACTCTCCGTCATCGTGACGGCCAATGCGTTTTGATCGCCTGGTAACGCGAGTCCTGGAATATCAACTGCCGCACCTGGTCGCCGATTTCCTGCCAGCCATGAATGAAATAGCCGGCCTCTTCTCTGCTCATCACTTCTGAGCGTTTCTCTTCGAGGATGGCGATAATCGTCTCCGTGTCCGTACGCCGCCCGCCAGTTTGCCGGCCGGCTACCACCCTGAACGCTGCTGCCACTCGATCGAACTCCTCGTTCACCCGGCACTTGATGCGGAGTGCCCATTCCACCTGATTCGCTGTGCCCCTAAGAGACGTTACGGTGGGGTCTGGCGGGCGCGCGGCTCCACCCTCGTCTTCCCAGGTTGCGATTTGCTTGTTGGGGACGCTGTTCATACGCCTCCAAACTTTACGGTCGCGCCGCCCCTCTTCGCTGAACTCCGGCCCCCTTCCACAGAGTGACCAAGCCATGCCACCGGGTGGCTTCGGACCTCACCGTTGCGTTCCTTTATGTCTGCCCATCCGGCGTCGTCTCTGAGTCGGACAAAGACACCCAAGGTGCCCTGATACGTGCCTTCCACAAGTACGACTTCATCGCCTTTGTGGAACGTAGGGCTGAGCGTTTTCGTGTGAGCCATTTTTTATGCCTTTCCTTGCATGGCCCCGCCGTTATGGGCGAAATTTCGCCTTGTTGACGAGGCGCGCCTTTTCGAGAGTGGCGGCTTTGGCGCTCTGCTCCGCCGCGGCTTGTGCAGCCTCGCGCTGAGGCGCTTCCAGATTGTCGAGGCGTTTCGCTTCCACATTGGCGGCCTGAACGGGGGCTTCCAGGCTCTTGAGGGTCCCAACCAGGCTGTAACTAGGCCCATACGAAGAGCGGACCAGGTCGAATCGGTGCTGCGGGTCTTCCCATCGCGCGACGGTCGCCTCCTGGTCGCCGTAGACCTGCTCCACGGGCTTGACCGGAGGGGGAAGCTTCGCCGGTGGACCATACATTGCCGAGATGGCGTCGATGAAATCTTCTGTCGTCAGGCCTTCCGTCGCGTAGCGGTCATATTTGACGGCAATCCGAAACAGAGCCCCGTTGTAGAAGCCGAAGGTCACTCCTTCAACTGATTCCGGCTTGGGAGACGGACCGAGCGATTGTGGACGCCACTCCAACTCTTGGATGAGTGCCGGTCTACTGTGGATTACCTTCGCCTGAGATGGGCTCGCGCCAATCAGTTTGGCGACCGCCGGCAGGTCGGCCCCGAACTGGAAATCCCGATATTTGGAAAGGTCCTCTGCCAGAGCGGTCAGGGACGCAGCGGTGAACAGCACGAGTGCCGTTCTCGACACAATCAAGCCCAACTTAGTCAATGGGGGCCACCTTCAGGTCGCGCCAGGCGAGTGATGTGACAAAAGGAATGGCGCTCGCGACAACGAGTGCGCGCTGCCAGTTGCCCGAAAAACTGAACACTGGCGCAACCGGGTTATAAAGCACTGCAAGTGCCGCAAAAACCCCGACGAACGCGTACTGCCGCCTATTGAATGCCTCGAACATCATACCGGCTGCGGTAGCCGCCAGCGCGCAGCGGATCAGGATCTCATAAGATGTAACGTGAGACCACAACGCGGCGACGGCGAGCAGCGCTACGATCGAACCCCATTTCAGCACTTTCATGCGAGTCTCACGGCCTTGCCTGTCTCGCGCCCTGCCCTTGGCTATCCAGGCTTGCCACACGGCTTCGTCGAGCGGTTTCACGGCCGTCGGTTCCCACGTGGTAGTAGGCCTCTTCACTCCAACTGCATCGGACATGTACTTTCCTCTTTCCTGGTCCTTTGACATCTACTGGTTCGCCGAGGTTTGCATTGCCTCGCTCGGACTGGCAGTCGTGGTCCTCCGGGCGGTCGGTACTCGAATTGCACTCGATAGCCGTTCCATCTGCACCTGTCACAAGCGCACGAATCCTGCCAACGAGCGTTTCCATTGAGCCGATTCGCCTAAGAACCGCGGCGGATGGAATTTGGGTGGGTGGAGCGTGTTCGGACCTAACGATATGCGGTCAGGTGACCGCCTGCGGTCACGGTATCTCGATGGCGACCAAACGGCTGCAAGCCGGCGCTCTTTAAAGCCGCACCAACGACTGTAACGGGGCGTTGGCCGAGGGGGTCGCGCTCCGCTCGGACTTCAAGTAGCTGTACGGATCATGCTCCATTCCGCCAATCGGCAGCCAGCTCATCAATGCCCCCAGATCGCCGTGCACCTGATCCGAGTAAAATTTCGGCAGTTGATCGGACTCCTGCGCAAAGTAGGATGCAAACTGACGATCGGTATCCAGGCGCTTGCGGATCTCCCTGTAATATTGCAAGCGGCCAGAGCCTTCCGTCGAAACCGCTCTTATAACGTTTAGCCACCGCGAGGTCATTCCCTGCGTAGCGCCAAAACGGCGAACTATCCTTCGAGCGCTAAAAGAGTAACGCGTCAGCTCAATGACGTGATCGTAGAAGGATCGCCAACCGTAATTCCGCGGTCTGACGTTCATCGCCT
>CAZKQQ010000216.1:0-11738 GCA_964554945.1 uncultured Solibacteraceae bacterium | reverse complement strand
ACGGAATCAGAATGCGGGTGTCATCCTGGCCCGGAAGCGCCGACGCGGGGCGATCCATCACTCCCACCACCTGCATCGAATGGCCATCCACCTGGATGAACTTGCCGATCGGATCGACGTTCGGCAGCAGCTGCTTTTCGACATCTTCGCCGATCACTACCACGGGCATCCGGTGATTGCTTTCGAAATCGGAAAAGAAGCGGCCGCGCTTCAGAGTCGTGCCGCCGTAGGAGTAAGCTTCTTCGGTTCCGCCGAGCTGGATCTGGTACATGTCGTTGCCCTGGTATTTGGCCGAGTGAATCCCGCCCAGCGGGAACAGGTACGGGCTGACATGCTCGACCGACGGGCAGCGATCGGCCACCGCGCGCGCCTGGTCCAGGTTCAGCGGCTTGCGCTTGAGTTCCTCCGGCGTCCAGTTGCCCATCGCGCTGCCGCGCAGCACGATGATCGTGTTCGGACCGAAGCTGCGCAGCAGGTTGGTGATTGAAGTGTCGAGCCCCGCGATGATCGAACCGACTCCGATTACCGCGCCCGTCCCAATGATCACACCCAGAACGGTGAGAAATGAGCGCATCTTGTGCGCGCGCACGGTGGCCAGCGCCAGGCCGATATCGGACGCAAATGTGCCGATCATCATTATTTTTCCGCCCGCAAGGCTTCGATCGGATCCAGGCTGGCGGCGCGCCGTGCCGGATAGATGCCGAAGAATAGTCCCACCGCGCCGGAAACTGTCACCGCGATCGCCACCGCATTTAACGGTATCGCCATCGGCACCGCCGTGAAGCTACGCACCAGAATGGCCACCAACCATGCGATGGCGACGCCGATCACGCCTCCCATCGCCGCCAGGATCGACGACTCGACCAGGAACTGGTTCAGGATATCCCGCCGCCGCGCGCCTACCGATTTGCGGATGCCGATTTCGTGGGTCCGCTCCGTCACCACGGCGAGCATAATATTCATGATCACCACGCCGCCCACCACCAGAAATACCGACACCACGCCCACGGCGGTGGCCGCGATGGCCCCGGTCAGCTGATCCCAAAAATTCAGCAAAGAATCCGAGGTCACCATGGAGAACGTGTCGTCCGCGCCCGGCTTCAAATGGCGGTAGGCCCGCAGCAGTGCGCGCGTCTCCTCCTGCGCGGCGGCCAGATGGGCGTGATCGATGGCGATGGCATCGTACCCCATTCCCTGGCGCGATCCCCAGATTTTGAAGTAAGCTTCCGCGGGAACTATGACGTACCCGTCCTGCGACTGGCCAAACACCGATCCCTTGGCCTTGGCGACGCCTACCACCTCAAACTCGACTCCGTCCACAGAGATCTTCTTACCAACTGCGTCGGTGTTGGCCAGCAGGTGATCCTTGACGTCCTTTCCGATGAAAGCAACGGGTAGCCGCCGGTGATTCTCTATCTCGTTAAAAAACCGCCCTTCTTCGGCGGTAAAGTTGCCGATGAGGGCGAGGTTGGGCGTTCCGCCGATAATCTGGACTCCGTCCAGGTGATCCTTGCCCCGGTAAACGGTCAACGAGCGGTTCGCCTCCAGCCCGTACTCACTCGTCAGCGTCGCGTTCGTACGCAGAAATTCGAATTCTTCCTGCCGCAGCAGGGGATTGCGCCGCTGCATCTCCAGGAATTTCTTCGGATTCCACTGCATCATGACGATACGGCGCACGCGGAAGCCGTCGGCCCCCATGCTGGACACGTTCTGGGCGATGTAGACATCCATTCCCTTGATCACCGACATCACGGCGATCAGCGTCGTGGTCGCTAAAATAATGCCCAGCAGCGTGAGGAAGCTACGCAGCTTGCTCGACCGCAGGGAGGCGACTGCCCCCACCACGGCTTCCCAGAATGAGGCATGCGACTTCTTGTTGGGGCTTACATTTTATATCTATCCTACGCCGGGAAAATTCTTCGCAAACTGTTACCCCCCCACCCGCGCCGCCACCTTTTGGGCGCCAACGCCACCTTCGGAATCACGACACTAAATCACATACGTCCGGCGCGCCCCGATTAGTTCCGATTCATTGCGCGTCATGAAAAATGATGCCGAGGGTATACCGGTGGCCCGAGCGAATCCGGCTCACTCCATGCCGCATGTTAACCCGGTAGATGCCGCGCGTTCCGCGCACGGGCCGGTGATGCACCGCGAACACCACGCCATCGCCGATTCCGAGCGGCACCACGTTTGCCCGCGACTGCATTCGCGGCCGCTGCTCGGTCAGGACGAATTCACCCCCGGTGAAGTCGTGTCCCGGCTCGGACAGCAGAAACGTTGCCTGCAGCGGGAACACGTGTTCTCCGTAGAGATCCTGGTGCAGGCAGTTAAAGTCGCCTTCGCCGTACTTCAGCAGCAGCGGTGTCGCCTTGGTTTGTCCCGCCCGGTGGCAGCGCTCCAGATATTCGGCGTGTTCGGGCGGATAGCGGACCTCGACGCCCATCGCCTCGTTCCATCGATTGGCGATTTCGGCCAGCGGCGGATACAACGCCGTGCGCAGCGATGCAATTGGTTCCGGCAGCGCATAGTTGAAATACTTATATTCGCCGCGGCCAAAACCGTGACGCGCCATCATGACGCGACTGCGAAACAGCTCGTCGCGGACGTAGCTGGCGGCCAGCGTGGAACACTGGTCCGGTGGCAGGACACCGGGAAGCACAGCGGCGCCGTTCGCATCGAGTTCCTCGCCGATCCGGCGCCAGTCCAGTTGCGACGAAACGGCCGGATTCATGCCTGCGCCTCCCGTTTCAGAAGCGTCCGCTTGCGCTCCACTCCCCACCGGTAACCGGAAAGCGCGCCATCGGTGCGTACCACGCGATGGCAGGGAATCGCCACCGCCAGCGCGTTGGCCGCGCACGCCTGCGCCACGGCGCGAACCGCCTTCGGCGCGCCTAATTTTTTTGCAATCTCCGCGTAGCTCGCCGTTGAGCCGGCCGGAACCTCCGACAATGCCTGCCACACGCGCCGCTGAAACGCTGTTCCGCGGATATCCAGCGGAAGATCCAGTCCTAGACCCGGGGCTTCTACAAACCCCACCACCTGCGCCATCCAACGCTCGAATTCGGCGTCGCCCCCGATCAGGTTCGCATTTGGAAAACGATCCTGCAGATCGCGTGTCAGCGCTTCCGCATCGTCGCCCAGCAAAATAGCGCAGATTCCCTTTCCGCTCGCAGCCACCAGGATCGGGCCGAGTGAACATTCGCCCACCGCGAACCGGATCAACGCGCCCGCGCCGCCCGCGCGAAAATCCATCGGTGTCATGCCCAGCGTCTGCGACGATGTGGCGTAGAAGCGCCCGCTCGAATTGAACCCAGCCTCGTAAATTGCCTCAGTCACCGTGGAGGTACGGGTCAGCTCATCGCGCACTCGGCTGGCGCGATGTGCGGCCGCGTAGGCCTTCGGCGTCAGCCCGGTGATTTGCCGGAACACACGATGAAAATAAAACCGGCTCATACCGGCCACCGCCGCCAGCAAGTCCAGCCCCGGCACTTCGTCCGATTCTTCGATCAGCCGGCAGGCTTTTGCGATGGCCGCTGCCTGACGTTCCGCTCGCGGCGCTTCATCCGGGCGGCAGCGCTTGCAAGGCCGGAATCCGGCCTTCTCCGCCTCTGCGCGAGTCGCATAGAACTGCACGTGCTCGCGCCGCGGCAGCCGCGCCGCGCATGATGGCCGGCAATACACACCTGTCGTGCTTACTGCGTAGTAAAAGCCGTTATCCGTGGACCGGTCGCGTCGCACCACGGCGGCCCACTTATCATTGTCGATTGCAGTGGAAGTCATACTGCCAATGTAGAGCCCTCGTAACGGCGGGGCACTCCGTTGCTTGCTTTCAAATTTAGCACCGCGGTCCTACCCACCGCGTGCCATTTCGAGCCAGCTGAACTATAATCGAATGAGGGAACTAGCCAAATTCTTACCTAAACCAAGGCGTATCTGAGACATGTCCACTTTAGAGGTTTCACCGGTCGAGCCAGTCTCCCGTCCGTCGGGCCAGCCGGTCGTCAACGATTTCAGTATCCAGGTCGCTACTGTGAACGGTTCGGGCAGCCAGACTGCCAACAACGTTCTCATGCGGACCCTCTTCCAGATGGGAATCCCAGTGTCTGGCAAAAATATGTTCCCCTCGAACATCGCTGGCCTGCCCACCTGGTTCACCATCCGGGCCAGTAAGCACGGCTATACGAGCCGCCGCAAGGAAATAGATTTCCTGGTGGCGATGAATCCGGAGACCGCTCGCGAAGACGTCATGAACCTGCAGAGCGGCGCCGCAGTGGTTTACGATGAGCCGCTGCAACTCAACAAGCTGCGCACGGATCTGCACTTTTATCCCGTGCCGTTCGACAAACTGGTCGGGCCGGTCTGCCCCGAGGCCAAGTTGCGCAAACTGGTGCGCAACATGATTTATGACGGTGTAGTGGGCTGGCTGCTGTCGCTCGACATGGAAGAGCTGCGCAAGGCTCTTGTAAAGCAGTTCGGCAAGCGCAAGGCCAAAGCCGCCGATCTCAACTGGGGCGCCGCGCAGGCCGGCTACGATTGGGCCGCGAAGACGTTGAACAAGACCGACCAGTTCCGTTCCGAGCGCATGAACGCAACCGCCGGCAAGATCATCATTGACGGCAACTCCGCCTGCGCGCTGGGCGCCATGTTTGCGGGTGTCACAGTAGTGACCTGGTATCCCATCACGCCGTCTTCCTCGCTGGTGGAAACATTGATGGCGTACATGAAGCGGTTCCGTCATGATCCACAAACCGGCAAGGCAACCTATGCGATCGTGCAGGCCGAAGACGAGATCGCCTCGATCGGCATGGCGTTGAGCGCCGGCTGGGCCGGCGCCCGCTCCATGACTGCGACTGCTGGACCGGGCATCTCGCTCATGTCCGAGTTCATCGGGCTGGGCTACTATGCTGAGTTGCCGGCCGTGATTTTCGATGTCGAGCGCGTCGGCCCCTCTACCGGTCTTCCCACGCGCACCGCGCAAGGCGACGTGCTCAAGAACGCGCTCCTCTCGCATGGGGACACCAAACATCCGATGTTCTTCCCGTCGTCGCCCGAAGAGTGCTTCACCATGGTGAGCGACGCTTTCGATTTCGCCGAACGGTTCCAGACGCCAGTCTTCTTCATGACTGATCTCGATCTCGGCATGAATAACTGGATGGCCGACCCGTTCCCCTATCCGGAAAAGCCTATCGATCGCGGCAAGGTGCTGACCGGCGAAGATCTCGACCGGCTCGGTGGCTTCGCGCGATATAAAGATGTTGACGGCGACGGCGTGGGCTACCGCACGCTGCCCGGCACCAACCACCGGGGCGCCGCCTATTTCACGCGCGGCAGCGGCCATAACGAGAAAGCCCAATACACCGAACGCGAAGACGATTACGTGAACAATATGGACCGCCTCGCCCACAAATTCGAGGTGATGCGGCGTCACGTGCCCGCGCCCGTGATCGATATCCATGAGAAGGCCCGCATCGGTTTCGTCGCGGCCGGCTCCTCCGATTTCGCCGTCCGGGAAAGCCGCGATCAGCTTCGCGGCGAGTACGGCATCGAAACCAGCTATCTGCGGCTGCGCGCCTATCCCTTCACCGACGAGTTGAAGGAGTTCGTGGGACAGCATGATCGCGTTTACGTCGTGGACCAGAATCGCGATGCCCAGTTCCTCAAGCTGATGCGCCTGGAATTCGAAGTCGATCTGATCGCGAGGTTGCGCAGCGTGCGATACTACGGCGGCTTACCTCTCGATGCGCGCACCATCACTGATGAAGTGACCAGCCAGGAGGGCCGATGAGCACCATAATCAATCCCGCGCCGAAAAAGAATCGCATCGGGCTCGAGGTTCTCAACTACAAGGGCAGCAAGACCACGCTGTGTGCCGGCTGCGGCCACAATTCGATTTCCGAGCGCATTGTCGAGTGCTTCTACGAATTGGGTGTCGAGCCGTGGCGCGTCGCCAAGCTGTCCGGCATCGGCTGCTCGTCGAAATCGCCCGCTTACTTCCTCGGCCAATCGCACGGCTTCAACAGCGTGCACGGCCGCATGCCCGCCGTCGCCACCGGAACTCTGCTGGCCAACCGCAACCTGCTGGCTCTGGGCGTCACCGGGGATGGAGATACCGCCTCCATCGGCATCGGGCAGTTCATGCACCTGGTGCGCCGCAATGTGCCGATGATCTATATCATCGAGGACAACGGCGTCTATGGCCTTACCAAAGGCCAGTTTTCCGCCACCGCCGACGTCGGCTCCACGCTCAAGACGGGCTCTCCGAATCAGCTTCCGCCCTTCGACTGCTGCGCTCTCGCGCTCAAGTGGGGCGCCACATTCGTCGCCCGCTCTTTCAGCGGAGACAAAAAGCAACTCCAGACCCTGATAAAGGCCGCAATCGCCCACAAGGGCTTGTGCGTGATTGACGTGATTTCCCCCTGCGTCACCTTCAACGATCACGACGGTTCCACCAAGAGCTATTCCTACGTAAAGGATCACGAAGAAGCGCTCCATGAGCTCGATTTCGTGCCCTTCTTCGAGGATATTTCGGTCGAGATTCCCGAAGGGGAAGTAACCGATGTTGCGTTGCATGATGGGTCGCACCTGAGGATCCGCAAGCTCGAACGGGAATACAATCCCACCGATCGGCTTGCCGCGCTGGCAGCCCTGGAAGAAGCGGCCGCCAAAGGCGAAGTGCTGACGGGCCTGCTTTACGTGAACACCACCAGCCCTGATTTCATCGAGCAGCTCAATGTCGTAGAGGAGCCGCTCGCGACGCTCCCGCAGTCCCGGATCCGTCCTGCCCAAGCCGCACTCGACGAAGTAATGGAAGAGCTTCGGTAGTCTGTCATTCAAAAATTGTTCGAGTCTGTCTGGGCAGACGATCGGCTTTTGTCTTCTACCGCAGCAGGTCCCCTAAATCTGCCGCCGCGGGCGTCTTGTCGGCGCCGGCCGCATAGTTTTGCCGGTTCTGCGGACAGTCTATGTGATTAACACGGTCCCCGAGTGCAGCGGCAATCTGGCACAGAACTGCTATGAGATCTAGCTCACCCCCAATGAGGAAAGCAGCCTGCGCATTCACACCTACGGGAGCGGCGCCTGGCATCAACGAACGCGCCAACGGGGTTATGGGCGTACTGAGCCCTTAGGACAAACGCCCCAGAATTCTGAGTAGCCCAAGGTGGATTTCATTGAACCGAATGTAACTGGATGCTAATATACCAACGGTCTGTCATCCTCCGAGACAGATTGAAGTAGACTTCAGGCCCCGCGGCCCGCTGGCCCCGGGGCTTTTTTCCGGCTTCCAGCCCCTTACCAACGCTAATATCGCCGCCGCCCCCGCGTCTCTTCCATGAATAGGCCTGATAGGATGAAAGCGCTAGCTGCTATCCCAATGGAACCGGCCACTTTACCCGCTGCGGACCTGGAGCGCATCTTTCGGGAAAACTACGCAGCGGTGTTCCGTGCGGCATACCGGATCACCGGGAATGCCAACGACGCGGAGGATGCCTTACAGACCGTCTTCCTGCGGATGCTGAAACGGGCCCCGGACGCCGATCCAGTGGAAAACGTCTCGAGTTTCCTGCACCGGGCCGCCGTCAACGCGGCGCTCGACCTGGTCCGCGCCCGCCACCATATCAAAAACGTGCCCCTCGATGATCTCGAGCCCGTTTTGGCGGAACCGAGCCAGCATCGCCCCGACCGCCTCCAGGATGCCGGCGAGATCCGCGAATGGTTGCGCAGCGCCGTGGCGCGCCTGAATCCGCGCGTTGCGCAGATGTTTATCCTCCGATTTTTTGAAGGAAAAGATAATCCCGAGATCGCGCGGCTGCTGAACACCACGCCCGGTACCGTGGCCGTGACGCTGTCGCGGACGCGCGACAAGCTGGAAAAAGAATTTCGATCGAGCATGGGAGGCGTTTCATGATCCCTGATGGTGACCGTATGGACCCTGCGCTGGAGCGCGCTGTTGCGGAGATCCGCCATGACGAGGTCCCCGATGCGGTAGTGGATGCGGCGGCCGCCCGCGTCTGGTCGCGGCTTTCGCAGACGACAGTTCAACCTTCCGAGCACATCCGCAGTTGCCCCGATTTCCAATCCCTGATCCCTGATTTTCGCGCCGGCCGTTTGCCGGAAGCGCGCGCCTTACTGCTGCAGGACCACCTGCATGAGTGCGTGGCTTGCCGCCGCGTGTTTGAAGGCAGAACCATCCCAATGATGTCCATCGCGCCCCGGTCTGTGCGCCGCGAGACTTACGCCGCGCGGTGGGCCGTTGCTGCCGGCGTCGTTCTGGCCGGCGGCCTGGTGGTTTGGTTCTCGATTGTTCAATCCGGCCCGCACGCCGGCCGCGCCATGGTGCAGGCCGTCAACGGGACTCTCTACGCCGTCTCCCCCGCCGGATTGCGGGTTATGAAGGCCGGCGAAGACCTTCCCGACGGCGTCGCGATCCGCACGGCTCTCGATTCCGGCGCAACTCTCGCCTTACGCGATGGTTCACTCGTTGAAATGCGCGAACGATCGGGCTTCTCCACCTCCCAGGCCGGCAGTGAGATTACCGTGCACCTCGACCGCGGCAGCGTCATCGTGCAGGCTGCCAAGCGCCGCTCCGGACACTTTTATGTGGCCACTGCCGACTGCCGCGTGGCCGTGACCGGCACCATCTTCAGCGTCACCTCGGGGGCGAAAGGCTCGCGCGTTTCGGTCCTGGAAGGCGAAGTGCACGTCAATCACGACAACCAAGACAAAATCTTGCATCAAGGCGAGCAGACTTCCACTAACGAGACGGTCGACCCGGTTTCGCTAAAGGAAGATCTCGGCTGGACACACAATGCCGCGCTGCTTAGTCAGCTCGCAAAACTGGAGAGCAAGCTGGCGCGATTGCCGATGCCCAAGCTGCGGTACTCCAGCAGGCTGCTCGATCTTTTGCCCGCTTCCACGTCGTTCTTCGCGAGCATTCCGAACCTGGCGGATTATTTGGGACAGGCGCAAGCCGTCTTCCGTAGCCAGGCGGCGGACAGTCCCGAACTGCGCGACTGGCTGGCGGGCCCCGGCTCGGCCGTCGAACCGGTGCTCGAAAAACTGCGTACCGCCAACGAATATTTGGGAGATGAAATTGTTGTCTTCGGAACTCCCGAGAGCAAGGGGCCTGTATTTCTGGCCGAAGTCAAACGCGACGGGCTAGCGGATTTTCTGAAGAAAGAAGGTCTTCCGCTTGCATTTACCAGCCGGCCCGGTTTGGTTCTTTTTAGCCCCTCACAGCTGGCCCTCTCCACCGCTCTCGATTCCAGTTTTCAGACCACCGGATTTTACAAGCAGATCGTGCAAGCTTATCAGGACGGCGCGGGCTTGTTGCTCTGCGCGGATCTGGCGCGCCTCGGTCCGCAGCCGGTGTCGTCCGGTCTGCGTTACCTCATCGCCGGGCAGAAGCAAGCCGGCGGGCATACCGAAACGCGCGCAGCCGTCACATTCGACGGGCCGCGCACCGGGATCGCCGCATGGCTGGCGCCTCCCTCTCCGCTCGGAACCCTCGATTACATTTCTTCCGGAGCCACGTTTGTTTCGGCCTTTGCTGTCAAGAATCCGGGCGCGATCCTGCAGGAGGCCAGCGAAAATTTCCATTTGCCCGCGCTGGATGCGAATCACGCGTCCGCCGGCTTGGGAGGCGAATTCGCGCTGGCGGTGGACGGGCCGGTTTTCCCGGTGCCTTCGTGGAAGCTGGTCGTGGAGGTGTATGATCCGGCTCGTTTCCAAGCGGCCTTGCAGCGGGCGATTGAGCAGTACAACGCCGGGACGCCCACTCACGGCGGAAAACCCCTGCGTATCGGCCAGGAGACTGCCGACGGCCGCACCGATTATTTCATTGCCGCCGCAGATCCCAACCCGCTCACCGAAGCCCATTACACTTTCTCCAGCGGATATCTGATCGCGGCCCCCACCCGCGCGTTACTTTCCGCTGCGCTGCAGGTTAAAACCAGCGGCGGCAGCATCACGCACGCCGCCGCGTTCACCGCGATGATTCCCCACGATCACTACGAAAACTTCTCGGCAGTGGTGTATCAAAACCTCGGCAATACATTGGCGCCGTTGGCCGGACTGCTCGGCGCCCTGCAGCCGCCCCATGCTGCGCAGCGTCCCCCAATGCCCCGGCTGGATAATTTGAAGCCGTTCCTGGTCGCTGCCTACGGCGAGCCCGATCGCATCGCCCTGGCCAGCAACGGGGATGTCCCCGGTATGAGCCTGAATAATTTCCTCAGCGGAGGCCTGGTCGGAATTGCTACTAACGGCTTGCGCCTCGGCCAGTTTGCGGGAACAACCAGCACGCGATCTTCGTCTCGATAGATGATGGAAGGTGGGCGGGCGGAAGTCTGCCTCACGTGCGCAATTCATGGATTCCGTAATTGAGCTCGGCGGGCTCGAAGTTCGCTTCGGCGGCCGGCCGATCCTTAAGAAGTTGACGGCTTCGCTCACCGGGCGGTCGATTGGGCTGCTGGGACCCAACGGGGCGGGCAAATCGACGCTCCTCAATACACTGCTCGGATTCCATGAGCCTTCCGCGGGCTCGGCGCGCGTGCTGGGACGCGACATCCGCGCGCGTGCGCGGGAAGTGCGCGGCCTTATCGGCTATATGCCGGAGAACGATGCCTTCATCGCTTCGATGAGCGGTGTCCGTTTCGTTCGTCTGATGGCCGAACTGGCCGGACTGCCGCCCGAGCAGGCCCTCGAACGCGCGCACGAAGCGTTCTTCTATGTGGGGTTGGGCGAAGTGCGATACCGGCCGCTCGGCACCTACTCGCTCGGCATGAAACAATCGGCCAAACTGGCGCAAGCCATTGCCCACGGTCCGAAGCTGCTGTTTCTGGACGAGCCGACTAACGGGCTTGACCCGCCGGCACGGGCCCGCATGATCCAGCTCATTCAGGAAATCCGCGACCGGGGCGACCTCCGCCTGATCCTCTCCTCGCACTTGCTCCGCGACGTGGAGGAGTGCTGTGATCAGGTGCTCATCCTCAAAGACGGCAACATCGCCGCGCATTGCGATCTCGAAGAAGAGCGTCGCTCGAACCGCCGCTTCCTCGAACTCGAAACGCGCGGCGCTTCCAACGGCTGCTTCTTGGAAGCGTTGGAGAAGCTGGGCTGCGAGACGGCGCAGGGCGCGCAGGGGCGCATCAAGCTGATCCTGCCCAATGGCCTCGAAATCCGCCAACTCTACGAAGTGGCCGCTGAACAGCAGATCCAGATCCGCCGCCTGAACCATAAGCGCGATTCGCTCGAAGACATCTTCCTCAAAGCCATGGAGGCCGCCGATGGCCGTCTATAAAAAGACCTACCGGCCCTACGAAGGGCCGCTCACTGCGTCGTGGTCGCGCTTCCTGGTGATTCGCCGCTATGCGTTCGAAGACCTGCAGCGCTCCCGATTTCTTACCATTTTTTATCTGGCGAGCTTTCTCTATCCTCTGATCGCCGCCCTCATTATCTGGGTGGAGCACAATGCCAGCGCGCTGAAGTTGCTCAACCTGGAGGGCGCTTCGCGGCTGATCGCCGTCGACGCCGGATTCTATATGACGGTGCTCGGCTGGCAGAGTATGCTGGCGTTGTTCCTGGCGGCGTTCATCGGTCCCGGCCAGATCTCGCCCGATCTTTCGAATAACGCCCTCTCGCTGTACCTGGCGCGGCCCTTCTCGCGCACCGAATATGTGTTAGGCAAGCTGTCGGTTCTCCTCACACTCTTTTCTCTTATGACCTGGGTGCCGGGCCTG
>CAZKQQ010000215.1:0-11779 GCA_964554945.1 uncultured Solibacteraceae bacterium | reverse complement strand
GCTCATCGAATGACTGGCGAGGAGACGCCGAAATATGTGGGGGGTGATGCGGGCGCCGGCGCGAATGTGGCGCCGCTGGCGCCAAAGCCGTGGCGCGTGAGCGATCAAAGCGATGTGGGCACGGAAGACGTACCAAAGGAGAATCAGGCCGCCCTGGCCTTGTGCGCGGAATCGCGCGGCGCTGCCGCGGCCTTCCAGAAGGTAACACGCATGCCAGAAATACCGCGCCAGCGATACCCAAGGAGCGACCAGCAGCATCGGGGCCGGAAAGTTCTTGGTCAGGACGAACAGCCGGTTACGCTCGACCAGGTATGCCTTCAGCGCCGAAGCGGGTCCGGCGGAGTGGGAATAATGATGCTCCACCACGGCTTCGGGAACATAGAGGCACTTCCAGCCGGCCCAGCGGGCGCGCAGCCCCAAATCGGTGTCTTCGCAATACAAGAAAAACCGTTCGTCGAAACCGCCGATATCATCGAGCATGGCGCGGCGGTAGATAGCCGCTGAACCGCTCGGGAACAAGGATTCCTCAGGCACGGGGAAGTCTTCGGGCGCGCGTCCCTGGCCGCGTTGTTTGCTGCTGCCGTCGCCGCACACCAGCATGCCAGCGGAATCGAGCCGGTGCTCCCCGAATAGGCGCACCTGCGAGGCGGCCATGCCAGCATCGGGGCGCCGCTCCATTGCGCACAGCAGGGCCTCCAGCCAGTGGGGATGCGCGGCCGCATCGTCGTTCAATGTAGCCAGGTAAGCGCAACGCGAAGCGCGGAGGCCCTGGTTCACGGCGCCACCAAACCCTACATTTTCCTTGTTTTCAATCACGCTCGCGCCCGAAGCCAAACCATTGCGCCGCACCAAACCCTGCCCGCTGTTGTCCACGATCACCACTTCAAAATCGCGCCGTGTCTGCTGGTTGAGCGATGCGACACACTCCGCCAGCCGCGAATCCGCACTCAGGGTGGGAATCACCACGGTTACCAAGTAATCCGACAAACCTAGATTTTAACAGGCGGCCCCGGCGTGCCGTCTGCACAATTGCCGGAGAGCGCGGGTTCGTGACTTGCCGACGCAGTCGGGCGGAAACGGAGGGATACCGCGTGCGGCAGATTGAGTAGACTGGATAAACAGGATGCCGCTCGCCGCGGGAGAAATTGATGGTCCGGTGAGTCAGCCGCTATGGTATCGAGGCGAACCGTTTCTCTTTTCGGAACGGCGCTATTCCTGATCGCCGCGCCCGGGACGGTGGCGGGTCTGGTTCCCTGGTGGATCTCGCGTTGGCGCGCGCAAGCACCATTCTTTGGCATGCGGGCGCTGGCGATCCTTGGGGTTCCGCTGCTAAGCGCTGGTGTTCTGGTCTTGCTGGACAGTTTCGCCCGTTTTGCATGGAAGGGCCTGGGCACCCCGGCTCCTGTTTATCCCACACGCCACCTGGTGGTGAGCGGGTTGTATCGCTATGTGCGCAACCCAATGTACATGGCGGTGATATGGGTGATTGCCGGTGAAGCCCTGCTGTTGGGCAGTGGAAGCCTGGCGGCCTATGGTGTGCTGGTCTGGCTCTGTTTTCATCTGTTCGTCGTCGCTTATGAGGAGCCGACGCTGAAGAAAACGTTTGGCGCCGAGTACAAGGAATTCTGCAGACGCGTTCCGCGATGGGCGCCGCGGCTGCCGCCGTGGCCTTCCTGATGTACGCTCAAGCATGCGGCGCCGCCGTTCCTCCCGGCTGCTGATCCTCGACCCGAATGGCTGCGTGCTGCTATTCCACTTTGTGTTTCGCCGTGGCGCATTAGCCGGCCAGCAATATTGGGCGACTCCGGGCGGAGCGCTCGAAGCGGGCGAGAGCTTCGAGGACGCCGCCCGCCGCGAACTGTTTGAAGAAACGGGGATGGCGGCCGAAGCTCTCGGTGAACCGGTGGCGGAGCGGGAGTTCCTTTTGCAATTGCCGGACGGCGAACAAGTAATCGCAGAAGAGCGCTTCTTCGTCATCCGGGCCGCATCCCGCGCACTTTCCCGCAAGCATTGGAGCAGGCTCGAGACCGAGGTGATGGCGAATCACAGGTGGTGGTCGGTAGGCGAATTGAAGACCGCCAACGAAATAGTGTTTTCGGACAATCTGGTTGCGATGCTGGAAGGCCTCGGTCCCGGAGATGGCGCACGCGTTCAGCAGCCGTGTTGACACAGGTGCAACTCATAATCACGCTTGGCTTCGTCCCGTTTCTTGCGTGCTTGGCGGATCGCCAGGTCAAAGCGGTCAATTCCGGTACCACCCGATGTGAGGGATTCGAAGTTCTTGCTCTGCAGGTCTGTGACTTCGTGAACGGCGGCAAGGAACGCTTGCGATAACCGCTGCTTTTCAACGCAGATTGCGGCCGGCGGATTTTTCGCTCGGGGCATCATTACGAGGAGACGAATGTCGTGCGGGTGAGATCGGCGTCCGTAAAGGATCTACGTTAGCTTACTGCGCGCAGCGCGAAAATACGATGTTTTCTGCAAAAAGGAAGTATCTTTCGAGCAGTCGCGATAAAAGATCATCCTGTGCTTGAACGCACAGGATGGTTTAAGAGCGAGGGGTGGGGCCTTGTTCACGGACAGGTTTGGGCATAGGCTGATAACACCCGGAAGAGGAGGCGGACGATGTGTATCCGAACATCACGCCACCCGACGCCCGCATGGGAAGCGAGGCCGGTCGGGAATTGTTCCGGACAAGCCAAACACAAAAGGGGGTCCGAAAGATGTTCGCCCGATGTGTCACCATCCACCTGAAACCGGACATGGTCATGGATTTCCAGCACATCTTTGAAACTTCAATCCTGCCGTCTCTCAGGCGCAGGCAAGGTTTTCAAGATGAACTGGTGCTGATCGCGCCCGATAGACGCGAAGTCATCGGTATCAGCCTCTGGGATAACCGGCAGAATGCGGACGCCTATGCGCAGCAATCGTACCCGGAGATACAGCAACTGCTGGCTAGAGTGATGGACCGGTTGCCGGACGTGCAAAGCTATGAGGCGCCGATCGCTACCTTTTACAAGATGACTGCCCGATCCGGCAGGGGAATGGTGGGATAGGCGCTTACCGTTTGGCGCCCGCGCTGTATTCCGCGTCGGTGACAGCGTTCTGCCACTTGGTCTGGCCGGCGCTGACGTCAACGGAGAAAAGCGTGGTGGCCTGACCGGCTGCGGCGCCATGCCAATGCGGCACGCCGCCGGGAACGTAGGCGGTTTCGCCGGTGTGCAATTCCTGAACCGGATGCCCTTGCACCTGCGTGCGGGCAACTCCTTCTTCGCAGAGAAGCACCTGGCCGCGTTCATGGACGTGCCATTTGGTGCGCGCGCCGGGTTCGAAACGGATGCGCGCCGCGCGCACCCGAATGTTCGATTCCAGCCGATGAACGGCGCCGGTGAAGTTCGCGCTCTCATCGGCGGGTTGCTTTCCCTGGGCGGAGAGAAACAACGCGGCCAGCACGGCCAGGCAGAAGAGCGGCCGGTTCATTTTCGCTCACCTGAATCGAGGCCGAAGGCGAGCAACACATTACCGGGCAAGCCGCCGCGCGCCGGATAGCCGGAGACGGTGAAGAGCATGCCACCGGCGACTACCGGCCCCGCCACATCGATGGCGCCGCCTTTGCCGGGGATGGCGTTCACGGTTTTGTAATCGTGAGCGGTATCGTAATCCCAAATGATTTTGCCGTCGGTCGTGGAATATCCCCGAAGGTGGCCGTCTTCGGCGCCGGACCAGACGACGCCGGGAATGGCCGTAACGGCGGAAGATTGAGCCGGGCTGCACGGACGGCGGTCACCGCAGCCGGGTGGCGGCGTCTGCCAGATTCGCTCGCCGTTATCGATTCGGAACGCGAACAGCCCGCCCCCTTTATTGGGGTTAAGACTGTAGCTGCGGTCGTTACTGCCGGGTTTGAGTTTGAGGTCGAAGCTGATATCGGATAGAGCGACGTAGACGTTTCGGCCGTCGGTTGCCGAACCCCACTCGATGCCACCCACCGTGCCGCCCTGTCCGATGCGCGACTGCCACAGGATTTGGCCGCGGCGGTCAGGATCAACCGCGTAAATCACAGCGGATTTCTGCCCGAGCAGCAGGGCGCGCTTGCCATTGGGCAGCGAAACCAGAATTGCGGACGAGGCGAAATCAAAATCAGGCCCGTCCGAATCGGGACAATTCACCTTGCCGGGAAGCTGGCAGGAGCTGTTCCAGGCGTCTTTGGCGGTGAATTGCTTGGACCACAAGATCTCGCCGGTCGAGAGACGCAGGGCCACGAGCGCGTCACTGAGAGGCGTGGGCGGATCGGAATAGTTATCGCCCGTGGTCACAAACATGGTGTCGCGGTCGGGGTCGAGCACGGGTGCCGTCCAGACGCCCACGCCGGAAGGCCCGAACGCCGCGGCGCCCAGTTTTGTCTTCGGCCGCGCCTTGGAAGGCTCGGCGATCATGTAGGTCTTCCATAAGACCTTCCCGGTAGCGGCGTCGAGGGCGGATTCGCTGCCGCGGAAGGTGCAGCACACGTATCCGGACGCCACCGATAGGGCTTCTTCGCGCGAGGCTACTCCCACGTAGAGGCGGCCCAGGTGGAACACAGGTGTCGCAGTGACGCTGGAAGCCGGATGTTCGTCCGGACGCCTCTTCCACAACTGTTTGCCATTGGCCGCATCGAGCGCATAGACATCGCCGGAGGAATCACTGAAGAACACGGCCGGGTTGCCGTGGATGTCGCCGACCGTAATCCCAGATCGGACTTGCGACTGCACGGTGGTGGCCCAGTGGACGCAACCGGTGGATGCGTCGAGAGAGTAGAGACTGCCGTCCTGGCCGCCGGCGAAGATGCGCCCGCGATAAACGGCGGGCTGGGAACGCAGCGTCGAGGTGTCTGGGAATGCGAACGCCCACTTCAGCTTCAGGCGGGGCAGGTCTTCGGCGCGAAGTCCTGCGTCTTTAGCCGATTGAAAGCGAGTATTGTTCAGGCCGCCGCCGCCCCAACCGGTCCACGAGGCGCCATCGCTCCACGCGGCGCTAGCCGGACACGGGTTGGCGATTTCGTCGCGCTTGCGCTCCACCGTAACGGCGGTGCCCAGAAAATTTGCGAGTTTCATACGTTCGTCGGCGGAAAGGGGAGCGGCCTGTGTCTTCATGAGGCCGCTTTCGAGCGTTCTTTGAATGGCTCCGGGCGTCATGGTCTTGAGCGCGGCTAACTGCGGAATGCGGCCACCGGCGCCGGCGGCGGAATCGTGGCATGAGGCGCAATGTTTTTGAAAGAGCTGCGCGGCATACGGATCGTCCGCTGCGAGCATCAGTAACGGCGCGATTAGGAAAAGATAGCAGAGTCTCATCCGGTCCCCTCCGGTGGGTGTGTACCAAGGGAGTATACCAAGGCGGGCGGTGGCGGATTCGAGTGACGCTAGCGCGCTTCGCGCGCGACAGAAGGCGGAGCCTTATGCCACCCTTATTCGTAGCGGAGGGCGGCCATGGGATCGATCGAAGAAGCGCGGCGCGCGGGGATCACGCATGCGGCTGCGGCAGACGCGGCGAGCAGCAGGATTACGGCGATGAGAATGAGCGGATCGCGCGAGGTCTCCTGCGTCCAGGCAGAGAACACGCGGGCCAAGACGAGGCTCAGAATGAGGCCTGCTGCGAGCCCGGCGCCGACGCTGGCGGCAGTCGAGACGAAAACCAGCCTGAGCACGTCGCCGGATTCCGCGCCCAGTGCCATGCGGATACCGAACTCATTGGTGCGGCGAATGACGGCGTGCGAAACCACGCTATAAAGACCGGCAATCGCGAGCGCCAGAGCCAGGACCGAGAAGCCGGTGAGAAGAATGGTGGCAAGGCGTTCGCCCGCCCACTCCGGCCGATTGGTGATCCACTGCTCCAGGTCTTGCGGATTTCCCATCACCTGCTGGTCCGCATCGATTGAATTCACTTCGCGCCGAACCTCTCGCAGGAGCGCCAGCGGCTCACCGCGGGCGCGGATGAGGATCTGGGTGAACATGCGCATGGAAATCGCATACGGAACATAGATGCCGGGCTTAACGGGCTTGCGCAGGCCGTCGTCACGCGCGTCTGCAACCACGCCGATGATTTGCAGCCAGCTGTCGCTGTCAGGCGCGGCGGGGCTGTACGGCAGCATCGCTTTCAATTGCGGCACTCGAATCTGATGCCCGATGGCATCGCCCTTCGGCCAGTATTGACGCGCGAAGGTCTGATTGACCAAGGCCAGGCGCGCGCCGCGCATGGTTTCGGCTGCCGTCCAGACGCGGCCGGCGGCCATCGGAATGTGCAACACGGTGAAATATTCGGGGCTGACGAAATTGGTACGCGCGGTCTGCGGCTGATTGGCGTTCTGGCCGAAGATCTCAAACGGAGTGTCATTCCCGTTCGCGGGGGGCGTCGCGTTGGTGGAGATGCCCGCACCCACGACTCCGGGCATCTGTGCAATGCGCGCACGAATCTGTTCGAAATACTGCGCCCGGTCTTCCCACTTCATGTGCGTGTTGTCGTGGACCGGGATGGCCACTGACATGGTGTGGGAGGGATCGTAGCCCAACTCGGCATGCATGAGATGGCGGAATGCCGCAATGGCTTCGCCGGCACCGGTAAGGAGGACGAGTGTGAGCGCCACTTGGGCGGCGACTAAGATGCCGTGAGTTCGTTTGCCGCGTGCGCCGCCGATAGTACGCCGGGACGCCCCCTGCATTACCTGGCCCAGATCGGGGCGGGAGAGTTGGAATGCCGGCCAGAGACCGAATAAGACGCCCGTGACAACGGCCAGCGCGACGCTAAAGAGCAGCACCGGCAGATTGACATGGATCGACGCTTCAGTAGGAAACTGGTTGTCGGGCATCCATTTCACAATGGCCCGGATCAGCTGGCTTGCGAGCAAAACGCCGGCGAGAGTTCCGCATAGCGATAACGCCAGCGATTCAGTGAGCAATTGCCGGACGATCCGCGAGCGGGCGGCTCCGATGGCTGTGCGGACCGCCAACTCCGCCTGGCGCGCCGTTCCCCGGGCGAGCAGAAGGATGGAAACGTTGCCGCAGCCGATCAGCAGCATTAGCGCTACCGCGGCGAACAGGAGCGTGAGCGTGCCGCCCAGATTTCTCTCCACCCAGTCATTGATTCCCTGAATGCGAACGTGGAACGAAGACGGGTAGCGGTGCGGGGTCTCCCGAGCGAATTGTTCGATTAAGGGCTGCAACTCCGCGTTCGCGCGTTCGCGCGTCACACCAGGTTTGAGGCGAAGAGAGCAGAAGTAATACTGGTCGCGCGATTCACCCATCTGGAGAGGGAGGTACAGATCGGCGCCCTGCCACGTGAACCGCGGTGGCATCACTCCAACGATCGTGTACGTTTTGTGGACGAGCTGCAGCGGCTGGCCGACAATGTCGGGACGGCCCGCATAGCGCTTCTGCCAGAATTTATAGCCGAGGACGACAACGGGCTGCGGCGCCTGGCCTTCTGGCGCATCGGAGGAGATCAGGCCGCGACCCAGCAGCGGCGGAACACCGAGGTGGGTCATTCCGTTCGGTGAGAGATACCACGCGACCACGTCCTCCGGCAGGTCTCCGTCGGTAGTGGTGAGGTTCCACTCGTTCATCGCCAGAATGCTCTCGATGGAATCCAACTGGCGCAACTGGCGGATCTGGAACAAGTTTAGTCCGGCGCCCCGCTCGTTACCGGCGTTGTCCCGCAAATTGAGATAAGCGAGCTGTCCGGGATCGCGGTAGGGATAGGGATTCATCAGAACCGCGTACATCACGCTGAATACGGCCGTGGTGGCGCCGATGCCGAGCGCGATGGAGACAATCGCGGTGAGCGCAAAGGCCGGGTTATGGCGGAGTTGCCGGAAGGAGAATGCGATATCCTGCAGAAACGTTCGCACGCGTGACCTCACCGCTTAGACGGTGAGGCCGGATTTTGGTTCCTAAAGGACCGAATTATTCGGGCCGGATTGCGCTGATCCGTCCGGCCGGCGCAGCCGACTGGTTGACCGGATTGAGACCGCGGACGGGACGCTCGGGCCGCGTCGGGCGATGTATGACCGGCGTTTCACTATTGGAAGCAGCGGCCGCGGGCACAAAGGTCACGCCCGCCGTTTCGGGACGGACATCGAGCAGCCATAACGGATCGCGGCTGAGCTCATTCAGACGGAACAGGTCGCCCATCCGCGCCAGAGTCGACGGCGCGCAAGTGCACGGGATGGCTCCGCGGGCGCCGGCGGCGAGGTCAAACGTGGTTACTGACTGGCCGGAGGCGCTGGCGAGAAGCAGGCGCTGTCCATCGGTGGAAAATGCCAGCGCGGAAGAGGACTGGATGGTTTCGTCGGTGGCTGCCAGATTCTGCGAATCGGGGGCGCCTCCGACGTTATGGAACAGAACGATGCCCGCGCCAGTGCGATCCACGACTGCGGCGTTGTGACTGGCCGGGGCAAAGGCGATCAAAGCCGAACCTGCGGTGTTGGTCAACGCTCCCTGGTCAGCCGCGCCTGCGAATAGTTCGACGGTGTTGCCGGACGCTATCAGAAGAGCGGTGCCATCATCACTCAGCGCGAGCGAATCGGGAGCGCTCTGAACGCTGAGACTCGCGGCGATGGCCGCAGAATCGGGCAATCCGCTGACGATCTGAATCGAGCCCCTTGCATACAACGCTGCGGCGGTACCGGACGGGCTAAAGGCAACCCGTTCCGGAGAGTTGGCGAGGCCGTTCAGGCTCAGGTCGGCGGGGACGCCGGACTGGATACGGAACAGGTGGAGTGTGCCATCGGCGGCAGTGACGAACGCGGCATCCTGGCGCGGTGCGACGGAAACGGAAGTGAGTTGCAGGCCGAAATCGATCGTATCGCCTAGCAGCGAGGCTCCCGGAATGCCGAGGACGGGCCGAAGACCGTGCGCCGCACTATCGAAGACATAACCGGTAACCGGACCGCTGATCTGGCTCTGCTGACCGCATAACAGCAGCGACCCCCCAACGAGAGAAAAGATACACAAAACTCGCGCGTTCATCAAGCTGATTTTATCGCGGTTTCGTCTGAATCAGAGCGATTTAATGGGGCCCCGTGATCCAATCGGCGGCCTGCTGGAGCGAAACCGCACGAAAATCGGGCTCGACGGCGGGCGGACGCTCGCGATAATGGCGGTCGATGAGAACGGTGCGGCAGCCGACGGCGGCTCCGGCATCGATGTCGCGCCAGCGATCGCCGATGAGGAAGCTGGCGGAGAAATCGATGGGATAGCGGGCGGCGGCCTCGAGGAGCAGGCCCGGTTTCGGCTTGCGGCACGAACAATTGTCGCGGTCATCATGCCAGCAAACGAAGAATTCGTCGATCGGCAATTCCGCCGCGATCGCGGCATTTTGCGCTTCCACGACAGCACGCGATTGCGTGCCGCGCGACACATCCGGCTGATTAGTGACGACCAGGAGCAGGAATCCCGCGGCTTTGAGTTGAGCCAGCGCCGCAGCCGCGTCCGGATACAGCTTCACGGTCTGCATTCCCGGGGGCGGATACGGCTTTCCGTCGCGGACCATGGCCACGTTGAGGACGCCGTCGCGATCGAGAAAGACGGCCTTCACCGGACCGATTCCCACTTGGTTTGAGCGACCTTCAGCGCCGGATGGGTCACCAGCAAATGCCAGAGCACGGCCTGAAAAGCCTCGGTGTGCGGGGTGACGTGCTGCGCGTTCACCACTGGCACGAGAATGGACGCGTTTGCGTTCCGGCGCGTGAAGCCGCCGTCGCGGCCGACGATACCCGCGACCTGAGCGCCTTGCGATTTCGCGTATTGAATAGCGGCTACCAGATTGGGGCTCACCTGTTTCTCGAGATCGCCGCCGCCCACGGAAAAAATCAGCAGAGCATCCGAAGGCCCCAGGCGGCTGACGCGCAGCCAGCCCTCAAAGACGCTGGCCCAGCCTTCGTCATTGGTGCGGGCAGTCAGTTCGGAAACATTGTCAGTGGGAGCGTAGGCTTCGAAGCCGCAGATCTTGCGGAAATCGTTTACCGCATGCGAGGCATTGGCGGCGCTGCCGCCGACGCCGAGAATAAAGAGGCGACCGCCGGTCGCGCGGCAGCCGGCCAGCAAGGCGGCGACGGCTTCCACCTCGGCATGATCGATGCGGCGGATAATTTCGGATGCCTCAGCCAGGAACTGTTCCGTAAAACTCATCGGGACAAAAACTCCTCCAGCTCGCGAATGCCTTCGGTAGAGCCGATTTCGTAAAACCGGGTGGGGACTTCGAAGCCGGCCAATTCGCCGCACCGGAGCAAATCCTGAAAGACGGCGACGAGGTCTGCGGGCTTGCCCGGAGGAAGCGCGTCGAACGGCTGGCGGCGATACACGCCGAGCCCATAATCGATATAACGCATAGCAGGCGTCCGGCTGGTTTTATCGTACGCCTGGATGCGGCCTTCCGAGAATTCCACGTTGCTCCAGTCCCAGCGGCTTTCGTTCTGGTAAACGGTCATCAAACCGGTCTTGCCGGAATTGAGGAAGGCCTTCTCGACGGCGGCATAGTCGCACGGCAGGTAAGAATCGCCATAGAGCGTGAAAAAACTCTCGCCCAACAAGGGCAAAGCCTTTTTCAAGGCGCCGGCGGTGCCGAGCAGGCCCGGGCCATCGAATGAATAATCGAGATGCAGGCCGAAGGCGCCGCCGTCGCCCGCAAACTCCTGAATCTGGTCGCCGAGATGTCCGAGGCACAACACGGCATGAGTAATTCCATTACGGCGCAGGAGGCGTAACTGATGGGCGAGGAACGGCTCGCCGCAAATTTCCACGAGCGCCTTAGGAAGGGTCTCGGTGAGGGGCCGCAAGCGCGTGGCCAAGCCTCCCGCCAGGATGGCAACGGGCAGCATGGGTCAGGAACGGGCCACGAGCGAGGCGCCTTCGAAATCGAAGCGCATGCGCACCTCGCGCAGGCCGGCCTCGCGCATAACGCGGCGCAGGCGCGTCTTGTCTTCGGTGTAGAACATGAGAAAGCCGCCGCCGCCGGCGCCGATCAATTTTCCGCCGAGCGCGCCGTTAGCGCGGGCCAGCTCATAACATTGGTCGATTTGGGAATTGGTCATTGCGCCGGAACGCTGTTTTTTGAGTTCCCAGTGCCGATGCATGATGGCTGCGAATCCGCGCAGATCGCCGGCTTCCAGCGCGGCCTTGCTCTCATAGCCGAAGCGCTTGATCTGGTGCAGGTGATTGAGCATGGCGGTGTCGCCGTCGCGGGTGCGGGTGTCCTGCTCCGACAGAATAGTGGACGCTGCGCGCGTGAAGCCGGTAAAGAACAGCAGGAGATTGTCCTCGAGATTGTAGAGGGCCTCGGCGCTCATCTGAACGGGCTGGACGATGACGCGGCCATCCGGATTAAACAGGAAGGAAGTAATGCCGCCGAACGCGGCGATGTACTGATCCTGCTTGCCGATCGGTTCGCGCAGAAGATCAATCTCGATCTGACAGGCTTCCTCGGCCAGTTGCTCGCGCGGTACAAAATCCTTGTGGTGGGCATGGAGAGCGCGCAGCAGAGCCACGGTGAAGCTCGAGGAGGAACCCAAACCCGTGCCGGCCGGGATATCGGACATGCTGACTACTTCCAGGTGGGGCACCGAGACCGGAACCAGTTTCAACGCTTCACGCACGATTGGATGCTTGATCTCCTCAACGGCGTGCACCTGCTCGACGGATCTGCCCCGAACCTGGAAATCCAGGTCGGTCTGAACAACAATCCGATGATCGACCGTTTCGTGTTCGACTCGAAGAACCTGGTCACCTCGCTCGAAGCCTTCGGCCTCGAAAAC
>CAZKQQ010000214.1:0-11816 GCA_964554945.1 uncultured Solibacteraceae bacterium | reverse complement strand
CAAAGGTCGGCAGGTGCAATTCACATTGAAACTGAATTTTTGACGGCCCGTCAGCTTGTGCTCTTGGCTCCGCTGCTCCAGTGGTCGCGGGCGCCAGAAGGGTTTCCCGTGTGCGACCAAGATTTCCGCGCACCTTGTTCACCCTCTCTTATTCACTAGGGCACCTGAGAGGGTCGCGAAGCGCGACATTAGCGCGTACTAGATTTCAACCCGATTCTGGGCGGCATCCCACCCGACCAACTGGCCGGCGCCAATTGAAAGATTCCCCATCTGACAAATCAGCGTAGCCGGAAACGTCACGCTGATCGGTGCGTTGGGACGTTTCCTGTTTCGAACGGACTCGAAAAAGTTCATCAAATGCCGGCGCGTGGCATCGCTCAATCCCCGATCCTCGCTGCGATCGAGGACTGAGCCTCGGGATCCCTGTGGATCGATTTCGATACGGCCCCGCTCCCCATCAATAATTGCGTTTTCGTGAGGCTTCGCCGCAGTCCCGTTCACCGTCAGCGTCGCGAGCAGGGCATTCGGGTATTCGACGACCAGACCGGCGCGCTCTGTCGTATCGAACCCTTCTTCCTTGGAACGAATGCCGCTCGCCTGCACACGTGACGGAAACGAGCTTCCCGTGAGCATGTGCACACCATCCAGAACGTGCACCCCCAGATCCGTTACCGGGCCGCCGCCATACATTGAATAGAAGCGCCAGTTCAGAAAACGGTCCGGAGTGTACGGGACTTTGGTTGCCGCCGCGGCCTGCCAGTCCGGAAAATTCAATGGGTCGCGGAATTTCACCCCGCCGCGGCGAAGCACGCCCCGACGCAAGTACGAAGAATCGCAGTCCGCTTGCGCCATCTGCACCGGCCCCACCGCGCCTTCCGCGATCCGCGCCGCCGTCTCTATATAAAGAGGACTGCTCCGTCGCTGCGACCCAACCTGCACGATTTGCCGCGAATTCTTTTCGGCCTCGATCAGTTCGACTCCCTCCTGCCAGGAGAGACACAGGGGCTGCTCAACATAGACATCCTTTTCAGCCCGGAGCGCCTCCAGTGTCATCCGGCGGTGCCAAAAATCCGGCGTGGCAATGAGCACCGCATCCAGATCCCCATCCGCGATCAGGTCGCTGTAAATCCTGTAATACCGTGGGCGCTGCCCTTTCGCGCGCGCTAGATATCCCGCACCGAACATGCGCGGCTCATACGTCTCACAAACCGCGCCGATCCGCACGCCCGGCAACGTCAGACATGTTTCGAGCAGTTGCCTGCCGCGAAAGCCCACTCCGATGACCCCCACGGTCACTTGCTGGGATGGCGCGGTCTGGGCCGACACGGCCGCGCTACCGGCGGTAAATAAAAAAACTCTGCGATCCACGATCAAAAGATGTACTTTAACGCGAACTGCAGAATTCGCGGATCGCGCGCGCTCAGAACCTGACCGTAACTCGGGCTGTTCATTGTAGTGTTCGGATTCAAAAAGCGGGCGTGATTCATGAGGTTGAACGCCTCTCCTCGAAAATCGACGTGTTGATGCTCGGTGACGGCGAACGACCGCGACAACGCCGCATCCACGTTCCACGCTCCTGGACCTCGTATCGTGCTTCTTCCTGCATTGCCGAAGCTTCCCACGGCTCCGGTGAGAAATGCCGTGGTATCGAACCAGTGACTCAGAGTCGGATTGCTCAGGTTGGGATTCCCCACCACGTTCGGCCGGTCCGCCCCGCCTCCCGTTCGCGAATTGTCGGTCCCCACCGCGATCGACGAGTACGTTCCCGTCTCCGCCGTAAAGATGGTGGACTCCTGCCAGTTGCCCAGAATCCTTTGTGCCCACGCCGGGGATAGTTTGGGCGTTCTCACCACCGAAGTGAAATTGAACGCGTGCCGGTGGTCGGCGAAGCAATTGGCATATTCACCGTGTCGATTAAATGGGTCCTGCCCGAACGTTGCGCCGTTCAAAGCGACCTCGCTTTCGGTCAGGCAGTGAGACCACGTTTCGTTCGCCAGCACCGTAAAGTTGTGAGTGAAACGATGCTGTGCCGCGATCAACAGCCCATTGTAATTCGCATTGGCGCCATCGCCGAACTGGTTGATGGCGGCGTAATACTGCGCTTGCGCCGGGTTCGCCAGATAGAGCATTCGCCGATAGTTCGTGTTGGACGTGTTCGAGCACGGCCCTGCCGCTGTCAGCCCGTATTGTCCGGCCGCGCACGTGCCGGGAATGAAAATCGAAGGGTTATAAGGTTCGGCAATTTCCAGGTGCGCGGTCCGGTTCCCCAGGTACGTCGCCGAAACCAGCCAGTCGTGCGGCAGCTGCTTTTGCAGTGCGATGTTCCATTGCTCCATGTAAGTGGGCTTGGGATGCAGCTTGAAATTTCCCAGGCCCGTGCCGAAGAGCGGAAATTGCACATTGGCCGGTAGCGGATTCGGCAGCGGATACGGGTTACTTGAGGGCGCGCCCGCGAACGGATCGGACAGGCCTCCCGCTGGTTGGGGCAGGTTAATCGGATACGTGAAAGGCGCGTGAATGCCCGGATGCAGCCATAGAGGCGTGGAACCGTAGAAAACTCCGTAGCCCGCTCGAATGGTCTCCTGGCCCTTGCCGCGCGGATCGTAGACCACCCCAAGGCGCGGCGCGAATTCGGCCAGTCGCCCATTGAAGAAGTGCGAACCCGGCATCCCCGCGTCACCCACAAACAGCGTGCCGGTGGGTGCATTCGTGAATACCTTGCTGCGGATCCCGGCGTTATACCATCCCAGGTCGAAGATGCTGACCTGCGGCACGGCTTTGCTCGGCGCCATGTACGGATCCCAGCGCAGCCCGGCATTGATCGTCAGCCGCGAACTGAGCCGGAAATTGTCTTGCGCATATAACGACGGAACCGTCAGGCGCTCGTCCCCGATCTGTCCGTTGTTCTGCGTAAACGAGGAAGGCCTTCCCACCATGAAATCCGCCAGCGCGTTTCCAGTCACTTGTCCGTTGAACGTGAAATTTCCGTTGCGCTGGAAATTGCTGAACGAGTTCAGCCGCGAGTTCATCGCATTCACTCCGAAAGCGATCTGGTGGGCTCCGCGAATCATGCTGATTTCCTCGGACAACTGGTAGTTGGTCGAAACCCAAGGGCCGGGCGAACAGTTCTGGCACACCGGCAAAAAATAGTTGGTCACATTGAGAAAGATGTAGCCGGGCACTCCTTGCGTGACGTTCGATCCCAACTGGCTGGGCGTCGGCACCGAGGAGGGAGTAAACCGAATCACGCTGGTCCGGCTGAATCCCATGCGGAATGAGCTGATCGTCGTCGGATTGATGGTGAACGTGTGGCCCACAACCGCGGTCTGCACCCGATCGGAAAGCCCCACGCTGGCATCGGTCGACATCGTCAGCAGATTGTCCGTGTAGTACGCCGGATGATCGTATCCGGTCGTGAAGTAGCGTCCGAACAGCGCGTGCCGGTTGTTGATCTGCCAGTCAGTCCGGGCCACAACCTGATGTTCGTGGTCGCGGCTCGGAATGCCGTAGATCAGCTTGCCGCAAGGATCCGTCGAGACCGGAATGTATTTCAGAAAATTCACCGCCACTGGATTGAGCAGTGACTTGTCCACCTTGTTCCCCACAAACGGCGCACGCAGCGTCACTCCTCCGCTGCACGCGGCAATGCTGGTGAAGTCGCCCTGTAGCGCGGCCGCCGTTGCCACAAAATTGGTATTTGCCGCCGGAGCCACTTTTTCGTATGTGCCCTGATATCCGGCAAAGAAGAACAGCTTGTTCTTGCGAATCGGCCCCCCGATCGTTCCCCCGAACTGATTCCGCTTCAGCGAATCGCGCTGCGGCGCAAAGAAATTCCGCGCGTTCAGCGCGTAATTGCGCAGGAATTCGAAAGCGTCGCCATGAAACGCGTTACTGCCGCCCTTGGTGATGACGTTCACCACTCCGCCCGGCTGCGTGCCGTAATTCGCCGGCAGCGAGCTGGTCTCCACTTTGAACTCCTGCAGAGCGTCCGGAAACGGCATCGGCAGACCCACGTTCGAGATCGGGTCCATGTTGTTGCCGCCATCCAGCAGGAACAGCGTCTGCCCTCCCTGGCCTCCCGCCACCGAGAACGCCACCGCCGTCGGATAATTCTTGTTCGAGATCAGAGATTGCCCCGCGCTGGTGGGCACAAAATCCGCCGCGCCTCCAGACAGCGTCACCAGCTGCGTCACCTGCCGCCCGTTCAGCGGCAGTTCCAGTACGCGCGCCTGGTCGATCACCTGGCCGATTCCGTTGCTGTGCGATTCCACCATCGACGCGTTCGCCTGAACTTCCACCTGTTCGCTCAGAGAGCCGACTTTCAGCGTCACGTTGATTTGCGGGTTCGTATTCACCTGCAGCACGATCCCGGATTGCAGGTAAGGAGCAAACCCCGTTTTAGTGACCGCCAGCCGGTACGGCCCCGGCGCCAGATTGGCTACGATGTACGCGCCATCTGGCGCCGTATCTACCTTGCGCGCGATGCCCGTATCGGTGTTAATGACTTCTACTTGGGCCTCGGGAACCGCGAAGCCGCTTGCATCCTGAACCATCCCGCCAATCTGCGAGACCTGTGTCGCTTGCGGCCAGAGATTCAGCCCGCCGGCGCAGAACGCGGCTATCACCACAACCATTCGCATGGAATCCTCCCCAACCTGGGCCAAGCTTCTGATCGGCCCGCGCGAAATGCCTAATCCCGCGCCGCGCGCGGAGTAGCCGCCGCCGCGCCGTGCCCCGCCATGAAGTTCAGCCGCTGGCTATTCATCGGCTGTATCTTGATGGTGTCTCCGAATTCCAACAGTTGTTCGCTCTGCGGCGTCCACTTCGGCCAATGCACCGCGGCGGTATTCGGATCGCTGGTCTTCGCGAACGCAATCAGCGCGTCCATCATCTGGTTCGACAGTTCCCGGTCGTACGCCGTCCACTTCCGCGTCGGCCGGATCAGGTTGAGAGCGTCCTGCGTTCCGAACCAGTACGGCACGTCGCTGGTATGGTACGCGCCAATCGTCGCCGTATCCTGATCGGCGATCGCCACGCCCGGAATATACGGATGCACGCGCGAGTACATAAAGAGATACACCGGCGCCGTGCCGTACTTGGCTTGCTCCATCGCCCAATTTCTCGCGCCTCGCTCGACCATTCCTTCGCGCGCCGCCGTGCGCCCCATCTCATGCGCCTGGGCATCGCTCGAAGCGGGATAGAGTTTCAGAAATGCCTCGGCATCGTTGCCGTATAACTTCTGCGCGGCAGCCTTGTACTCCTCCGCGCTCTTGGCCGTTCGCAGCGCGTTCGAACTCTCGTCATGCGTGAACCCGGCAATCACCGCCACGTCGTTCTGTTTGTGTTCTTCGAAGAGCTTTGCCGGCGTCTCCGGCAGAAAGTAACCATCCACGTTCGCGCCTCCCACGCGAATCGCTCCTCCGGTGGCGCCGACCTGGAACTCTTCCTGTAAGGCGAGAATCCGGTCTGCCGGCACCTGCCGCATGTCCTCCACCGACTTGGCCTTGAGCGCCTCCTGGATCTTCACCCCAATCTTTTCGGCGTCCTCCCGTTTGGCCGATTGCCCGCCATTGCCCCACGCGCCGCCGCTCATCGCAACTACCCCGCGGAACAAGCCCTTCGCCAGCGGGCTCGCCTGCAGCAGCGACACCGAACTCGCTCCCGCCGACTGCCCCGAGATGATCACCTTCCCCGGATCGCCGCCGAATCTCGCGATGTTCCGCTGAATCCACTGCAGCGCCGCCACCTGGTCCAGGTACGCATAGTTGCCCGATTGGTGATGCGGCGATTTCTCGGTCAGCTCCGGATGTGCCATGAAACCCATCGCGCCCACCCGGTAATTGAAGTTCACGAACACCGCGCCGCGCGCCGCCACATTCGCGCCGTCGTAAAGAGCCATCCCGCTTGATCCGATGGTCGACCCGCCGCCGTAAATAAACACGATCACCGGCAGGTTCGCTCCGGCCTTCGCCGTTCCCGGCGCCCACACGTTCGCAAACAGACAGTCTTCGCTGGTCGGCTCCTCGCCGAAATAGTGGTTGATGTTGTGCGGCCTCAGCACCTGAATGCATTCCGCCATTTTCCGGTCCGCGTTGTAGACGCCCTTCCACGGCTTCACCGGCTGCGGTTCGCGCCAGCGCAGCTCCCGCACCGGCGGTGCCGCGAACGGAATCCCCAGATACGCCTTGACGCCCGAGGGCAGCAGCTTGCCGGCCACCAGCCCGCTGTCGAGTGCCACCGGATCGCCCGGAACCGGCGTTTCCACCACCTGCGCACTTGCGGCCACCAGGGCCCCGGCAAAGAGAACGATATGCTTCATGGTCTTCCCCTTAGCAAGCGAATCCATCATAAGGGCGGCTCCCTTGCCGGACAAGCCCGTTACCGTATCGGCACGGTAACCAAGCGGCCGCGGCGCTTCGGAACCGCTATATACTCCAGGTGATGAAGCCCCTGGCGGCCGCCGTACTCGTTCTCGCAGCCTTGGCCTTGCCGGCCCAACCGCAGTCGCCCCGAAAACGCCGCGTTCTGGCCGTGGGCGACACCAGCACCCGCACCTACCAGCACGCGTCCATTTCCCATGCGCTCGCCACCATCGAGCGCCTCGGGCGCGACTCCGGCCTCTATGAAACCACCATCCGCACCGACACCCAGCTTCTCACCAAAAAGCCGCTTCCTGGCCACCGCGGCCTCGCCGATTTCGACGCCATCTTCTTCTACTCCATCGGCGAGCCTGCCATGACCCCCGATCAGAAGGCCGACCTGCTCTCCTTCGTCCGCGACGATGGCAAAGGTTTCGTCTCCACCCATACGGCCAACAACGATTTCTTCGATTGGCCCGAGTACACCGAGTTAATCGGCGGCCGCTTTGACGACCATCCCTGGGAGTTATTCGACGCCCCCGTCATCGTCGAAGACCCCGCATTTCCCGCCATGAAGGCCTTCCCGCCGCGCTTCACCATCAACGACGAAATTTACCAGATGAAGGATTTTTCCCGCGGCCGCGTGCGCGTTCTGGCGCGTCTCGACCCCAACCAGTTGGATCTCGGAAACAAGCGCGTTCACCGTACCGACAAGGATTTTGCCGTCGCGTGGGCCCACTCCTATGGCAAGGGGCGTGTCTTTTACTCCACCCTCGGCCACCGTCCGGAAGTCTGGGATCGCACCGACGTTCAGACCATGTACCGCGAAGCGCTCAAGTGGGCCATGGGCCTGACCGATGCCGATGTCACCCCGCGTCCCCTGCCACCCTCTCCGTCGGCGGAGCGCGCCGCTCCGGCTCGCGCGGCTCCCGAGTTTCGTCCCAATACCTCAACCCAACGCCTCACTGGCCAGCCGCCGAAAACCATTCTCGCGCTGGGCGACGTCTCCACCTCCGCCTTCCAGCATGATTCCCTCTCGCACGCGTTGGCCGCCATCGAAGAATTAGGTCTCCAGGCAGGTTTGTACGATACGCTGATCCGCACCGACCCCCAGTTGGTCACCAAAGGGGAAATTGCCTTCGCCACCGGCACTCTGACGTTCTATAAGAACCTGGACGATTTCGACGCCGTGGTCTTGCTCACCGCCGGGGATCCGAAGCTCACCCCCCAGCAGAAATCCGACCTTCTCTCGTTCGTGCGCGAGGGCAAAGGTCTCGTTGCGATTCACTCCGCCATCGGGTCGTTCCGCTCGTGGCCGGAATTCACCGCGATGCTCGGCGGGCAAATCGACGAGAAGCCGGCAGCCGTAGAAGATTGGGATGTGACCTCCGTATCCCCAGCCAACCCACTGGTGGCGTTTCTGCCGAAATCGTTGCGCATCCGCGATAATTTTTCGCCGGTCGCCCTGCAGGAAGGCGCGCGCGTGCTGGCCCGCTCGGGCGACGGCATCCCGGTCATCTGGACGAAGCCTTATGGCAAAGGCCGCGTCTTCGTTTCCCAAATCGGTCACGAAGACACCGCCTGGGACCGCCCCGAGATCCGCAGCCTGTACCTCTCCGCCATCCGCTGGGCAATCGGCCCGTCCGCCGCGCCGGCCCACAAAAAGCAATGACCCCCGAAATCGATATCTTAGTCAGCGAAGTCGGCCCGCGCGACGGTCTGCAAAGCATCAGACGCGCGATGCCGACGGCGGTCAAGCACCGTTGGATCGCGGCGCTCGCCTCCGCCGGCCTGCGCGAAATCGAGGTCGGTTCGTTCGTCTCGCCGAAGCTCCTGCCGCAGATGGCCGATGCCGGCGAGGTAGTCCGCGAAGCGGTCAAAATCCCCGCCCTCACGGTCCTGGCCTTAGTGCCCAACCTGAAAGGAGCCGAACGCGCCATCGCCGCCGGAGCCCACAAGCTGACCGTCCCGACCTCCGCCTCCCGCGAGCACAGCAGGGCCAACGTCCGCAAAACTCCGGAGGAATCCATCGAAGAGGTCCGCAAGATCGCCGCGCTCCGCGAAACTCTGCCGCCGGGCGTCCGCCCCGCCGTCGAAGCCGGCATCTCCACCGCCTTCGGCTGTTCGCTCGAAGGCCCAGTCTCCGAGGACTGGGTCATCCGCATGGCAACCTTGCTGGTAGAAGCCGGCGCCGACTCCGTCGGCCTCTCCGACAGTGTCGGTTACGCAAACCCGACGCAAGTGAAGCGCTTGTTCACTCGCTTACGCCGCGAGATCGGCGATAAAGCCGGCGCCGCCCACTTCCACAACACCCGCGGCCAGGGCCTCGCCAACGTAGTCGCCGCGCTGGAAGCCGGTGTCACCACGTTCGACGCCTCGCAAGGCGGCATCGGCGGCTGCCCCTACGCCCCCGGCGCCACCGGTAACATCGTCACCGAGGACTTAGTGTTCCTCTTGGAATCGATGGGCCTGCGCACCGGAATCGATCTGGACCGTCTAATCGCCGCCCGCGCCCTCATCACCGAAGGTCTCCCCGGCGAACCGATCTACGGCAACATCCCCGACGCCGGCCTTCCGAAGGGCTTCGTCTACGCGTCAGCCCGGAATGTCGATTGAATTAGGCGGACGCCTCCTCGGCTGCCACCAGCTTCAAAGCCCGGGATGCCTTCTCGCTCATGTGGATTTGATTCCGGTCCGCCGACAATTCACTCTACGAACAGGAACGAGTCATGCCCGCGCCTCAGCAACTGCGATCCGCTAGACTCTTTAAATGTACACGCGTCTCGACCGGGCTCACCGGACGACACCAGTCATTCTCGGTATCCTCACACTCCTCAGCGTCGCCGTGCTGCTCGTCTGGGATTTCGTCCCGACCCGCTTTCCCGCCGATGCTCACGCCGTCCTCGGCGCCCTTCCATTGGCGATGATTGCAATCACCTACATGGTCTATCAGAGTGTGCACCGGCCGCCGTGGCGGGAATTGGTGAAAGCGATTCTGCTGGCCGCTGCATTTGTTCTTTGGGCTGCCAATCAACTGTGGCCGAAGTCAGCTCTTGCGACGCTCTGGAATGATATCGCAATCGCGCTGTTTGTTCTAGACGTCTTTCTGGTCATCGTCGGGTGGCCGGCAACATCACCGGACGAGGCCTTCGCTGAAATCCTGCCTGACTAGAAAGGGCCTACTGCCATTCCGCTCAATCTTCTCCATGCAGTTCCGCACTGGCTGGCTTCTGTTCGGCTGCCGCTTCCCAAGCGGCGGATTCCGGCTTGTCTTCAGGATTACGCGCTCCAGAAGTAGGCTGATCGACTTGACGCGAAACGCCCGATCCGCGGATGTGGCTATCCCGCGAGGAGCTTCGCGCCGGTCACGAGCCGAAAACGGTTTTTCATCCACCCCAGCAACTTGGTCAGAAATGTCCAAAATACCCCAGAATCTCCCACTCCGGGACACCAGTTCCATATAGGACAGAGGACTGAAATGCAAGGCATTTCACTATTCGGCCACGGATGGACACGGATTCACAAAACAAAAATAATGGCGACGCTGCTGTTCAGGTGATCGATTTACTTGCCCACCAGGTGCTGCGGATCGAGATTGTTTTCCAGGCAGACATACTCCAGCAAGTCGTTGCCCGGCTGGAGTTGGAAAACTTCTGTAACGGCCCAGGGGTGAGTGTATGCCTTGGCATCTTCGATTGTGATCTCAATCGAGAGATGCCCCATATCCAGGCGCCGGAACCGTTCCTGGACATGGAGATCCTCGGAATGCGGATGGCCGTCGTCATCCAGCCACGTCTTATCGTTAAAACCGGTTGTTTCAACGAGCAGAACATCTCCTTCCCACCGGCCGGTGGAGTAGCCCATCCAGCTCGGTTGAGCGTCGGTGGCTGGCTTGCGGCCGTCCAAGAAAATCTGCCGGAATGTGGAGCGTGTTTCATATAGGATTACGATCACATCTTTCATTTGAAAGATCTTTTCGGGGAAAGGGACGCCATTCACGCGCGGGACGCCCGGAGGTAGACAGAAGCCCTCAGGATCGTCCTTAGCATTGTTAGCCTGCCGCTGATCGTACAGGCCCTTGGCCCAACGGGTCATGGGGACGGCAGCAGGATCGAGGTCGGCCGCAAGATTCGTATTGAATTTGATATCGGTTTGCCAGACACCCGACAGATCAGGTTTTCCGTCGCGGGTTCGCGGAGCCGGAGCCGCGAGATTCGTCTTTGCACGCGGAACATTCGCCCATTGGGCGGCTAATGGGAGAGCGAAAACGGCTAGAATGCAAGCTTTCAATCGCATTAGTACAAGTCTACTGCGGGAGGACACCGGCGTTGGCGCGCCCCAGCACACTTCAGACGTAGCTTCCGACGTGGCCAAGCGTTTAGGCGTGAGCACCAGGACCATCCAGAGGTATTTCGAGGACGAGCCCATCTACGGCAATGTCCCCAACGCGGGTCTCCCCAAAGGTTTCCTCTACGCGTCAGCCCAGAATGTCCACTGAATTAGACGGACGCCTCCTCGGCTGCCACCGGCTTCTAAGCCCGGGATGACGACTACACACCCGGATGACTTGTCCATGGGGTGAAACTGGGAATCCAGCGCGGCACCTCAGCACAGAAGGTCGTGTACTCGGAGCCAAAAGTCGCTCTTAGGGTTGGTTCTTCGTAAATCAGCACAAACAAGTGAAACAGAAACCAGACAACCCCGCCGTATTCAAGCAGCTGGATGTTTCCGAGGATCAAGCCCTGACCAAGGATGGTGCTGACGACTGCCACATACATCGGATTTCGGACATAGCGATAGAGTCCGGTGACAACCAAATGCCGCGTCGGAAAAACCGGAGCGGGCGTGCCCATCCCCTGGACTGCAAATCGGCCAAATGAATCCAAGAGACCGGTGACGCCGAGGGCGAAGAGAGCGCCGCCGAAAAGACGAAGCACCGGCAATCCCAGCAGGGCGGCTTCGACACGCCAATGAGAGATCCACCACGGGACCATGCCAGCCACGAATCCGGGTGCGAGAACCAGGAAAATCGCCGAGCCGACTATAGCCAAGATTCTCCGGATCACGCATTTATGTAAGCAGCTCTCTTAGCCCTGTGCAATCGATTCGGATTTGGCGCACCTGACTGCTGGCATCATGCAACCCTGGAGGGAAGAATCCAGTCGACCCTATCACGCCCGTCCCTTCCTCTTGATCGCCCGACGGGACCGGCATCGGGAACCGTCAACCGGCAAACCATCAACATGAACAAAACTGAGCAGGGCGGCCGCTTCGCAGCTTCACTTCCGCATGTATTCATCGAGGAAGGCGAACACATCCGGTTCCCAAATACTTACGCCCAGGAGGGGAAAGTTGTGCCCGTCGTCCGCGGTGCGGCCGATTGGCGGGTAGATTTTCAGGCGATGCGCCTTACCAAGTTGCGCCAGGCGCGCGTCAAGCTCCTTGCCGGGGTTAAGC